>JBGAPB010000370.1:0-5280 GCA_044221525.1 Blastocatellia bacterium | reverse complement strand
TCGCGGGCGATAAAATGCGCTTGATCGTGTTGATCTTCCTGGCCTTGCCAATTGCCATTCTGCCAATTGCCTTTCTGAATGCAGTGGACTTCCTGCAAAGCGATGATGTCGGCGTCAAGCTCGCGCAATACCTCAACGATACGTTCTGGTCGAAGGCGGCGATCAAGCCCCACGCATTTGTGAATGTTGTAAGTGGCGACCCGAAAGGATTTTACTTCACGCATTGATGGCTCACTCCGAATTACTGTGAATCAAGACTGCTTGTCGGCATCAGCCGCTTTTTTGTGGAGGGCAAATTCTTCGCGTTTGCCCTCACGGTGAAGCTGGAACGCTTTGACGAACAACGACACAGCCAGCCAGGCGGCAAGCACCGCCAGGGGGATCGAAATCAATCTCGGCCAGAAAATTGCGATAACCGAAAAGAAAAGAAGCAGGGAACCGCCGCCGAGCATAATTCGCGCTTCGGCTGGACTGAGAATACGATGATTGGCTATGGCGGCGCTGACGGCGTTGCCCAGTCTGACAGCTCCGGCTGCGGTTCGACCTGAACTGATGGTGTCGAGTTTGGCTCTCAATCGCCTGGAACGTCGTTTGAGAGATTTTGGTATTTGCCTTTTCGCCGTCAGCAAAATTTCGGTCGAGTTGGCCAAATCTTCCAGAAACATCTGCTCCATTTCTTCGCCGAACTTCTGGTCTTCGACGACTATGTCCAGTTCCCAATTCGTGACCCAGCTTGCCAAATTCAGGTTGGAGGAACCAACGCGCGCCCATCGGCCATCCGCTACGGCGGTTTTGGCATGAATCATAGGGCCGTTCCATTCGTAAACTCGCACACCTGCTTCCAGTAACGAGCGATAACCGGAACGCGACAAAGCGCGCATCATCGGCAAATCAGTTGCTTGAGGAACCAGCAAGCGCACATCAACGCCGTCCATTGCCGCTGCTCTGAGCGATTGCACATAAGGCGATGTGCCGGCGAAATACGCATCCGTCAGCCATAAACTTTCATTGGCCGTCGCCGCTATCATTTGATCCAGGCGATACAGCCCGGCGGAATTCGGCACGCCGGCGACAACACGCAAATTTGTGTTGCCTGCCAGCGGCAATGCCTCAGACGTGATCAACGCTTTTTCTGGCAATGGCGCTCCGGTTTCAGCCCATGTTTGTGCAAAAGCGTGTTCCAGTTCGGCGACAGCTGGGCCAATGACTTTGACGCCTGTGTCGCGCCACGGTTCGATTCCTTTTTTGGGTTCGCCAACCCACATCTGACCAACGCACAATCCAGCGACAAAGCCGATCTTTCCATCCACGGTCAGCAGTTTGCGATGATCTCGGCCAAGCCAAGCAAGCGGGCTGACGAAACTTGGCGGATTGAAACATCGAACTTCCACGCCAGCGTGTTTAAACGCGCGCCAAAATTTATTGGAAGTCGCCGATAGACCTCCGACCCAATCGTAAATCAGACGAACGGTGACGCCTGCGCGCGCCTTTTCCATTAATGCTTCGGCAAACAGTTGACCCTGTTCATCTTCGTGGATGATGTAACTTTCAAAGTGGATCGTTTGTTCGGCGGAATGAATAGCCTCCAACCAGGCGGGATAATTCTCTTTGGCATTTTTCAGCAGCTCTACGCAATTTCCAGATATAAGCGGAGCGCCAGCCGTACGTGCAAATGCCTGATTGGCCATAATGCGAAACGACGAAAGCCGTTGGCATTTTTCAGCAGCTCTACGCAATTTCCAGATATAAGCGGAGCGCCAGCCGTACGTGCAAATGCCTGATTGGCCATAATGCGAAACGACGAAAGCCGTGAAGACTTTGGTTGACTGATTGTTGTGGATGCCTGTTTAACGTCGTTCATAGTGTTTGCTGTTTTGTACGACACGCTCACAGATAAAATCAGATCATCGGCTGGCGTGCAACGCAACTACGCAGTCAGAATCCCGTAAAGCCAAAATTTTGCTGATGCCATCGGTGACTGTTAAGCTGCGGCACGGGAGAAAGAATTATCAATATGCCGCTGCTCATCAGTCCAAAGGACACACATCTTCATCGGTACAGACAAATCGCCGAAACGCTGGTCAAGCATGGGTTTGGCTTTTTGCTGGGCATACTGGGGTTGGATCGGTTTGTGCCGTTTCAGCGCGAACCTTCCGGCGATGCGACCAACAGTCAATCATTGACTCCGCCTCAGCATATTCGTTGCGCGTTTGAAGAACTAGGCGCTACATTCATAAAACTTGGCCAACTGCTTTCGACCCGACCTGATTTGCTGCCGCCGGAATATTTGCTGGAGCTTGCCAAATTGCAGGACGAAGCGCCGCCATTTGATTCCGAGCTGGCGGTTGAAGTCATTGAATCCGAGCTAAACCAACCCATCAGCGAAGTCTTTTGTGAGTTTGACCGGCAACCGCTTGCGGCAGCTTCGATTGGCCAAGTGCATGCGGCGCGGTTGCTGGATGGTCGTGATGTCATCGTCAAAATTCGTCGTCCCAATGTGGTGGATCAGGTCGAAGAAGATTTGGAAATTATGCAGAACCTGGCGGCAGCCGCGAATCGGCGTTGGGAATTTGCCAAACGTTATGATTTGTTGGGATTGATGCAGGAATTCGCGCTGACTTTGCGCGCCGAGCTTGATTACATTCGCGAAGGCCAGAATGCTGACCGTTTTGCCGCCAACTTCGCGGCGGACAAGACTGTTCACATTCCGCGCGTGTTTTGGGATACAACGACTTCACGGATTTTGACTCAGGAGCGCATTGTCGGCGTGAAGGTCAGCGAGTTAAGCGCGCTGGACGAATTCGGCGTCAATCGAACCGAATTGGCGAAACGCGGGACACAAGCCATTTTGAAGATGATCTTTGAAGACGGTTTTTTTCACGCTGATCTTCATCCGGGGAATTTCTTTGTCGAACCAGATGGGCGGTTCGGCTTGGTAGATTTCGGGATGGTTGGCGTGATTGACGAACGAACGCAGGATTATCTGGCGAATTTGATTTTGGGATTAACCCGGCAGGATTACGACCGTTTGACTGACGCCGTGTTGGAGTTGGAAGTCGTCAAACACCGCGTGGATCGAAATGAATTGCGCCGCGACCTGGAGCATTTGATCAAACCGTATTTCGGCCTGTCGCTCGGCGAAGTTCGACTGGCGCCGCTGTTCAACGAAACCTTTGCCATCATACGGCTGCACAAGCTGCACATCCCGCCGCATCTGGCTTTGTTGGTCAAAACCATCATCATCACCGAAGGCATTGGAACGCGGCTCGATCCTGATTTTCATTTGACCGAAGTCATCGCGCCGTATGCTGATGAAATGATGTTGCGGCTGTTTTCTCCGCGCCGGTTGGCCAAAAAGCTCGGTCAGGCGAGCCTGGATGTTGCCCGGCTGGGCGTTGAAATTCCGCAACAGCTTCGCCATATCCTGAACGAAATTGATCGTGGCGGGTTTGAAGTCGGTATGAAACCAGGTTCCTTTGAACCGCTGATTGCACGGTTGGAACGGCTGACGAACCGCATGGTTCTGGGTGTCATTGCCTCGGCGTTTATTGTGGGCCTGGCGATTCTGCTGTCGGTATTTCGTCCACCCGGTTGGGAACGCTGGGCCGGGACAATGTTTGCGATTGGCTTTTTCTTCGCAGTTTTGCTTGGCGCGTATCTGGCATGGAGCATTTTGCGACCTGGCAAACCCAAAGGCGAGTAAATGTTTCAGCTTTTAGAAACCAAACGATTGACAAAAGCGAAGCCAGTTCCTAACATCCAAACCGTGTCAGTAACGTCAGCAGAAAACATCTTAAAAGAATCGCGCAGCGCCATTCTGGATCTGTTGAAGACCAACGGGGCGATGGGGGTCGAACAGTTGGCCGAAAGGCTGAAAGTTTCGAAGGTCTGCGTGCGTCGTCATTTGGGTTTGCTGGAAAGCGACGGCATGATTGCTTACGAACAGGAACGGCACGAACGCGGACGGCCCAGGTTCATTTACAAGCTGACTGAAAAAGCGCGCTGTTTCTTCCCGCACATTTACGACGAATTTGCCAAAGAAGTCCTGGTTCATGTCGAGCGGCAATTCGGCGACGGAGCTTTGCTGAAAGTCCTGAGCGCGCGAGCCGATGAGTTGATCGGTCAGTTGAAAGGACAGTTCGCGGATTTGAGTTTTGATGAACGGGTCAATGCTTTAATTGAAGTCATCAACGTCAAAGGCTATTTGGCCGAAATCAAAAAAATGAAAGACGGCAGTTATCGGTTGCGCCAACGCAACTGCCCGACAGAAAGCGTCGCCGTCGCTTATCCGCAAGTTTGCGAAGAGGAGATTCGCGTTTACAGGGAAACCCTTGGTTGCGAAGTTATCCGCGAATGCCGAATCACAGATGGTGCTCAACAGTGCGAATACAGGATCGTACAGCGCAAGCTGACACAGATTTCAGGGAGAAGGAAAAAGTAAAATGGCCGAAGCTGTTGAACAGGAAATTACAGAAGAAATTGTACTTAACGCTTTGCGGGCGGTGAAAGACCCCGACCTGCACAAAGACATCGTGACGTTGAACATGATCCGCGATGTTTCAATTTGCGGTGGCATTGTTGGTTTTCGATTTGTGCTGACTACGCCTGCCTGTCCGGTGCGCGACCAATTGAAGTTCGAAGCTGAAAAGGCGGTCATGTCCATCCCCGGCGTTGAACGCGCAGAGGTTAAAATGGACGCCGAAGTTCCGAAAGCTCGCGGTTCGTTAGATAAAGCCGAGATTGCTGGAATCAATCACATCATCGCGGTGACTTCAGGCAAAGGTGGCGTAGGCAAATCAACCGTGGCGGTTAATCTGGCTGTTTCATTGGGATTGATGGGCGCGCGAGTCGGCATCGTTGACACAGACATTTACGGCCCGAACGTTCCAATTATGATGGGCGGACGCGACATGCCTCAGGTTCGAGGCGAAAAGATTATCCCGCCGGCTTATCACGGCGTTAAAACCATGAGCATCGGTTTGTTGAATCCAGGCGATAAAGCCATCGTCTGGCGTGGCCCGATGTTGACTTCGGCGGTGTCGCAGTTTCTGCGGCAGGTTGAATGGGGTGAACTGGATTATCTGATCGTTGACATGCCTCCGGGAACGGGTGACGTTCAGTTGAGTCTGGCACAGATGGTTTCCATTGCGGGAGCTGTGCTGGTGACTACGCCGCAGGAAGTCGCGCTAGGCGATGTTCGCAAAGCTCACAATATGTTTGAACAGTTGAATGTGCCAATGCTTGGTGTGGTTGAAAACATGAGCTATTTCGAGTGCGCTC
>JBGAPB010000369.1:0-7044 GCA_044221525.1 Blastocatellia bacterium | reverse complement strand
GCCCGATAATTAACGAAGCCGCGCTGTTTGAAGCTTAGCATCAACGCCGAATAGCGGGATCCGGATTGGATGTTTTCGAGCATGAACCGACGGTGAGCGCACCGCTTATGGAAATGCCGAATGTCGTTTTGCTGCCGCACATTGGCAGCGCAACACTTGAAACCAGAACGGCGATGGCTATGCTGGCGGTCGAAAACACGATTGAGGCGCTGTCGGGTAAGAAGCCACGCAATCTGGTCTGGCAATAAACTATCAGTTCAACTGCTTAACCAGCGCCTGCATTTGTTTGAACTCCGGCGTTCCCGCCGGGCAAAGTTCAAACAAAGCCATTTCCACCGAAGAAATCACTGCCCCGGCTTTTGCCATCTTGTTGATGGCAACTTCACGGTTTCGTGGCAATCGCGTTGCGACCGCATCACTCAGCAAATGAACCTGATAACCGTTGTGCAACAAATCGTGAGCCGTCTGGCTGACACAAATGTGAGCCTCGATGCCGCAAAGAATTACTTGCTCGGTGTGAAGTTCTCGCAATCGCAGATCGAATTCCTGA
Organism: Blastocatellia bacterium; assembly: GCA_044221525.1. GTDB lineage: Bacteria > Acidobacteriota > Blastocatellia > RBC074 > RBC074 > RBC074. The sequence continues at coordinate 6,494 of JBGAPB010000369.1, read as the reverse complement.
ACTCCGCAGGCTGAAAAAGAAAGCTTTTCAATCGGCTCCGAACCTTCGGGCAAGTGTTTGGCAATTTCCTCAACTGTTCGTCCAAGTCCTTTGGGATATTGTTCGGTGACTATGGTCGGAAGGTTCAGCACTTTGGCCGATTGAACCAGCAACGCAATGCGTTCGGTGATTTGATCGAAACCCGGGATGATCTGGCGAAAAGCCTCCTGCATATCAATCACGACTAAAGCTGCTCGTCGCTGGTCAAGCAAGGCCGGATGTTTGGTTGCCATAGCTTATGTCCTCAAGAAAGTTTGTTTTACAGTGAACGCTTTGTCGCCGTATACGCCAGCAACACCAGTGCAATCCAAACCAGATCCGACAACAGCAGATGAATTATCTGAAGCCAGATTGGCGCGTGCAACAGCAGATTAACCAGTCCCGCACCAAGTTGAATCAGCACCAGTGTGATTAACGCAGTAGAAAATCTCCGCGTCCAATCGCCAGCACGTCGCGCCATCGCAGCCGTTGTAACCAGTAACGCGCCAACTCCGATTGCGATGAACGGATGATAAAAACGCAGTCGAATCAGCACATGCGAAGTCGGCGACAAATCCTGTTTCAAGCCTTCGGACAATGAAGCCACAGGAAACAGCGTACCGCCCAATGCTGTCACGGCTCCACTGACTCCCAGAATCAGGGTGCCGACGAATGCCAAAACCAAAACCCATTTCAGGCTTTTCTGTTTTGACTCAGGCGTTGCGGTTTGCTTTTCAGAAGCCGTCCAGGCGGTCAGCGTTATTGTTGAGAGCATCAAAAACGTATTGATCAAATGGCCTGACATCCAAAAAGCGCGAGCGATGGATTTGTTTTCGGCGACGTATTCAAACAACACCAGTCCGGCTCCGATTGCCGCTTCCATCAGCATAAAAAACATCGAAAGCGCAGCATAAATTCGCGCGGGGTGTTTTTTGGCAAACGCGCGAAGTGCCCAGACAAGCAAACCGACCGTCATCAACAAAGCCAGCCCGCTGGTCAGCCGGTGAGAAAATTCGATCAGGGTTTTAATCGTTGGCGCGCGCGGAATGACTTCGCCATTGCACAGCGGCCAGTGGCTGCCGCAACCTGCGCCTGAGCTGCTGGCGCGAACATAAGCTCCCCACATTATGACGCAGAGATTGAATGCCAAAACGCCCCAGGCGTATTTGGCAAAACTCGTAAGTTTCATTGGCAGGCCTCAAACGCAAAATCAGGTGATGCAGCCTGAATGCTGTATCACCTGATAATCGAAGATAAGAATGTTTCTTTGCCCATCGCAGCCGACAGCGGCCAATAAGGCGGCTAATGTTTCGGCCAGTAGTGTGGGATGAATTGTTAAATGATTACAGTTCGCGTGGGCTGGCGTATTGTTCGTAACGGCGAAGCGGCTCCCATTCGGCGGAGTATTCAAACCGCATTTCGGGGCAGCGTTCTTCAAGCTTGACGATTTCAACCGCTTCAATGAACAACCGGTCGAGATTTTCGATTGGGCTTCCGGTTTTCATGCAGGCGGCAACGTGAGTGCGAATGACTTTATCAACTTTGACATGAATACCAGGCGTAAGCTGATTAATCATCTTTAGGGTTTGGTCGGATATTTTCATTATTAGTACTTCTCCTGTGAAATTTGGGGTGGTTTGAAGCGCAATCATACACCGGAAACCCCGGTTTGCAATTTATTTTTGCCACTTTTGCACTTGTTCGGCAAAGATTACGGAATTTTTCAGAATGAAGTCCATTGCTAAAAGGTTTTTGTACATTTTGGCAGATTTTGGCAGATCAAACGGTTTCTGACAGTTGTCTTGTCGCTCTTAGGCTTTTTGTCTACACTGTCGCCGTTGGCCAATCCGGCCTGCCGTCACGCTTCGTACGCATTCAAAAAGTTATGTCGCACCGAAAAAGAGTCGTTTCAATCCACTATTATCTGCATGTTTGCGCTGGCAGTGACCGCCACTAATCTTTCTTCAGAATTTTGCCAGCATTTTCAGCAGCAGAAAAAAACTTCGCAGCAAAACGTCACGCAAAGCCAGCGCCCAAAACAGTAGGAGACCGCGAAGCTTTGGCCAAAAAAACCTGCCCCGACCGGCTCGGTTAAAAATAGGCTTGGAGAAGACGACGGTTATGGCATAGTCGTTTTTTACCTCTTCGACAATTCACGGCAATCTGGAAGTTTGCGGTTGTCCAGATTCATCCGCTGGGCGGAGTCGCCCGTAGAGCCGGTTACATCAACGCTTTCAAACGGCGCAGCCCTGATGCCGCGACTTTGCAGGTGGACGCCGGATTCATTTTTGGCGATGAAACCAACGCGGCTGGAGAATTGCGCGAAGACATTCGGTTGATGAACGATTGGATTGTCCGTGCTAATGAAGTGATGGGGATGGATGTGGTCAACCTAGGTTTTCGCGATTGCGCTATGTGGGAATGCTGCTGAATCCGTCAGCGGCGTGGGCTGGCAAACCGAAGCCAGAAAAGTCGCCGCTAATTTCTTCAAACATCAAACCTGTTGATTCCTCTCGCGTTGCTCAGCGCCTTACGTCATCAAAATCGCTACCGCCAGGCGTTTGCCCGAACCTGTTCGGATAGCCTTCATCGGAGTCAGCGACACCGCGCCTGAAGAACAAGCGGCGGCAGTGAAAGCTTCCGGCCTGGCGATCAATGACCCGTTGGCGGCAGTGAAGGCAGCGTTGGCTGAAGTTCACGACAAAGTGGATGTGACTGTGGTTGTTGGGTTTCTGTCACTGCCGATGGTCAACCGGCTGGCCAGGCAAAACGATGATCTGGACATAATAATCAACACAGACGAACGTGGCCTGGTTCCAGACCCTAAACAGATCAACAACTCGCTGGTGGTTTACGCTGCTAAAGAAACCAAGCATTTGGGCGACTTCGTTTTTACACCGACAAGAGAGCGTTGTTGAACGATTTACGGCTCGTTATGTCGAGCTTGATGAAGTCATACCAGACGATCCGCAAATGCTGGCGATTACCAAACGACCCGCAAAAATTGACGTAGTGCAAAACCGAATGGCTGAAGAAGAAGCCAAGACTTTTGCGGCGAACAATGCCGGTCAGCCTTTGGCTTATGTCACATCAGAGACCTGCGCCAAGTGCCACAAGACCGAATACGACGTTTGGCAGAAATCGCGTCATTCACAGGCCTTTGCCGCTTTGGAAACCAAGCGGCGGACTTTTGACGCAGCTTGCATCGGCTGCCATTCGCTGGGTTTCAGAAAGCGGGCGGGTTCGTAAACATCAAAGCTACGCCGCATTTGGCAAACGTCCAGTGCGAATCCTGCCACGGCCCAGGAGCCGAGCATGTGGCCAAACCGACTGTTGCCAGTTACAAAACTCCGGCGAAAAACGAAAGCTGCCTGATTTGCCACGACCGCGAAAACAGCCCCGATTTCGACTTTGCGAAATACTGGCCGGTTGTTGCTCACACAAATTCCCTGAAACAACCTGACGCTGGCAAAACGAAAACTGCTGTGCCTGGCCGAGTGCGGAAAAATTGAGAAGATGGAAAGCCTGCTCAAATTACTGCCGACTATGATTCGCCTCTCCGGCGACAACGAAGAAGTTCGTGAGCAGGCAGTTTTTGCCGCTTGGAGGGTTGCTGCGGGCAAAGGCGTGGCGAGCGGTTCAGTGCCGTTTCGTTTGTACGAGAAACAATTGGTCGTTGCCGTGCTGGATCAATTCTGGAAAAAGCAGTTGGAATCGCTGTCCAGTCATTATCTGTTTCGCATCAATTCGCTTTTGGGCGCTCCGATGGTTTCTTTCATCGAATTCCGGCTGGATCGAGATTTCGTTTTGAAAGCTCGCGGCCACGAAGCGCGCGGTTACGAATTCCACCACACTGAAGAACTGACTGAAGAGTTGAAAGAATCAGCCCAGGAAATCAAAGACCCTGAACTGCGCGAAACCTTTTTGCGCGCAGCGGCAAAGAGCCTGGAAAGAAAAGAATCCGATCAGTAGCAATCCAAAATCTAAAATTCAAAACTCAAAATCGTTCTATGCCTATCACACGAACCGAAGTTGAAAAGATCGCCATGCTGGCCAATCTGGAATTGACCGATGCCGAAAAGGAATCGTTTTCCGGTCAACTGGCCGCCATCGTTGAACACATTGATCAACTGAATGAACTGGACACATCCAACGTCAAACCGTGGCAGACGCGCAGCGTAGGGAACGCGGCTACCTCGTATGCTTCGCGGGAAGATGTAGTTGAACCGAGCCTCGGCCAGGAAAAGGCTTTGGAACAAGCGCCAGACCCGGACGAAGGTCATTTCACTGTTCCGCGAGTCATCTAGCAACAGAACTTTTATCTCACGCCAAGCTTCAAAAACCGCAAAGAAATTTTAGTCTTCTTGACGTCTTCGCGGCTTGGCGCAAAAACTCATCGGAGTTAATTCATTGAGCACGAAACTGACTGTCGAAGAAATCCACAAACTTTACGTATCGGGCGACGCCAAGCCGAGCGAGATTGTCCGATCTACTATTGAAAAAATAGAAACCGATAATGACCGGCTGAACGCTTATCTGACTGTTAGCCGCGAGTCCTCGCTGAAACTTGCCGAAGCGATGGATGCCGACATTCAGTCCGCCGTCAAAGAAAAACCTCTGGCCGGAATTCCAGTCGCCATCAAAGACAACATGTGTGTTGCGGGAGTCCGCACGACCTGCGGGTCGCGTATTTTGGGAAATTACCTGCCGCCTTACACCGCGACGGCTGTCAAAAAACTGGAAGCCGCCGGAGCAATCATCGTCGCCAAAACCAATCTGGACGAATTCGCCATGGGTGGTTCGACGGAAAATTCCGCCTTCGGCACGGTGCGAAATCCCGTCAACCCCGATTACGTTCCCGGTGGAAGTTCAGGCGGTTCAGCAGTTGCAGTCGCCGCCGGTCACGTCCCGGTTTCGCTGGGTTCTGACACTGGAGGTTCGATTCGCCAACCGGCTTCGTTTTGCGGCATCGTTGGATTGAAACCGACTTATGGCCGAGTCTCGCGATTTGGTTTGGTGGCTTATGCCTCTTCGCTGGATCAGATTGGGCCGTTTGCGAATTCTGCCAAAGACGCCGCGCGAATGTTGCAAGTCATTTCCGGCCATGACCGCCACGATTCAACATCGGCGAATGTGGAAGTTCCGAACTTTCTTTTGGCGTTGACCGGCGACATTAAAGGTTTGCGCGTTGGGGTGCCGCCGGAATGTTTTGGCGAAGGTCTGGACGCCGAAGTCAAAGCGAGCGTCGAAGCCGCGATCAGCAAACTGAAAGACCGTGGCGCTGAAATTGTTGAAGTCCATTTGCCTCACACAAAATATGTTGTCGCCGTTTATTACTTGATCGCCACCGCTGAAGCTTCGTCGAATCTGGCGCGGTTTGACGGCGTGCGTTACGGCCATCGAACTGAAGAAGCCCGCTCGCTTTCGGATTTGTACCGTCGTACCCGTGACGAAGGTTTTGGCGCTGAGGTCAAACGGCGAATCATGCTTGGCACGTTCGCACTGTCGTCGGGTTATTACGACGCTTATTACGAAAAGGCTCAGCGAGTGCGGGCGATGTTGGTCAACGATTTCGATGAGGCTTTCAAAAAGTGTGACGTCATTGCCACGCCAACTGCTCCGACGCCTGCCTTCAAAATCGGAGAAAAGTCCGATGATCCCTTGGCAATGTATCTGGGCGACATTTACACGGTGACGATCAACCTGGCCGGAGTCCCGGCGATCAGTGTCCCGTGTGGCGTGTCGTCAGATGGATTGCCAATCGGAATTCAATTGATTGGCAATCACTTCGACGAAGCGCGATTGCTGAATGCGGCTTACGCTTACGAGCAGTAAAGCTACCTAAAACACGCCCACGCAAACACAACCAACACAATCGCGCTCAGCAACAATAACGGCACGGCGGTCGGCGAACATCCGGCTTTGCCTGCTGGCTCGTTTTCAGATTGCGGTGAAATCACCTCGGCCTGTTTGGCCCGAAGTGCTTTGGCCTTGGCTGCGCGTTCTCTGCGCAATTCGACTTTTTGTTTCAGCAGGGCGAGTTTCTTTTTGCGATCTGGGAATTTGCCTGGAATTCCCAGCGGGATGATGGTGGTGGTTACAACTCTGCGGAGCGGCCAGGTGATTGGAACTATGACTGAGTCAGATTTGAAGCATCCGCGATTTGGTTCAGCTAGTTCGTAAACAATTGGCAGAATGATGGCATCTGCGCTTTGCCGCTGCGCGTGAGAACTGTCCACGCGCAAGGTCGGCGGGCGCGGTTGAAGGAAATTGTTTGGTTTCCGATGCGTCATGACTGCATCTCCGGCGAACAGCCTCAGTTCTCATTTATCAGCTTTTCCAATTGTTTTTCCAGGTTGCGATATTCGCCTGTGCCACGTTTTATGTGGCGAACATTGCCGCGGCGGTCAATCAACACAACGGTCGGCAGACTGGCAATGGCGTAACGTTCTTCATTTGTTACGTCGTCCATCCTG
>JBGAPB010000368.1:0-5360 GCA_044221525.1 Blastocatellia bacterium | reverse complement strand
CGGGCTTTCTTTGAAATCGAAAACGTCGCGGCAGTGAAAATCGCCCCCTTCAATCGCTATCAAACTTTGGATGTTGTCCGGGCTTTGGCCGCCAGCGGTCGCCAAAATGAAATCGCCCTATACACCGGCAACGACGACAACATCGTCGCCGACTTGTTGACTGAATTTCGTCTGGTAAACGGCGAGCGACTCCATTTTGCAGGTGGTTTGCTGGGGCATTGGGCGGTATGGACTCGGCGAGCGGTTGAATTGCTTGAAGCGGTCAAAACCTGCAAACGCGATGAAAAAGGCACGTTCGATTTGTTGGCGCGTTCGGCTGAAACGACCGATGCCAACGCAGCGCTGTTCGACGTGAAGAATAATTTTGCAGGCTGTATCGCCGGGTTGCACGAAGTTTTGAGGCGGCAAGGTTTAATGGCTGGGCGCTGGTGCATTGATCCGCGCGAAGACCTATCACCCGGACAGATGGAAGAAATTGACCGCATTTGTGTCAGCTATCGGCAATTGAACGATGACGGCTTTGTGGCTGAAAATCTGGATCGGTGGCTCAGTTGAGGACGCATAATCGGGTCAAAGCAGGGAGAAAACAGCCAACGCCCAGGCAAAAAAATTCTTAAACATAAAAGAGTTGAAAAAGTCTGCGTAACCGGAAAGCGCAAAAGCCTGTCTGTCAGTGTGGAGAATCCATATGAAACTTAAATTTTCTGGGAAACAGATTTCTATAACTGTGATTTCGCTGGCTGTGTTGGGGACGGCTGGCTGGTACTTCTTTGGCAAACGAGAAGCCAGCGCCGAAGAGTACTTAACCGCCAAAATTGAACGCGGAGATATTCGCAATAGTGTTTTTGCCACGGGCACACTGCAAGCCGTGACGACAGTGCAAGTTGGAAGTCAGGTATCGGGAACCATTCAGTCCTTGAATGCTGATTTCAATACAAAAGTCCATAAAGGACAGGTCGTTGCGCAACTCGATCCCTCGATTTTGCAGGCGCAGGTCGCGTCACAGCGCGCCAATTTGGACCAGGCTCGCGCCAGTGCCGCCGACGCTCAGGCCAAATTATTGGCGGCCAAATCCAACGTCCAAAATTTGCAGGCAGGTGTGTCCAGCGCCAGCGCCAACCTTGCGGCGCTGAAAGCGCAGCTTGACGACACGGCAAGCCTGCTGAAACGGCAGGAAGCTTTGGCAGCGGGCGGACTGGTTCCCGAACGCGATCTGGAATCGGCTCGAACAAATTACCGGTCTGCTGAGGCTCGTTACAAGCAGGCCTCGGCTCAGGTAGATCAGGCTCGTTCCAGTGAACAATCTTCTTCCACCGCCGGTCTGGCCGGAGCCGAAGCGCAGGTCAAGCAAACACAGGCACAGGTCAAACAAGCCGAAGCTTCGTTGAAACTGGCCGAAGTAAATCTGAGTCACACGACAATTACTTCTCCGATTGACGGCGTGGTTGTTTCGCGTAACGTGGACGTTGGTCAAACAGTGGCCGCCAGTCTTTCGGCTCCGGTTTTGTTTACCATCGCCAACGACCTGACTCAGATGCAGGTCATCGCCAACATTGACCAGGCCGACATTGGCGCAATCAATCAAGAGAACAAGGTTTCATTTACCGTTGACGCTTATACCGGTCGCAGGTTTGAGGGCGAGATCAAGGAAATCCGTCTGAGTCCGCAGAACGTTCAGAACGTGGTCACATATAACGTTGTCATCAATGTGCAGAATCCCGATCTGAAATTACTGCCAGGAATGACGGCCAACCTGACTTTCGCCGTTGCCGAACGCAAAGCAGTTATCAGGCTGCCTAATTCCGCGCTTCGCTTTTCGCCGAAAGATATGACGCCCGAAAAGATACGGGAAATTATGCGTGGTCTGCGTGGCGGTCAGGATCAGGCTCAATCGGGTGCTCAACCTGCTGAAAACAAGCAAGGCGCTCAGCCGAATCAGGCTGCTGGTCAACCTGAAGCCGGTGGCAGGCAAGGGCGACAGCAGGGACAAGGCCAACCGGGTCAGGGAGGTCAGCAAGGGCAGCAAGGCCAACAAGGCCAACAAGGCCAGTCGGGTGATGGCGCACGATCTCGCGGAGGCGGATCCGGGGTTCCGGTTGAAGGCCAATGGCGCTTGGTTTGGGTTTTGGGCGCCGGTAACAAACCGCAACCGCGCAGAGTCAAGCTGGGAATCACCGACGGTACAGCGACAGAAGTTGTCGAAGGCGGATTGCAGGAAGGCGAAGTCGTCATCGTCGGGCAGAAAGTTTCCGGCACGGCTGCGACAACAAGCGGCACTCGCGCGCCTGGATTTGGCGGCGCACCATTTGGCGGCGGCCCAGGCGGCGGCGCTCCAGGCGGTGGACGCAGGTAGTAAAATCATAGACAGACTATTGCCGGGAAAGCATAAGTGGACGGACAGTCTTACTGCTTGCCACTTATGGTTCCCGGCTTTCATTTGAAGACAAAAATGCAATTGGCAACAGCAACAGAACAACCCAAAACCGTTGTCGCAGATGGCAAAGCTCGTAAGTCTGAAAATACGGCTCGCGCGGTAATCGAACTTGATCATCTGCACAAGATTTACAAGACAAGCGATGTCGAAGTTCACGCGCTGAGAGGCGTATCGCTGGCCATTCGTGAAGGCGAGTTTGTGGCGATCATGGGTACCTCTGGTTCAGGTAAATCCACGATGATGAATATCATTGGGTGTTTGGATCGCCCAACGCGCGGTAAATACATTTTGGATGGACAAGATATTTCAGAGCTTTCCAAAGACCAGAGGGCCGATATTCGTAACCTGAAAATCGGTTTTGTTTTTCAAGGCTTCAATTTGTTGTCCCGTACTTCGGCATTGGAAAACGTGGAACTTCCGATGTTGTATGCGAACATTCCAACCGAAGAGCGTCACAAGCGTGCTGGTGAAGCCCTGATTGCGGTCGGGTTGGCCGGGCGAGAACAGAATCATCCCAATCAGCTTTCCGGCGGTCAGCAACAACGAGTCGCTATCGCGCGTTCGCTGGTTAATCGCCCGACTTTGATTCTGGCCGACGAACCGACAGGCAATTTGGACACCCGAACTTCGATAGAGGTGATGGAAATCTTTCAACGTCTGAATCGCGAAAAAGGCATCACGATCGTGCTTGTGACTCACGAACAGGACATCGCCGAATATACTGATCGCGTGGTGGTTTTCCGCGACGGTAAAATCAAAAGCGATTACAGAATTGATGAGCCGCGCGATGCCGCAGAAGAGCTGAAAATGTTGCCTCCACCAACTGAGGACGACGATGATGATGAGGAATAACGTATGAACTTTCTGGTAATTTTTCGAATTGCATTTCGTGCTCTGGCTCGCAATAAAATGCGGTCGGCGCTGACCATGCTTGGCGTCATTATCGGCGTCGCTTCAGTGATTGCGATGGTCAGCATTGGGCAGGGCGCGCAAGCTTCCGTGCAGGAGCAAATCGCCAGCGTCGGCACAAACCTGCTGTTCGTTCGCGCAGGCACGCAAAATACAGGCGGCGTTCGCAGCGGCACGGATCAGGGTGGAACCAACACCTTGACCGTCGAAGACATAGAAGCCATCAAACGCGAAGTTCCCAGTGTTGGAATGGCCAGTCCGTCGGTAATGTCTCGCGCACAGGTCGTTTTTGGCAATCAAAACTGGAATACTCAGATTCAGGGTTGTAGCGAACAGTACCTGGATATTCGCAAATGGAAAATGCAAACCGGTGTCTTTTTTACTGATGCCGATGTTAGAACCGCTGCTCGTGTCGCCGTTATTGGACAGACGGTGGCGGACATTCTGTTTCCCGGAACCGATCCGGTTGGGCAAATGATAAGAGTTCGTGAATTGCCGTTTCGTGTGGTCGGAGTGTTGGCTCGCCGAGGGCAGGATTCGCAGGGCCGAGATCAGGACGATTTGGTTATGGCTCCTTTCACAACGGTTCAGAAAAAATTGCTGGCGATTACCTATATTCAATTCGCCAATGTTTCCGCCATCTCGCCGGAAGCCACTAAACTTGCCGAACAACAGATCGCTGATCTGTTGCGCCAGCGCCATAAGCTGGCTCCAAATCAGGAAAACGATTTTTCCGTTCGGAATATGACAGATATTGCCGATGCGGCAGATGAAACCAATCGAATCATGACCATGCTGCTTGGCAGCATCGCCGGAGTTTCGTTGCTGGTCGGCGGCATCGGCATCATGAACATCATGCTGGTGTCGGTTACTGAACGAACACGCGAAATCGGCATCCGTATGGCTATCGGAGCGCGTTCATCCATTGTTCAGACACAGTTTTTGATTGAATCCATCGTGCTCAGTTTGGCGGGCGGAGCCATTGGCATTGCGCTTGGAGTTTCCATCTCCATTTTTATTCCGAAGATGCTTGGATGGCCAACACTGATTTCACCAGCAGCTATCTTCGGCTCGGTGATTTTCTCTGCTGCTATCGGCATCATCTTTGGATTCTTTCCGGCGCGTAAAGCAGCAGGCCTCGATCCGATTGAAGCCTTGCGATACGAGTAATCAACGACGCAAAAGCAAACTTTTTATGGCTTTGCTATTTGCCGCAACGCTTCGTACAAAACGATTCCGACTGAAGTCGCCAGATTCAGCGAACGAATTGCCGGATTCGGCATTGGAACTTTCAAGCAACGATCCCAGTTTGCGCGTAACAACTCTTCCGGCAATCCGCGCGTTTCTCTTCCAAATACCAGACAATCATTCGGTTGGTACTGCCAGTCGGTGTAAAGCCGGTCTGCTTTGGTGGTGAAGTACAGAAACCGGCAGGCGGGCAAGGCTTCGTACAGGGCTTCTATGTTGCGGTGGTAACAAATTTCCACGTCGTCCCAGTAATCCAAACCGGCTCGGCGAACGGCGGCTTCGTCAGTGCGGAATCCGAGCTTGCCGACCAGATGCAACGTGGTGAATGTCGCTCCGCACAACCGGGCTATGTTGCCTGTATTCGGAGGTATCTCCGGTTCGATCAACGCGACGTGTAACTTTGAATGTTCGCTGTAAGTCATCAACTCTTCTCACAGTTTCAAGCTATAAAAAATCCACGAAGGCCACGAAGAACCACGAAGCAATTCGACCAGCTTCGTGGTTCTTCGTGAAACTTCGTGACCTTTCGTGGATTTTCTTTTGCTTGAAGTGATGGGTGGAGTTGATGAATTACAGCGAACATTCAAATTTGCACGTCGCGTTGATCGAACCGGAAATTCCGCCGAACACCGGCAACATCGCCCGGCTGTGCGGAGCCACCTTCACAACCTTGCATCTGGTCGGCAAGCTCGGATTCCGCACTGACGAAGCCGCCGTTCGCCGAGCCGGTTTGGATTACTGGGACGACGTGGAAATTTGTTACCACCGC
>JBGAPB010000367.1:0-6556 GCA_044221525.1 Blastocatellia bacterium | reverse complement strand
GTAAACCTTATCGAACGCACAATTCCGTTTCCATCCATCAATGCCACCAACTAACCACCAGGTGGTTGTTTGCTGAATTCCAGAATCTGTTTTTATCCGACAGTACGTTTTTTGAACTTTTCGCCAAAAGTGTTTTTGACATCGTCCAGCGACCAGGTAACCAGCAATTCAACGCTGCTCAACAAACGGTCAGGTTTGCTGAAACTCATGGCCATTCCGTGATGAAAGCTCAGATATTTGATTGTGTATTCTTCGACGGCATCCGTATCTTTGGTTTTTGAAAGCGCCGCCATCCTGGTCAATTCCCCAACGTCTTTATAACTTAACAAACCAATGCCTTCGACCAGACGGTAAAACAGCGCCAGAGCTTCGTCAGGTCGAACAAACACCGGCAACTGTTCATTCACTCCCAATTTACCGCGCGCAGCAACCACAATCTGTTCCTGAATAGGCTGATCAGTATTGTAAGTGTCTGGGGTTTTGTTTTCAGGTTCGCGAATAACGGCGGGCTGCAACTTTGCCAGCGAAGTCGTCACCTGATCGCCAATCATTCCGCGAGCGTAATTTACCGGCACCGCAAAGTTAATGTTCTGACCGCTTTTCAGCAGGGAAGTAACAATGCCAATAACTTCGCCGTTGGAGTTAAACAGCGCGCCGCCGCTGCTGCCTCGGCTGATTGGCGCTGTGATCTGAAAAACTCTGTGAGTGTCCAGGCGGCGAACTCCGCTGATGACCCCGGTGGTCAGCGAATTGACCAGACCTTCAGGACTGCTGATGGCAACTATGGAATCGCCGGTTTCAGCTTTGTCGGAATCGCCCAGCGTGACTGTCGGCAGCTTGAAACCTTTGATCTTGATGATGGCAATGTCTTTGGTGTCGTCAACGTCAACCAGGTCAGAGGTTTTGTAAACATCGCCGCTCGGCAATTTGACGCGTAACATTGCAGCACCTTGAACAACATGCAGATTACTAACAATTGCGCCGCCCGGCGTGACTATGAAACCGCTTCCCTGACTTATGACGCCACCGCGATCATCCAGAGCTTCGACGATGACAACGGCTTGCGATTGCTCACGAGCTATTTCACCCGGCGATTTAGCCGACTGGCTTTGAGCCAAAGCCGGAACTGAAAGAGCAAGCGCAAAAATGGTGGTAATAAACATTCGCATTGAGTTTTTCCTGACCGAAACCTGAAATCGTGTTTGAAGGGGGAATGCAACGATTATAACCACCGACCCGGCCTTTAGTTCAAATCTTTGTTCGCCACTGGCTAAATGCATCGGATTTAGCCATCAAATCTGACCGATCGTGTGTCGCGCTCTTTCCCTGTTGGAATCGTCAGAGCTTCGTACAGTTCAGGCCGTCGAGCTTGCAGCCATCGTCTGCCCGATGAAGTCGGCAACACCGCCCCGTCCAAATCCGCAATCACCATGTCGTCATCGGCGTTGAAGCTTTCGGCCAAAGTCTCTCCGTAAGGATCAAGGATCATGGCGTTTCCGGTTCTGACTTCGTCGTCGTCAACGCCTACGCCATTGCTGAAGATCAGAAACATTCCGTTGTCGTGCGCGCGAGCAGGCAGCCAGCGCATCAACCAACCTCGCCCTTTCGGCCCGCGAAATTCGGATTTGATCGCTTCCATTGCTTCGGGGGATTCGTTGCGACGAAGCCATAATTCCGTGTCAATCGCTCCCATCGCGCGAGGGCTGCGCGAACGGCAACCGCCGGTTTGATGCGGAGCCAGCAGCACTTCAGCTCCCATCAACGCCGTGATCCTGACGTTTTCAATCAAGTTGTTGTCGTAACAAATCAACACGCCTGCACGCACGCCTTGCGGCAGATCAAAGACCGTGAAGCGATTGCCCGGACGAATCGCTTCGTGTTCAAACGAATGCAACTTGCGATGACACGCCGTCCGCCCATCCGGCATGGCTACGACATAGCTGTTGTGCATCGCGCCATCTTCGCCAAGCTCAATCAAACCCGCGCCGATGGTCATCTGATATTTCGCCGCCAGAGCCAGCAACTCCCGCGTCGAATCTCCATCCGGCACAGGCTCCGACAATGAAAGCAATTCGGCTTTCGACAGCTTGCGGACATGCCAATATCCGGTGATGCACATTTCAGGAAAGACAATCAGTTCGACTTGATGAGCAGCGGCTTTGGCTACGAAGGAACGAATCTTTTCCAGGTTGGCGGCTTTGCCGTTGGCGGCGTGGTGGAACTGAACGGAGGCTGCGCGGATGTTTTTCATAGCTTTGGAGCTAACGAGACAATTCGCAGAACGAAACTTGATTTTGCAAACGCTAAGGATTACCGAGTATCTGCTTGCGCGACTCTCGGATAAATTCCACGATTTCATCCGAAGAAACTCCCAAATCAACCCCTACGACATCAAGCGCTGAGCGCTTGATCGTTTCAGGCTTGAGAACGAACACATTGCCATCTGTACGTTGAATTCGCACTTCTCCATCGCGTTCAGCTAGCTCAAGTACAGAAGAAAGAGATTTTTGATCTTCACGAATGGTTTCCATTTTTAGTTTACCTCCAGAACCTGAACGCCCGCTGCTTTTGCGGCATAAACCAAACCGCTATCCAAAGCCAGCAACGAACAATTTTGATTCAATGCACAGGCGATTACATAAGCGTCATAGGCATAAATTTTCAGCCGATCAGCCAGTTCCAGAGCCTGCGACAAAGGAACGTCCAGCAGTGTGATTGCGATCTGTTGATAAATGCCTACAGCCGTCAATGCCTGTGCAGCCGTGATTCGCTGGCGTTTGAGCATTGCTGAAAACGCATTGCCAATCTCCCAGTGCAGCGAAGCTGGCGCGATCAATTCAAATCCTTGTGTCTTGGCAATCAACAAAGGTTTTTCCGGCTCGTTAGCAATGACAGCAATGACGACGGATGTATCAACGATAATTTTCATAAGCTCAACCTTCGGCGACAACTGTAACAGACTCTGGCTTTTCTCGTAAAAACAAAACCGCTGAATATCTTGACCCTATCTCCGCGCCTCACCCATAATCCGACTATGCCAAACAAAAAACGCCTTTTTCTAATTGATGGAATGTCAAACATCTTTCGTTCGTATTATGCGATTCGCGGGTTGTCGAACTCGAAGGGGTTGGCGACGAATGCGATTTACGGCTTCACAATGACACTGCGGAAGATGATCGCCGAGCACAAGCCCGATTACCTTGGCGTGGTGCTGGATTCCAAGGAGAAAACTTTTCGCCAGGAACGGTTTGAAGCTTACAAATCGAACCGCCCGCAGATGCCGGAGGACCTGGTTCAGCAGCTTCCGTACATTGATCGAGTCTGCGCGGCTCTGCGCGTGCCAGTGGTCAAGATTCCAAAGTACCGAAGCCGATGACATTCTTGGCACTCTGGCGCGACAGGCGACGGCTGAGGGTTGCAAACCGTTTTAGTCACCAACGACAAAGACCTGGCTCAGCTCATTCACGATCCCGACGTAATCATGCTGCGAATGGAAAAGAACATGGGCGAAACCCTGATGGACGAAGCTGGTGTCAAAGCCAAGTTCGGCGTGCGCGCAGACCAGATTATTGATTGGTTGGGGTTGATGGGCGACCCTGTGGATTGCATTCCGGGCGCTCCGGGCATTGGCGAAAAAGGCGCGGTTGGTTTGCTGGAACAGTTCGGCAACATAGAAAACGCTCTGGCCGGTTGGGAGCAGGTCAAACGTAAAACTTACCGCGAATCGTTGCGCGACAACGCCGAGCAGATTCGTCTGTCGCGCGAACTGGCCACGATTGATGTCAACGTTCCGGTCAAGTTGGACTTGAAGGGGCTGATTTACGAATCGCCGGATTATCAGGCGGCTCACGACCTGTTTGCCGAATTGGAGTTCGCCACGCTGACGCGCGAATTT
This sequence comes from Blastocatellia bacterium, assembly GCA_044221525.1. GTDB lineage: Bacteria > Acidobacteriota > Blastocatellia > RBC074 > RBC074 > RBC074. The sequence goes on along the minus strand of JBGAPB010000367.1, from coordinate 2,661 downwards.
GCCAAAGGCGCGACCGAAGGCGAGAAGGTCGAAATCAAAGTCGCCGAACAAGCGGATTCAAATTACGCACGAATCTCCACAGTTGAAGACCTGAGCAAGCTGACAAACGCGCTGGCCGACGTTGGCCGATTCGCTTTCGGTTTGAGCGAAAACGGCGAAGGCGAATTGATCGGCGTGGCGTTTTCCAGCGCGGCGAATTCGGCTACGCACTTTGATTTGGCCGAACAGTGACGACTGCGACGACCGCGACGAAGCCATCAAGTTGCTGAAAGAAGTCTTCGGCAATCGGTTGATTGAAAAAGCGACCTTTGATTTGAAACGAGCGATTCACGCGCTTGGCCGACTTGGGATCAGCATTGCAACGGCAACCGACGACACTTTGCTGCAAGGCTATCTGCTGGATTCCGACCGGTCGAAGTACGAAGTCACGCAACTTGCCAACGAACATCTGGGCGGATTCGGTTTGGCCAAAGACAGCGAATTGACCACTCAAGCTGCTGATTTGAATTTGCAACTTTGCCGAGCGATGAACTCGAAAATCGCCGACGACAAAACGCAATTCGACTTTCAGGAACAGACGCTGGATTACGTTTACCAGCAAATCGAAATGCCGCTGGTTCCGCTGTTATACGAAATCGAGCAGGCTGGCTTTCGCGTGGACACAGACGTGCTGGCAAAACTTTCGGTGGAAATGGCCGAAGAAATCGCGCGGCTGTCGCTGAAGATTTACGAACTGGCCGGGCGCGAATTCAACATCGCTTCGCCGCAACAGCTTGGCGAAGTTTTTGAAGAACTGAACTTTGAAGTTTCCAAACGCACGGCGACGGGGCAGATTTCCACCAGCCGAGACGTGCTGGATGAACTGGCCGAAAAGTACGAACTGCCTCGCTTGGTGATTGACCACCGCGAATTGTCGAAGCTGAAAAGCACTTACGTTGACGCCTTCCCTTCTCTGATTCACCCGGCGGATGGCCGCATTCATACGACTCTGAATCAGACGATTGCCGCTACCGGGCGACTGTCTTCGACCGATCCTAACCTGCAAAACATTCCTATTCGCACGGAGATGGGCAAACGCATTCGCCGAGCCTTCATCCCGGCGGATGGTAGCGTGCTGCTGTCGGCGGATTATTCTCAGATCGAATTGCGGCTGCTGGCTCACATCACCAAAGACCCTGTGATGCTGGACGCTTTCAGCAAAAACGAAGACATCCACGAACGCACCGCCCGCGAAGTTTTCGGCGCAAAGACCGCTGAAGAACTGAAAGAAAAACGTCGCGTCGCCAAGATCGTCAACTTTGGAATCGCTTACGTCATCGGGCCGTTCGGTCTGGCTCAGCGCGTAGGCATCAACCGCACCGAAGCCCGCAAAGTGATTGACGATTGGTACGCGACTTACGCCAACGTCAAAAAGTACATGGACGAATTGCCTGAACTGGCTCGCTCGGCAGGCAACTCAGTTCGTTCGATCTTTGGACGCTTGCGGAGGATGAACGACCTGGCCAGCAAAGGCGCAGCTCGCGCTCGCGCTGAACGCGAAGCGGTGAATATGCCTATGCAAGGCTCGGCTTCGGACATCGTCAAACTGGCGATGCTGCATGTTTGGGAAGCTCTGAAGAAGGAAAAGCTGAGCGCCAAAATGATTCTGCAAGTTCACGACGAACTGGTGTTTGAAGTGCCCGAAAGCGAACTGGAAAAAACCGGTCAGGTAGTGAAAGCCGCAATGGAAAACGCCGTCAAATTGGCCGTGCCTTTGCCGGTGGAATTGGGCAGCGGCAAAAACTGGATGGACGCGAAACCCTAAAATCTCTCCCACGAAGGCACACGAAGAAAGCATGAAGGGGAAGAATTTTTAGACAGGATTTACAGGATTCAACAGGATGAAAAGTCAGTAGAAGTTGAATAAACCAAACTGATGCCAATCCTGTTCAATCATGTTAATCCTGTCTATTTTTCTTCATTCCTGCCTTCGTGGGAAAAACGTTTTCTCGAAGGAAGCAAGGATGAAGAAGTTGTTTGTGACTGTTGCGATACTGGCTTGGACGGTGACGGCGTTTGCACAGAAAGCGCCGACTCAGGATTATCTGGTTTATGTGCTTTCGGAATCCGCCGACAAGATTTCGCTGATTCGCTTCGGCCCTGGCGGAGCAAAAGTCGAACGAGAATTTCAGACCGGCGTGATGGAGCCGGACATTGACGGCCCGCATGGTGTGGCTGTTTCGCCCGACAAGCAGAACTATTACGTTTCGCTCGGTCACGGGCGGCCTTTCGGAACGGTTTGGAAATACTCGGCCAACGATGAATTCCTCAAAAAAGTCACGCTCGGCAACTTCCCTGCGACAATGGACATTTCGCCGGACGGCAGCTTTCTGTATGTAGTCAATTTCAACCTGCACGGAGACATGGTTCCTTCGTCGGTGTCCGTGGTGCTGACGGATGAAATGCAGGAAATAGCTCGCATCACGACTTGCACCATGCCGCACGGCTCGCGCTTCAATCCTCAAGGGACGAAGCATTATTCAGCCTGCATGATGGACGATATGCTGGTGGAAATTGACACCTCTACGTTGAAGGCTTCGCGGCACTTCATTCTAACCAAAGGCAAAGAAGCCGGACTGACCGGGTCTCCGCAAATGCATGCCGGAATGAGCCACACGCAAC
>JBGAPB010000006.1:0-43746 GCA_044221525.1 Blastocatellia bacterium | reverse complement strand
AGATTGATTTCAAAAACATCTTTGCCGGTCGTCGTGTGCTGATTACTGGCGCGCTGGGATTCATTGGTTCGAATCTGGCGTGGCGTCTGGCTGAGCTTGGCGCGCAGGTGTTGGCGGTGGACAGTTTGATCCCGGAATACGGGGGCAACCTGTTCAACATCGCCGGTTTGGAAGATAGAGTTCAGGTGAACATTTCCGACGTGCGCGACGCGCACAGCATGCGTTATCTGGTTCAAGGGCAGGATTACCTTTTCAACCTGGCCGGGCAAACCAGCCACATGGATTCGATGAATGATCCTGACGCTGATCTTGAGATCAATTGCCGCGCTCAACTTTCGATTCTTGAAGCTTGTCGAAAATATAACCCGGCGATCAAAATCGTCTTCGCTTCTACGCGGCAACTTTACGGCAAGCCGGATTATCTGCCGGTTGATGAAAAGCATCTGCTGCGACCGGTGGATGTGAATGGCATCAACAAAATGGCCGGCGAGTGGTATCACATCCTTTACAACAATGTTTACGGCATTCGTTCGTGCGCGTTGCGGCTGACGAATACTTACGGTCCGCGAATGCGAATCAAAGATGCTCGGCAAACTTTTCTGGGCGTGTGGATTCGGCTGGTTGTCGAAGGCAAACCGTTTGAAGTTTGGGAAGGCCATCAATTGCGCGATTTCACTTTTGTTGACGATGCCGTCGAGGCTTTTCTGCTGGCGGCTGCGAGTGAAAAAGCCAACGGCGAGATTTTCAACCTGGGCGGCGAATCGGTCGTTAGTTTGAAAGACCTGGCTGACTTGGTTGTGGAAATGAACGGCGGCGGCGAGTACGTGACTAGGACTTACCCGGCTGATCGCAAACGCATAGACATTGGAGATTATTACGCGGACTTCGGCAAAATTGCCGAAGTTTTGGGCTGGCAGCCACAAACGAGTTTGCGCAAAGGTTTACAACAAACTCTGGGATTTTATCGAGAGCATCTGGCTAAGTATTTGTAAGTGGTGATTGGCTAAGGGGTTTTATGACGTTGATTGTTCCGCAAAGTGATCCGAAAGCGAGTTATCTGGCGCATCAGCAGGAGATTGACGAAGCCATCAAACAAACGCTGGATAGCGGCTGGTACATTTTGGGGAAACAGGTCACGGCTTTTGAGCAAGAGTTTGCTGCTTACATCGGCGTCGAACATAGTGTTGGCGTGGCTAACGGAACAGATGCGATTGTGCTGGCTTTGCGCGCTTGCGGAGTTGGCGCGGGCGATGCGGTGATTACGGTTTCGCATACGGCTGTGGCTACGGTGGCGGCGATTGAGTTGGCGGGAGCCGAGCCTTTGATGGTGGATATTGATCCGGCGACTTTCACCATCAGTCCGCAGTGGATCGAAGACGTGATAAAAGCTTATCGCGGCAAGGCAAAACTGAAAGCGATAATTGCGGTTCATCTTTACGGTCATCCGGCTGATATGGCTGCGATTCAAGAACTGGCCAGGCGATACGATCTGCGAGTTGTGGAAGATTGCGCACAATCTCACGGGGCTTCAATAAAAGATGGATTCGCTGACAGACGAGTCGGTTCGATTGGCGACATTGCGACTTTCAGTTTTTATCCTACGAAAAATCTTGGCGCGCTTGGTGATGGCGGAGCAGTTGTGACGAACGACGCCGGTTTGGCCGAACGATTGAAACTGCTGCGCGAATACGGCTGGCGTGAACGTTATGTCAGCGAAATTGCCGGAATGAATTCGCGGTTGGATGAATTGCAGGCCGCTTTGCTGCGAGTGAAGCTGAAGGCTCTGGATAAAGAAAACTCAAGGCGAAGGCAGATTGCGTCGGCTTATAATGAAGGCTTGAAGGATGGCGGGTTGAATCTGCCGAAAAGCATCGGCGATGTTTCGCATGTTTACCATCAGTATGTTGTGCGAAGCGGCGAGCGGGAGACTTTGAAGGATCGCCTGCGAACAAAAGGCATCGGCACCTTGATTCATTACCCAGTGCCGATTCATCAGCAACCGGCTTATCGGCATTACGCGAATGTGGCTTTGCCTGAAACCGAACTTGCCGCGCGCGAAGTTTTAAGCTTGCCTATGTTTCCGCAATTAACTGACGAACAAGTTGGGCATGTTTGCCAGGCGATAATTGCTCAAACGAGTTGAAGGAGAATTTATGAAATCATTGATTCAACGTCCGCGGAGATTGCGCCGCACCGCTGCAATTCGAGAGATGGTGCGCGAAACAAGACTTGCGCCGTCCGACCTGATTTATCCGCTGTTTGCCTGCCCGGGCGAAGGCGTTCGTAAAGAGATCAAATCTATGCCCGGCGTTTTCAATCTGTCGGTTGATGAACTGGTCAAAGAATGCGAAGCCGCTCGGTCGTTGGGCGTGCGATCAATTATCGTTTTCGGTTTGCCTGAACAAAAAGACGAGCAGGGAAGCGACGCTTTTGCCGAAGACGGAATTACTCAGCGAGCGATTCGCGCCGTCAAACGTGAAGTCAAAGATTTGGTTGTGATGGCCGACACCTGTTTGTGCGAATACACTTCGCATGGACATTGCGGCACGATTGAAGATAACGATGTGGCCAATGACCCTACGCTGGCGACTTTGGCTCAAACTGCTGTTAGTCAGGCTCAAGCCGGAGCCGACATCATCGCGCCTTCTGGCATGATGGATGGAATGGCAGCCGACAGCGCGCCTCAGTTCGGCGACCGGCGTAGCTATCAGATGGACCCGCCGAATATCCGCGAAGCTTTGCGCGAAGCCGAACTTGACGTTGAACAAGGCGCAGATATGTTGATGGTCAAACCCGCGCTGCCTTATCTGGACGTGATCAGAGCCGTGCGTGAACGATTCAATTTGCCGCTGGCGGCTTATCAAGTTTCTGGCGAATACGCTCAGATCAAAGCCGCCGGGCAGCTTGGCTGGATTGACGAAGAGCGCGTGATGATGGAATCTCTGATCGCAATCAAACGAGCTGGAGCGGATTTGATCCTGACTTATTTCGCAAAAAACGTCATCGAAAGACTTTAATTTGGGAGGTATACGCAATGGCTATCCCGCAAGCAAAACTCGAAATGCCGAAAATAAGGGCAAAAGCCAGAAGACCTGAGCTTTTGCCGATTCGCGTTCCTTCGCAACTGCTTGGCGATTTCTTTCTTGAACTTGATGTTGCAATGACTGATAGGGAGTTTGATGAATTTGTCCAGGCAAACAGTGAAATGCGAATTGAGCGAAGCGCAAAAGGAGTGATTGAAGTTATGCCCCCAGCCAAAAGCAAGACAGGGTTTAAGAATAGCAAAATCACCGCTCAATTGGAGTATTGGGCTGACAACGATGATTCCGGACTTGTCTTTGATTCCTCGTCGGGTTTCAAATTGCCTAACGGTGCTACGCGCGCGCCCGATGCCAGTTGGGTAAAGCGAGAGCGGTTAGTTGAGTTGTCGCAAGATCAACTGGACGATTGGTTGCCGCTTTGCCCGGATTTCGTCGTTGAATTGCGATCAACATCAGACCGCATCAATCGCCTGAAAGAGAAGATGGAGGAGTACATTGCCAATGGCGCTCAGTTGGGATGGCTGATTGATCCACAGGAGCGGCGAGTTTACGTTTACCGCCCGAACACCGAAGTCGAAATTCTTGAATCTCCGGAAAGCATCAGCGGTGAATCAGTTTTGCCCGGATTCACCCTGAAGCTCAGCAAAATTTTTGACTCAGATTTTTAGAAAAGCCCCTTGACGGAGTCTCAATTTAGAATTAGTCTAGTTAGTGAAATGGCGAGATTACAATCACAAACAGTTGAAGCGATGGTTACGTCCTACGGGTTAAAGATGACTCCGCAGCGGCGGGCAATTGTCGAATACCTTCAGGCTTCGCACAATCATCCAACGGCGGACGAAGTGCTGACGGCTGTCAACGAGAAGTTTCCTATGACTTCGCGGGCTACGGTTTACAACACTTTGAACTGGTTGAAAGGTTCTGGGCTGGTCAGGGAAGTATTTGAAGGAGGGACAGTTCGCTATGACCCTAATGTCTCAGACCATCACCATTTCGTTTGTCGCCGATGCGGCAAAGTCGAAGATATTGATTGCGACGCCATCGGCTCGCTTCAATTTTGTTCCCTGCCTGGCAATCCCAAGATTGAGAACTATCAAGTGACGGTTCGAGGAATCTGCGGAGACTGTCAGCAGCAGAAGTAATCGCACAACGAAGCGCTCGTTGTGCTCTTTTTTTGATTTGATATTTAGACTTAATCTGAAAATAGATAAAAACAAAGGAGAAAATCAATGCTTACGATTGGAGATAAGTTTCCGAGTTTCAATTTGAAGGCAGCTGTCAGCCTGGAAAAAGGCAAGGAGTTCGCCGAAATCAACAGCGACAGTTATCCGGGCAAATGGAAAGTCGTGTTTTTCTGGCCGATGGATTTCACCTTCATCTGCCCGACGGAAATCGCAGAGTTTGGCAAACGCAATCGTGATTTCGCTGATCGAGATGCTCAGGTTTTGGGTGGCAGCACCGATTCGCATTACGTGCATCTGGCCTGGCGTAACAGTCACGCCGATTTGAAAGACCTGCCGTTTCCAATGCTGGCAGACATCAAACGCGAACTGACATCGGAACTCGGCATTTTGCACAAACAGGCAGGCGTAGCTTTGCGCGCGACCTTCATCGTTGACCCTGAAGGAATCATTCGTTGGGTTAGCGTCAACGATCTGTCGGTTGGCCGCAACGTTGACGATACATTGCGTGTGCTGGATGGTTTGCAGAGCGGCGAACTCTGCCCCTGCAATTGGGAGAAAGGCGAGGAAACGTTGGGCAAAGCCTAACTGCTTTCGGAAATCCATCCACGAATTCGGGAGAATTCGTGGATGGATTACAAAATTAGAGAGGGAGGAACTATGTTACCGATTCGAGGGATTTACGAAGTCGCTATCCCAGTCAAAGACCTTCCGCGAGCTGAAACCTTCTATTGCGAAGTGCTTGGTTTAGAAGTGGGGCTCAGGGATGAAAAGCGCAACTGGCTTTTCCTGAGAGCAGGCGGCCAGCAGGGAATGCTGGTACTTCAGGAAAACAAAGGCGAATGGCCGCTTACGCATTACGCCTTTACCGTTGAAGAAGCCGATATTGAGCGCGCTGCTGAGATGTTGAAAACGAAAGGCGTCGAAATTGACGGGCCGCATTTTCATGAATGGATGCCTGCAAAATCGGTTTACTTCAGCGATCCCGATGGACATGCATTGGAGCTATGCGCTCCAGTCGGCAAATAAAAGAGTCGGTACCGCAACTGTTAATGAGCGGATGAAATCAAACAGGAGAAAGAGGGAGAAGATATGAGTCAAATAGAAAAGCTGCGCGAGGTTTTGCCCGACGCAGCCAAAGACACGCGATTGAATCTGCAATCGGTTTTTCAATCATCATCGTTGAGTGCAGAGCAATTGTGGGGAACTGCCGTGGCTTCGGCGATTGCGACGCGCAACTCTGAAGTTGCTCAAGCGGTCTTCGCCGACGCTCAGGGCAAGGTTGATGCATCGGTCATCGAAGACGCCAAGGCCGCGGCTTCATTGATGGCGATGAACAATGTTTATTACAGGTTCCGGCATATGGTCGGCAAAGAAAGTTATTCGACCAAACCGCCTCGGTTGAGAATGAATTGGATTGGTAAACCGCTCGGCAGCAAGGTTGATTTCGAGTTGTTCTGTCTGGCGGTCAGCGCAATCAACGGCTGTGAAATGTGCATTCGATCTCACGAAAAAGTCGTAGTTGACGGCGGCGTCAGCGAAGACCAGGTTCACGATGCAGTACGAGTAGCGGCAGTAATTCAGGCTTCTGCGGTTTCATTGGAAATCGGCGATTTGGCTGTCTCTGCCTGATTGCTGGAGTTGAGCAGGAGAAAAAAATTGCCCGCGAGTTGTGCGCCTTGCCTGGGAAATAATCAAGGTACGGCGCGCGATTCGCGGGCAATGATTTTTTACCGAACGGATTTCAGCAGAATGCTGCTGTCGTCAGCCTTTTGTACGCTTCGACAGAATTGCTGGAAGTCGGCGTATTCGCTAATAGCAATCACGGATTTTTTATTGATGATTTCCCGGCTGATGGTGATGACTCCATCGGCGAAGCTATACTTAATCGAATAATCGGCAGCAGACGAAGACAGTTTCACGTCTTTGCTAAGCTCCAGCGGCTCGTAACCTTCCGGCAAACGAACCTCGATTCGCTCTTCGATCCTATCCGCGTAAGGCCAGTAATTGTAAGGGAACTTTCGCTCTTTCTGGGCCGGAGCCGCCGCAATTCTATCAAGCCATGGAAGTTTCAGCAGTTTGAACTGACCGGCTTCGGACAAGTAGTTTGCGGCTTCAAATTGCGATATGACCTGGGTTGAAGGTTTGGGGCCATCCAGGCCGACAAAATCCAACTTGTCAATTCGCACGCCGGGCAACTGAGTGGCAATGATGTTGGTCCAAATTTTCTGCCGCTCTTCCGGGCCTTTGTCGCGGAAAATTTGTCGCAGGTAAGTAGACGCTTCACCTTGCCAATCAGACTTGTAACTCAAACTAACGCTCATATCGTTTTTGATCTCCATCTTGCTTTGATGAGAGATGTGACGTTTGGCCAGTTGATCGGCTGGCAACGGCCCGGCATTTTTGACGCCGGGTTTGATAAGCAGTGAAAGAGCTTCGACATCCATTGCTGGCAACGATCCAATAGGATAGTTGTGAGCAGTCAGGTCCAGATACTTCAGCCCGCTGCTTGTTTCAACGGCGACGATGCAATGGTTGAACAAAATGGCAGGCAGCACATTGGCTCCCTGGCCGGCGTCTCGCGTGTTGACCAGCACATAATGTGCGCGAATGCCGATTTCGTTGAGCATGGTGATACAAAGTGTTGCGACGTCTTTGCAGTCGCCAATTTTGTTGACCAGCACGTCGCGCGCTTTTTGCGGAATTAACCCGGATTGGCGGAACGATACGCTGCTGTAACGGATGTTTTCTGTGATGAAGTTGTAGACCGTTTCGATCTTCTCTTCCTCGGTCGCGTTTTTCTTTGCAGCGAAAAGTTGTTCAATCAACTCCTTGATTTCATAAGAGCTTTTCGTTTTTGTCTGAGCCAGGTCTGTGTACCAACTAACGATGGTACTCCATTCGCTGACACTGGACAGATGCAGAATCTTGGCGACATCTGCGAAAGGCGGCATTCCGACTTCTGGCACTACGCCAGGCTCATCCTGCACCATCCATTGGTGGATGGTTCCGGCATCGGTTTCCTTTTTGACTGGTTCGGCAGGCATGTTTTGCGCGCTGATCTTGAACTGATAATCGCGCGGAGCCAGCAGTGAGTAACGAGTTATCTTCGACGGGTAAAAGGTGTTGAAATACTGTGTGTCCCAGAAATCACGGAAGAACTGGCCTGACTGGTAATTCCGAACATTCCATTTGATGTAAATCGTGTCGTTGTCTTCCAGTGATTTGAAGACCAGGTGATTAAAATTCGTATCCGCCTTGATTTCCGTTCCATTTGGCTTTGTCACGACGGCTTTTTCGACGGTCAGCGTTTGGCTGAAGGAGTTGAAAGGAATGTAGTATTCCTTGAAATCGTCAATACCGCGTTTGTTAAAGACCTTGATCAAGACCTCGCTGTTGATTTCAGATGCGCCGCCTCCTGGGTAGATCACTCTCTTAATATCCTGAAGCAGTATGACGCCGCCGCTTTCGGGGTAGGCAGTGGCGGCTGGCGCTTTGGCAATCAGTTGTTTGATGTCTTCGCTGGGAAAGAGCGTGAAAACGGAAGGCTTGCCTTCAAGTTCACGCAGCACTGTCAGGGCTTCGTAATCCTGTGGATGGTATTTCAGCGCCTCTCTGTAAGATTCTTTGGCTGCTGCAGTTTCTTTTCTGATGCGCTGGATTTCACCGACACGCGACCAATAAACTGAGCTGTTCGGGCATAATTCCAGGGCCTTTCTGACCATTTTCTCTGCCTGAGTGTAATCCTGCTGTTTGAAAAACACTTCCGACATTTCCCAGTATGTTGTTGAGGCCGCCGGGTCAAGCTCAAGAAGTTTGTTGTAATACTCCTGCCATTTTTTGACGTTGGATGATTGCAGGTAAAAACCAGCCAGCGTTTTCAGCACTGAGTAGTCATAGTTCTTCGCCATGTATTTTTCGATCAAGCTGATGGCGCGATCGTATTTCTGACTCGAATCAACCAAATATGCCGCTTCACCATAAACAAAAGACCAGTTAGACGGATAAAGTTTGAACGCTTTCTGATTGGTGGCGATGGACTGGTCAACCAGATTTTTCTTTTCGTAAAGGGCCAGCTTCAGATCGTAAAGCTCTTCGGATTCAGGGCGCAGCTTTTCGTATTTTTTTATCAACTCTTCAGCCTTATCAAATTCCTTGTTGGCGAAATGGGTGTTGATTTGGTAGACGATGGCTTGAGGGATGTTTGGATCGGCTGAATTGATGCGCTCATAGACGGTAGAGATTTCGTCACTCTTTTCACCACGTCTGTAAGCTTCAACCAGATAAATGTCGAACAAGGCGCATTTCGATGCGCGGGATGATGCCTGACGCAAAACCAATTCAGCTTCGGTCGCTTTGTCATTGCGTAAATAACATTCAGCCAGTAGCGCGTAATTTTCCAGATAATCTGGGTTCTCTTTGATTCTGGCCTTGAAGAAGGCTTCGGCGAAGTTTTCTATTACCTTGACCGAGGCACCAGGCCGGCGCGGGTAAGTTTTGGATTCAGTCGAAACTTCCAGCCCGGAGATCGGCTCGCCGCTTCGGTCAGTGACGCGCAGCATGAAGTTGCAGGACTCAATTTCAGACATTCCGCATTTAATCAGGACGCGGTTCCAACCTTCCTGCAATTCAGTCTCGATGACGTATGTGTCCAGGTCGTTGTTGTTTTCGTCCAGGTATTCAAAAAGCTGCTGATCGTTCAGAAAGACTTTCACAGAGCCTGACGTTCCTACACGCAACTGAACTGTCTGTTTTTTCGGCGAGTAAACGAAGGTGTTGGCGTAGAAGATTGCACTCTCTGCCACAAAATAGCGGCTGAAGTCTATCCATTGATCGCGCTTGATTGCGGACGGGCGGAACCATTTTGCCGGAATCCCATTCTTACCCGGATAAGTTTGGCCCGTTGCGAATTCGGATTCGGGCGGAAAGACTTTTTCAATCCCTGAAGCCGAGATGTTTTCAAACGGCCCCAGAACCAGCCAGTCTTTTATTGAATTTTGATTTTGGAAGTAACGCGCCGATTTCACCAGATCGCCTTGATCCTGGTAATAAATTCCCAGAGCTTCATTGGCCATGGCTTTCAGGATTCCTTCTGGATCAGCCGACTTGCTCATCGCTTCCAGCATCGTTATCGCTTCTGAATTTGGCGAATCGAACTGCTGTCTAAAAACTCCTGACGAACCCATCACCGCAAAAATGTAAGGGTATGAAGTTTCTTTATTTTGCAGGACGACTTTCAATGACTCCCAAGCTTTCTGATCTTTACCCTGCATTCCATAAAGCAGGTATAACCCAAGATAAGCTCTGGCATTGTTTGGGTCTTCTTTGACGGCGGCAACCAGTTTGGCTTCGGTTAGTTGCTGATTGTTTTCGCTCCAGGCTTTCCAGGCCTCGGCAACCAGAGACTGGCTTTTTTGAGGGTCAGCCAGGCAATTGACTGTGGTCAAAATAAACAGCGCAGCGCACATCACAAATGATTTTGTTTTGGACATTTCATCTCCTATGGCTTAGGGGGCGGCCAGTATGCTGAATATGCAGCAGATTCCCCAATCTGCTGGGTTGGCCGTTTGCCATAGGGCTGATACTGATTTGGCAAAGCGACCAACTTTGAAGACTTTCTTGTTAAAAGCAGAGGTTCAAACTTCCTGTTTTTATTCGACGAGCTAAAAAACGCGCGGACAATAACACAAGATTATGATTCGGTTACACGATTTTTCCCTTGAAGTATTCACGTCTCGCACGTGTTCAATAGTCGTTTTCAGGCAAATCATTTCTTCAGCTTGGCCAGAAACTTCTGGCGAAATTTGGCGACTTTTGGAGCGACGACGCCCAAACAATAGGGTTGGTAAGGATTGTTGGCGAAGTAATCCTGATGGTAATCCTCCGCCGGGTAAAACGTAGTGGCTGCCGTGACTTCGGTGACAATCGGGTTTGGCCAGACAGCTTCGGCGCTCAGTTCGGCGATGACCTGTTCCGCGGCCTCTCGTTGTTCGTCTGAGTGGTAGAAAATCGCTGAGCGATATTGCGATCCAACGTCGCCACCTTGACGATTGAGCGTCGTAGGATCGTGAATGACGAAAAACACTTCCAGAACTTCTTTGAAGCTGACAATTTGCGGGTCAAAAGTTATTTGTACGACTTCGGCGTGACCGGTGTCTTCGTAACAAATCTGTTTGTAGGTAGGGTTTAAGGTGTGGCCGCCCATATAACCCGAAACGACCGTTTCAACTCCACGCAGTTCAACGAAGACGGCTTCCAAGCACCAGAAACAGCCGCCCGCCAGTGTTGCAATTTCTTTGTTGGTTTCCATGTTCGGGATCATAACACGGTGTTTTCGTACTTTGGCAGATAGATTGACGATGTTTGCATAACGCTGACCGATATTGGATTCTAAGACCTGCTCAATCAAAAATTACTGACTGAAAAGAGAAGGAAGGAATAAAGAATAATGAGAAAAGCTCTCCAGCTTTTGTTTTCGATAAGTGTCCTCGCAATTATCAATTCGACTTTGCTGGCCCAAACCGGCGGCCAGATTTTCGGCAAAGTCAGCGACCAAAACTCAGCGGCGGTTGAATTTGCCAAAGTCATTTTGAAAAGCCCCGCGACTCAGACCGAACAAGTCGTGACCACCGATTCGTCTGGCACGTTCAAGTTTGAAAACCTATCGTCTGGGCTTTATCGGCTGGCGGTCGAAAAGAAGGGATTTTCGGCGGTCACGCGCAGCTTCACTTTAGTTTCCAGCGGCGAACGAATCGAAGCCAACATTGAACTCCTGCCCGGCAGTATCACTGAAGTCGTTTCGGTCACAGCGACTCGCGGCGAACGCGAAATTCAGGACGTGCCAGTTCGTGCCGAAACCATCACCGCCGAAGCCATTTTGAAAGAAAACATTACTACGACTCAGGACGCGCTCAACAAGACTTCAAACATTACTCCGGTCGGCAACGGGCCATTTCAAATGCGACCCAGGCTTCGCGGCCTGGATTCGTCGCGCATTTTGATTCTTGTGGATGGAGAACGGCTGAATACTTCGCGCGTTGCCACTGACCGCGCCGGAGTCGAAATCGGCTTGATTGATCCGACCAGCATCCAGAGCCTGGAAGTCGTCAGCGGCTCAGGTTCGGTGCTTTACGGGACTGACGCGCTGTCTGGGACGATCAACATTTTGACCGACCAGCCGCGAACCTCGGCCAGTGGAATTCGCGTCGGCGGAACTTTGAATACGTTTTACAGCACCAACGAAAACGGACGACGCGGCAGCGCGCGTTTCGATGTTTCAGGCCGTCGCTTCGCGTTTCGTTTTGGCGGAGAGCTTGAACGCTTTGAGAATTACCACGCGGGCGAAGGCTTCAACGAATCCAGTAACTTTCTGTTTACCGAAGGCAAGCTGCGGCAACAAATTCTGAGCAGGGTTTTTCCCGATCCATTCAACGCGCCGTTCACACGAACGACTTCCGAAGTGCCGAATTCGCAATCTCATGGCAGTTCAGTCAACGCCATCGCGCGGTTGTTCACCAGCGAAAAAGGCGGCATGCGCGTCAACTGGTTGCGCCGTCATAACGGTAACATCGGCTTCCCGGATTTCACCGCGCCGTTCTTTTCTCAGACGCTGAACCTGCCGTACAGCAATGTGGACAAGTATGGGTTTCGTTACGAGCGTTACGGCCTGACCGAATGGTTTTCTCGCGTGGCTTTTAATGTTTATCACCAGCAGCAGGACAGGGATTTGCGGAACGATTTTGCGGTGTTCAGTTCAGCGCCGCCGGGGCCGAACGATCCGCCGTTCGATTCAATCATTCGCATCAAACTGCTGACAGACACCCGGCAAAATGTGAAAAGTTACGGCTGGGATTTTCAGAGCAATTTCAAACTTGGCAGCCGAAACATCCTGACCACCGGAGCAAGCTGGTTTCTGGATCATAGTCGGGATTCGCGCCGAACGGTGACCGAAGCGGGCATCATTGCTTTTGCTTCTCGCCCGCCATCGCCGCCGCGTTTGATTCCGACCAGCATTTCTTTCGGCCCGCCGAGCACGACTTTCCCGCAACGAGTGCCGATATCGGATTTTCAGAATCTGGCTTTCTTTGCTCAGGATGAATACGACGTTACTCGCTGGCTGAGAATTGTCGGTGGAGTTCGTGTTGATAAATTTGATGTCAGCGCAAAGGCTACGCCGGGTTACAACCCTGTGCTGCCTGGAATTTCAAATGCAACGCCGGCGATTGATCTTTCAAAACTGCCGACTGCTTCAGGTGTAGACATAAACCGGACGAGTGTTTCCGGCGACATTGGAATCATCGTTCGTCCGAACGATGTGATGAGTTTTACGGCGCGCATTGGCCGCAGCTTCCGCCATCCGAATCTGGAAGAATTGTTTTTCAGTGGCCCGGCGACTTTGGGAAATGCAGTTCCTAACATCACTGTCAAACCGGAAACCGGCATCAACTTCGATACCGGTTTGCGAATTCGCAAAGCCCGTTATGCTGCATCGTTAAGCTACTTCAACAACAACTACCGCAATTTCATTTCGACTGAAATCGTCTCGCAATCGCCGAGCATCGGTTTGATTCTGCAAGCGATCAACTTTGCCAAACTACGAATTCAAGGCTTCGAGTTCGACAGCGAATACTCGATCAACGCTCGCCGCTCGATCTTCACACCGTTTCTGAATGTCGGTTATTTGCACGGTCAGATCATCGAAGCCGTCAATCCGTTCAATAGCTCAAAGCTGTCGAACGTTCCGGCGGACAATATCACTCCGCTGAAAGCTGTCGCCGGTTTGCGCTGGAGTTCTCCGGGGGGGCGATTCTGGGGCGAATACAACGTGCGCGCTCAGTCCAAAGTCGAGCGCGTTTCGCCGCTATTAAGCGAATCGCCGTTCCTCATCGCGCAGGACTTTTTCAGTCTGGGCGGGTTTGCGGTTCAAAACCTGCGTGGCGGATATAACTTTCAACGCGAAAACTCGCGCGTGGCTTTGACCTTCGGTTTGGAAAACTCCGGCAACAAGTTTTACCGAGAGCATTTCCAGTTCGCGCCTTCACGCGGGCGCAGCTTGACGGTCGGTTTGCTGCTGAAGGTTTTTTGATACAACGCAATGTCGCAAAGACACTAAGGGTAAAAGAAATCATTTTGCGGCTTTGCATCTTGGTGTCTTTGTGTCATTTCCGATATCCAAAATGAAAATTTGCGAACGATTCACTGACAAAATTGCGATTGTCACTGGCGGAGGCGGCGAGATTGGCCGAGCCACCGCCAAACGTTTGGCCCAGGAAGGCGCAATAGTTGCCATCGTTGATTTGAAACCTGAACTGGCTGAACAAGTTGCGGCAGAGATTTCCGCCGCCGGAGGCCAAGCCTGGGCATGGCAAGCTGACGTGGCTCGGCGCGATCAGGTTCAGGCGATGGCCGACGAAGTTATGCGAAGGCACGGACGGATAGACTTACTCTGCAACATCGCCGGAATAGCTCCTCCCGCTCCTTTTCTGGAAACTACTGACGCAAACTGGGACTCAACGATTGACGTGAATTTGAAAGGTGTCTTTTTCTGCACACAAGTTATTGCTCGCGCAATGGTTTCCAATGGTGTAAAAGGCAATATCGTCAACATGGCTTCGACCAACGGCCTGGTTGGCGAAGTCGGGCTTGTCGCCTACAACGCTTCCAAGTTCGGAGTCATTGGTTTGACTATGACAGCGGCGATTGAGCTGGCTCCGCGCGGCATTCGGGTCAATGCAGTCGCGCCAGGAATGATTCGAACCCGGTTATCGCAAGCTGTGCTTGACGCCGACCCGGAACTCGCACGAACTTACTTTCAAGACAAAATTCCGATGGCACGATTTGGCGAACCGGACGAAGTCGCCGCCGCATCAATGCAGTCGCGCCAGGAATGATTCGAACCCGGTTATCGCAAGCTGTGCTTGACGCCGACCCGGAACTCGCACGAACTTACTTTCAAGACAAAATTCCGATGGCACGATTTGGCGAACCGGACGAAGTCGCCGCCGCAATCGCATTTCTGGCTTCTGATGATGCGGGTTTTATCACCGGCCATTCGTTGGTGGTGGATGGCGGACAACTGACTTTTTGAAAGTGGATAATCAAAAAACTCATCCAAGCATAACTGCCAACAGTCTTAGGCAAGGTTTTCAGTTTAATGGATCGGCTCAACAGGGTGCAGCTTTTTGGGACACCTGACTCGTCGTAGTGTCTCGATATGGTGAATCGTGTAGATGCTTCAATCTTTTTAGGCTGATAAATCCAATCTACTGAGGCAAAGGAATAAGTCAATGTTCGGAACAGCACTTGCTCGAATGTCTGTCGGAGAACCTTCTCACAGATAATAGTTGTTCAATTTTCAGCTTGTGCAAATGTTCAGACATTGGCATTTGGTAGGTGTGCCGTAGTAATCGAGCATCAGTTCATCTCAAGTGCCGAATCGCACAGTTGAACAATCCCCTTTAATTGAAGTAACAGAAGGCTGGCTTTGCACAAAAAAGACAGGTTATCCATTGTCGAGGTTCACTTTCGATCTGCCGGATTTGTGCAAGTTTGCTGTAGCTATAGACCAATCCGATATTGAAAGGAAGTTTCTCTATTATGCAAAACAAACCGCTCAAGATTTCTATTTTCATGTTTTTCTGCGTCCTATTCGTTGCCTTTGGTTTCAGAGGACTAAAGGTAAAAGCCAATTCGGCTGGGCCAGAAACCAGACGCACTGGTGCTCCAGGTGAGTTGACCTGTAATGCTGTCGGCTGCCATTCCGGAAGCGCAGTCAACAGTGGCGGTGGCACGTTAACTATCACAGGTGTTCCAACCAACTACTCTCCAAATCAGGAAGTTGACATCACAGTGACTATTGCTCAGGCCGGTCGAATCCGTTTTGGTTTTGAAGCTACAGTGATTGACGATCAGGGCGCGCCGGCCGGAACAATAACGCTTACTGAAGCTTCGAGAACTCAGGTATTTAGCGCACCTGTCGGTGCTAATCTGCGCCAATATGTTATGCACAACTTCAGTAGCACCGGTGTCAATGGTGGGGCTAATCAAGGCCGCTGGACTTTTCATTGGAAAGCCCCTGCCCAGAGCGTGGGGCGTGTCACTTTTTACGCTGCTGCCAATGCCGCCAACAATAATGGCGGCGAAAGCGGGGATCTGATTTACACCGCTAACGCCAGCACCCAACCGGCTGCGGCGCTGGCGTCTGTGGCAACTGTTTCGTCAGCCAGCTTTGTTCAAAACGTGGCATTGGCTCAGAACATGATTGTTTCCGCGTTCAGTTCGGCTGCTTTGTCGCAAAATGTGGCGGTTGCCTCGACCAATCCTCTGCCGACTCAGCTTGACGGCACTGAAATCGAAGTCCGTGATTTCACCAACACCACTCGCAAAGCCGGATTGTTTTTCGTCGCTCCGAGTCAAATAAACTATTGGATTCCATCAGGAACGCCAAACGGCATAGCCACTATTACGGTGAAGCGAAATGGCGCAGCAGTAGCAGAAGGTAATGTCACAATCGAATCAGTCTCGCCAGGAATTTTCACCGCCAACACGGTCGGAACCGGAGTGCCTGCAGCGTTCGCCCTTCGCGTGGTTGGCTCTACCCAAACCACAGAGTCAATTTACACTTCTCAGAGCGGTCAGCCTGTTGCGACACCTATTGACCTGGCGACTGGCGACGTTTACCTGATTTTGTATGGAACCGGAATCGTGGGCGCATCTGCTAACGCTGTTTCGGCGACCATAGGAGGAACCGCTACGCCCATACTCGGTTTTGCCCCGGCTCCGGGTTTTGTCGGCCTGGATCAGATCAATGTCGGGCCGCTGCCCAAAGCGGCGTTGACCGGGCGTGGTGTGGTCAACGTGGTGCTGACCGTAGGTGGTAAAACAGCTAATACTGTAACAGTCAACATTAAATAACTTTCTCTTTCCATCCCGACTTCGACATTTAGGGCGAAGCCGGGATGGCCTGTTTGTTTCTTCCCAAACCGTTTCGTTTTCGCTGTAAGTCTTTCAAGTCGGTGGTTGGCGATTGAGCGTGGTGATTTCAATTTGGTTGCAGCGTTCAGTTTTCCGCCGCCGTCCTTAATCAACTCCGACCTCCGAGCCACGGCTCGAATGACGAAAGGAAAATCATGAAAAAAAAGTCTCTCTTACTTGCGCCACTTTTAGCCATGCTACTTATGGCGGTTACGGCCATGGCAGAAACCGTTTCGACTGGTTTGATTCTGAGTCCGGCGAATGAGAATCCGCCGATTGCCGGATTGGCTGCTCAAGGCGGATTCCAGATCACCGTCAATGTGACCCGTGATTCCACAGGAGCAATCACATCCGGCACAGTCCGTTTTTTGGGCAATGCCATTTTTCCGGGAGCAGCAACCGTTACTGGTCTTCATATCCATGAGGGAGCCGCAACAGTTAATGGCCCGGTTGTAATAAATACTGGTATCAGCGGCGCCAGTCCCGTCACCTTGGCAGCAGGTGCAGGTATATTTGATTACACAGTGAATGTGACGGACGCTGCACTGTTGGGAAGATTGCTGAAAAACCCGCCGGGCTTTTATGTAAATCTGCATACGACTGTGAATGCTGGTGGGGCGATTCGCGGACAATTGGTTCGTTTTGAAGAGCGACTGGCTCAGACGGTCACGATGACCAATGACAAGGAAATTCCACCAGTCACCAATCAGTCGGGCAATGCAGTGTCCACAATTACTGCCAGTCCGACGCGCGATGACAAAGGTGTTGTTACAGGCGGAACAGTAACTTTCTCGATGCAGTATAACTTTGATGCTGCCGCGAGTTTGACCGGCCTGCATATTCACGAAGGTGCTGAAGGCGTGAACGGTCCGGTTGTCATAAATACCGGTATCAGCGGAGCAGCTCCTGTAGCCCTGGTCAGTGGAAAAGGCTCTGCGAATTTCGTCGTGCCTATTACCGCCACCAGCCTGGCTCCATTCCAGCGAATGCTTGCCAATCCGTCGGGCTTTTACGTCAACGTGCATTCTTCAGTAAATGGAGGAGGCGTGGCTCGTGCTCAGCTTTCCTCGCTTAGCTCGACGCCGCCAATTATTCAGCAATCTGATACTTACTTCCTCGAAACCGGTGGTTCAGCCGTCAATATAAATTTGCTTGCCACCGGTGTTGATTTGCTCTCTACTGCAATTGTGAACGGAACCACTGTGATTCCGACTCCTGATTTGACCACTGGCCAATTCACGTTGAACATTGCCGGAGCTTTGCGCGGAACTCCCGGAGTACTTTTCGTTCAAATTCGCAATGGGCAAGGTTTGTTGTCTTGCCCGATTCAGATCGTTGTTGCCGATGCGGCCAACGTGAACGCAATTCCGGTAACAACGGTTGATGGGGCCAAATATGGAACCGGCGCTGCGCCTAACTCAATTGCTGCTGCTTTCGGAACGAAACTGGCTTCAACTACGGTTTCTGCGACGACTACGCCATTGCCGTTTACGCTCGACGGAACGTCCGTTTACGTCAATGGAGTCCCGGCCAGACTATTCTTTGTTTCAACCACTCAGGTGAACTACTTGATGCCCGAAGGCACTCCGTCGGGGCCGACTCAGGTCGTGGTTGTGGCCAAAGATGGCTCAGTATCACGCGGGCTTGTGAATGTCACCTCATCTTCACCTGGCATCTTTACCCGCCTGGCTAATGGGCTTGGCGCTCCGGCTGCCGTGGCAGGAACTGATGGCACGAACTTCCCAACCCTGATGAGCAATGCCGATGGGACAGCGGTCGCAATTGACGCGGGCAGCTTCGTTTCTATTTTTGGCACTGGTTTCCGTTACGCATCCGGCGCGATGGCCATGTCTATTGGAGGAACGGCGGTTACTCCTTTGGGCTTTGCCGCTCAAAGCCAGTTTGCCGGAGTTGATCAGGCTAACGTCCAAATCCCGACCAGCATGGCTGGAAAGGGCGACGTTGATCTGACGCTGACCGTTGATGGCAAAACCAGCAATGTGGTTAAGCTGAAAATTAAATAAACCGGTAGTTGGTGGTTGGTGGTCGGAATCACTGGCCACCGACCACCAAATACCTGCAACCGACGACCCATGCAGAGACACCGTTTTCACGCTCTCAAATCTCAAATCTCAGATTCCGGCGTCACGCTTGATTCAGACGAAGCTCATCACCTTGCGCGAGTTTTGCGGCTGAGTGCAGGCGACAGAGTTTTTGTCTTTGACGGCGAAGGCTCTGAGTGGGAATGCGAAATTGCCGTAGTCGGCAAGCGTGAAGCCAGTCTGACCATCATCCGCCAACTGACTGACGAAGTTGAATCGTCGCTACGGCTGACTCTGGCTCAGGCTTTGGTCAAAGGCGATAAGTTTGATCTGATTGTCCAAAAGGCGACAGAGCTTGGTGTGACGCGAATAGTTCCGATGATAACCGATCACAGCGACATTAAGCGCGCAGAAGAGAGGGCGGGGCAAAAGCTGGATCGCTGGCGGCGAATTTCTCTGGAGGCGTTGAAACAATGCGGGCGTCGCCGTTTGGTAGAAATATCAGAGCCAATTTCCTTTGCCGATTTCTGCGAGTCTTCAGCCGCCAAGAATCTGATCTTTTCCGAACGCGGCGGGCGTAATTTGCGCGAAATTGCCGCAAGTTTGAATCAACCTACTCAACTCAGTATCTCAATCGCTTCTGAAGGCGGATGGAGTGACGCCGAATTGCAACAAGCCGAGAAGAACAACTTTGTCGCAGTTCACCTTGGCCAAAGAATTTTGCGAACTGAAACTGCCGCAATTGCCGCAGTGACGTTGGCTCAGCATCTGTTTGGAGATTTGCGGTGAGTTGGAAAGCGTTCTTATCTCTTTTTTTTCCTGGGTACGTCTTTCTCTGTCAGGTAACTGGTAAAAGCCCGCTCCAAATGTTCTTCCATTGCCGCTTTGGCTTCGGCGGGTTTGTGCAATCGAATGGCGCGATAAATTCGTTGGTGCATCTCCGCCGATTCCCTGAAATCGTGAGCGCGGCCAATCGTGTCACGTCGGCGGTCGTACATAACCGCTGAAACCATTTCCACCAGTGTAGCCAGAATCGGATTGGCGGATGCCGCGCCGATGGCCCGATGAAATTTGATGTCATGAATCAAGTATTTCTGTGGATCATCCAGCGCGGAAAACATCTCTGCCACTTCTTCAGCAATCGTCGCGACGTGTTCAGCCGTCGCGCGTTCGGCAGCCAACTCTGCAACTTGAACTTCCAGCACACGGCGAGCTTCGTACATTTGATCGAAAGTGAATCCGTGAAGCTCCGCCAACAGGCTAAGCTGATCGCTGTCCAGCGAAGGTGGCCCGTCGGCCACATAAGTTCCCGATCCATGTTTGGCGTGCAGAACGCCTCGCGCCACCATCATTCTCAATCCAGCGCGAATACTGGGACGGCTGATGCCCAGTTGTTTGGCCAGTTCGCGTTCTGCAGGTAAACGGTCGCCGGGGTGAAGTTGTCCGCTGGTGATCAAAGCGCGAATTTCTTCAACTACCTGTTCCGCCGTTGGGCCATTGCGTGTTGCTTCGGGTTCGCGCTCTTTTGTAACTTTTGTTTTTGGCATATCGCTATTCAAGAGGTCTTACCAATCTATTCGCCACTGCTTATTGCCTGTTCCATCTTCGCCATACTGAAAAAACTGTCAAGCTGACTGTTGAGGCAGGCAAGTCAAGGGAGCTAAATGCCGTAGGCTTCAGTTCGCATAAAGACGCCAAATCGCAAAGACAGAAGGGGTGAAAGCGGCTTCTGGCAGCCGCCTACGTCTTGTTTTCCGTCCTCGTTTTGCAGCTTTGCGCCTTTGCGTTAATTTTCTTCTTGCGACTGGTTTCAAAGCCTTGACGCCATTTTTATATGCGTGCTATAAGCTCGCCGTTCTCACCTAGTGGTTTGACCAATTCGCAGATTTCAAAACTTAACCTAATTGGAGGATT
This sequence comes from Blastocatellia bacterium, assembly GCA_044221525.1. Lineage (GTDB taxonomy): Bacteria > Acidobacteriota > Blastocatellia > RBC074 > RBC074 > RBC074. Next base: position 23,595 of record JBGAPB010000006.1, on the reverse strand, counting down.
TCAGTTATGCCTTCGGACAAAAGACTGCTTTTTCGCTCGTTTTGTGCCTTGTTGTTCACGTTGATCGTGAGCGGGCAGTTAACGGCTCAGACTGTAACCGGCACAGTTTCCGGCACAGTTGTGGATTCAACTGGCAACGCAATCGCCGGAGCTTCTGTGACGCTGATTAACGAGCGAACCAAAGATTCGCGCACAGCTTCAAGCAATGAATCCGGGGATTTTCGATTCAATGCAGTGACCCCGGGAAATTACACAATCAAGGTCGAGCAAAAAGGGTTCAGCACTTTTCAGCGGCAAGGCAATGTCCTTACTGCGACTGAACATTTGGGTGTCGGCCAATTGACGCTGAAAATCGGAGAACTGACCGAAACGGTGACCACTGTAGCCGAAGGCGCTCCGGTGCAAACCGAAAGCACCGAACATTCGGCGCTGATTTCCTCCAAACAGATTGAACTGGTTTCGATTCGCGGGCGCGATGTCACTGCGCTGTTGCGCGTTCTCCCAGGAGTTTCTTATCAAGGCCAAAGCGAATCTGCGGGCAATGGTTTTGGCAGCGGCATACCGAACATCCAGGGCGGACGCAATACCTGGAACACACTCAACGTAGACGGGTTGCGCGGTAACGATCTGGGCAGCCCCAGCACTTTCAGCAGCACGGTCAATTTCGACGCCATCGGTGAAGTCAAAGTTTTGCTTAACAGTTATCAGGCTGAATACGCCGGTAACAGTTCGGCGAACGTCAACATCATCACCAAATCCGGCACGCGCGAATATCACGGCGGCGGTTACTGGTATAAACGCCACGAACAATTTAACGCGCAGAGCTTTTTCAATAATTTGAACAAAGTCACCAAGCCTCGTTATCGTTTCAGCACGCTTGGCGCGACCATAGGCGGGCCGGTCTGGTTGCCGAAAATCGGCGATAAGGTCAAAGACAAACTGTTTTTCTTTTACTCGTTTGAGGATTCGCAGACGTTGAATCCGCAGGCATTGAGAACTGTCACCGTGCCGACTGCGGCTGAGCGCAGCGGCGATTTTTCAAAATCTTTTATTGGGTTGAATGCCTCAGGCCAGCCGAACCCGGTCTTTATACGCGATCCGCTTAAGACCGGAAATTGCACAGCAACTGACAAGACGGCTTGCTTTGACAACAACATCATCCCGGCCAATCGAATCAACAAAAACGGTCAAGCGTTGTTGAGCGTTCTACCGCAACCAAATGCCCTGGATTTGAACATTACGCGCGGTAATTACAATTACACTTTTCAGGAAAGCATTAAGATTCCAAAGCGCCAGCATCTGTTCCGCACTGATTACAAACCTTCCGAGAAAAATTCGTTTTACGTTCGCGGCTCAACGTGGTTTGCCGACAATCAGGGCATCGCGGTTCCGGCGGGAACGGCAAACTGGGGGTTGGCCGGTTTGCATTACACCTATACTGATAACGGAATCACGGGTAACTGGACTCGAGTCTTTTCGCCGCAACTGGTCAACGAAGCGACACTTGGCGTTCGTCACGGCGTAGAAAAAGGCCCGCCGCTGAATGATGCTGAATTGGCCAAGCTGCAACGAAAAACTTACGGCTACACTTTGGGACAATTCTTTCCAGGCATCAATCCGTTGGGAATCATTCCCTCTGTGACCTTCAACAACATTACCAATGCGGCCAATATCACTTATGACGGACGCACCCCGTTGCGCGGAGCCGATACGCTGATCACGTTTAACGACACGATTTCTCTGATTAAAGGCGCGCATGCGCTCAAGGCTGGTTTTTATGTCGAACGCGCTCGCAATTACGAAGGCGCGACCTCGACCTTTGCGGGAAACTTCGTCTTTCAGAATGACGCGAATAATCCGCTAAATTCTGGATACTCTTACGCCAACGCTGCACTGGGAAACTTTCAGCAATATACCGAATCTTCGACCCGTCCCAGCGGAGAAGGTCGCCAAAGCATAGCCGAATGGTTTGTTCAAGACTCGTGGAAAGCCACTCGTCATTTGACGATTGAAGGCGGCATTCGTTTCGCCTGGTTTAATCAGTGGTACCAGAGCACGGTCAACGCGGCGGCATTTTCGCTTGAGCGTTATGACCGGACGAAAGCGCCCAGATTGTTTGAACCGGCATGCGCTTCGGCTCCGGCTGCTGGAGCTACTTGTTCGGCGGCCAATCGGCGTGCGCGCAATCCGATTAATGGCCAGCTTTTGCCTGCGGTTTTTATCGGCGGATTCGTGCCTGGTTCTGGAAATCCTTACAACGGCATGGTTTTGGGTTCGGACGAAAGCTATCCGCGAGGTTTCCGCGATCAACAACCGCCGCAGGTGCAACCGCGTCTTGGTTTCGCCTGGGATGTCAAAGGCGATGGCAAACTGGCCATTCGCGGCAACGTCGGTGTATTTAATCAAACCCGCGTCAGCGCCAACGCAGTCTGGAATGACGTTTCGCGTAATCCTCCGATCACAGACACGCCTCGCATTCTGTACGGAAACATGGACAACCTGCTGACTTCCAGCGGAACTCTGTTTCCGTCCAGCGTGGCTGGGTTTGAGCGTGATGCCAAAACGCCTGTGACTTACAATTATTCGCTGGGCATTCAAAAAGACATTGGCTGGGGCACTGTGGTTGACGTGGCTTACGTCGGTTCTCAAAGTCGTCATTTGCAGCAATCGCGTAACATCAACACATTGCTGTACGGCACGAATTTTCTAAAAGCGTCTCAAGACCCTACGCGCTTTCCCGACGGAGTTGTGCCAAACACTCAGGCCGGTTTACGCGCCGATTACGTTGCCGCAGGTTTGCAGTTCAATGGTGCTAGCGTTTTGCCTGCGGACTTTTTGCGCCCGTACCCCGGTTACTCTAACGTCACTTATTACGAAAACGCCGGCACGTCGAATTACAACGCGCTGCAAGTGGCGGTTAATCGCCGCTTCATTCGCGGAGTGCAATTCGGCGTCGCTTATACCTGGTCAAAAGCGATGGATTATGCCGACGATGACCGTTCCGGCGTGGCGGCATATCGCCCGTTGCGAATTTGGAATTACGGCAGAGCGGGATTCGATCAAACGCACATCTTCGTGGTGAATTACACTTGGGATGTGCCGAATGCCAGCAATTTGGTGAAGAATTCTGTTGTTAAGGCGCTCTTTGACAACTGGCAGGTGTCTGGCATCACGGCATTCGTCAGCGGCACACCATCCGGCGTAGGTTTTTCGACGGTGGATGCTTCGGATATTACTGGCGGCGGCGATGGCGCTCGAATTGTGATTAAGGGCAACCCGATTCTGGACAGAGGCAGTCGTGACAACGCCACTCTTTCAAATGGTTTGATTGGCACGCCTATCTGGCTGAATACGAGCGCCTTTGCTCGCCCAACGCCGGGGAATTTCGGCAATGCGCCGAAAGATGTGATTCGTTTGCCAGGCACAGCCAACTTCGACCTGTCGCTGTTCAAAAACATTCCACTCAATAGTGAACGGCGTTATCTGCAATTCCGCTGGGAACTGTATAACCTGTTCAACCATACTCAATGGTCTGGCGTGAACACGACGGCGCAATTCAGCGCACCTGACGCAAATGGCAATGTCACTCAAACAAATGCCAATTTTGGTTTGGTCAATGCCGCGCGCGAACCACGTTACATGCAGTTGTCGTTACGGTTGACCTTCTAAAGCAGATTGGCCATTGTATGACCTAATCAGCTACGCGTCCGGCAAGCAGTGTTTATAAACTGTTTGCCGGACGCGTAGCTTAATTTAGAAGTCATTACCGATCAGTCCGGATAAGGAATTTTATGAGACGAATATCTCTGACACTGACCATTGCGCTGTTGGCGGCAACAGTTCTGTTAAGTCCGATCGCGCGACCAGTTACAGCGCTGGCGAAAAAGCCTAACATCATTTTGATTCTGACCGATGATCAAGGCTATGGCGATGTTGGGCGACATGGAAATCCGATTTTGAAAACACCGAACCTGGATCGGCTGCACGATGAATCTGTGCGCTTCACGGATTTTCACGTTAGCCCGACTTGTGCGCCTACGCGGTCAGCGCTTATGTCCGGCAGGCACGATTTCAAAAACGGAGTCACCCACACGATCCTGGAACGTGAGCGCATGACGTTGAAAACCACGACCATTGCCCAGGTGCTGAAGTCCACCGGTTACACCACTGGCATTTTCGGCAAATGGCATCTGGGAGACGAACCGGAATATCGTCCGAACCGTCGCGGCTTTGACGAAGTATTCATTCACGGCTGTGGAGGCATTGGGCAAACCTATCCCGGCACCTGCGGAGACGCTCCCGGCAATTCGTATTTCAGCCCAGTCATTCTGCACAACGGCACGTTTGAAAAGACCGACGGTTATTGCACCGATGTGTTTTTTGGGCAGGCGATGCAATGGATGAAAACGGTCAAAGGCTCCAATAAACAACGACCGTTCTTTGCATACATCACGACGAATGCTCCGCATGCACCGCTGGACGTGCCTGAAGCTTATGAAAAGCTTTATGCCGATAAATTGCCTCAAGACCGAAACGGCAAAAACACCGCCAAGTTTTTCGGCATGGTTCACAACATTGACGACAACCTGGGCAAGCTGCTGGCGATGTTGAAGGAGCAGGGAATCGAGCGCGACACGCTGGTTATTTTCATGAACGACAACGGTGGAACCGAAGGCGTTCGCGTTTGGAATGCCGGAATGCGAGGCAGCAAAAACACTCCATATCTGGGTGGAACTCGCGCCATGAGTTTCTGGCGCTGGCCGGGAACGTTAAAACCATCTGCGACGGATGCGCTGGCGGCTCACGTGGATGTGTTTCCGACGCTGGCAGAAATTGCCGGAGCGAAGTTGACGCCGTCAGTTAAAGCTCAGGTCGAAGGTCGCAGCCTGCTGCCTGTACTTAAAAACGCGAAAGCCAATTGGCCTGACCGTGTTTTCGTTCGTCACATCGGGCGCTGGCCGAAGGGCGCAAACCCGAACGATTGGAAATACATTCAAGTCAGCGTACGAACCAAACGCTGGCATCTGGTCAGCGACAGCAAAGAAAACGTTAAAGCTTGGGCGTTGTACGACCTGCAAGCTGATCCAGGCGAAAATACTGACGTGGCCGCTCAGCATCCTGACGTTGTGAAACAGATGGACGCTGAATACGACAAGTGGTGGGCTGAGGTTCAGCCGATGTTGGTCAACGAAGATGCGCCGCAACCTGCGGTCAATCCTTACCACGAACAATACTGGAAACAATACAACGGCCCAGGCCCGAACAATGTGCCGCCGGGAACGAAGCCCGCCAAACGGTAAAAAGAAATGTTCAAAAATATCATTCTGATGACGGCTCTGATCGCCTTGCACGCGCTGGCAGCACAAGCACAAACATCCCAGTCAGAAAGGGCAGCGCCTAATCCGACTTCGCTGGCAGGCGCGGAATCACGGATTTACAAAAGCATCGGTGACGTGAAGCTATACTTGCATGTTTTTCGCCCGGCCCAGCGGCCAAAAGCTGAAAAGCTTCCGGCAATTGTCTTTTTCTTTGGCGGAGGCTGGAACAGCGGCACGGTAACGCAATTTGCCAAACACAGTGAATACCTGGCTTCGCGCGGAATGGTCGCAGTGGTCGCCGATTATCGAGTCAAATCTCGGCACGGCGTGACGCCCATCGAATGCGTGACCGATGCCAAATCCGCGATTCGCTGGGTGCGCGTTCACGCCAAAGAATTCGGCATTGATGCCAATCGCATTGTTGCCGCCGGTGGCAGCGCAGGAGGTCATTTGGCGGCTGCGACAGCATTCACCAAAAGCCTGGATGAAAAAGGCGAAGATTTGAAGGTTAGCTCTGTGCCGAATGCACTGGCGCTGTTCAATCCGGTGCTTGATCTTGGCGGTGTGCTCTTTCAACGGGGACTTGGCGACAGGGCGCTGGAAATTTCGCCGCTTCATCAACTGCGTTCGGGAGCGCCGCCGACGATAATATTTCATGGCACCGCAGACACGACCGTTCCTTTCAAACAAGCCGAAGACTTTTGCGCGGCAATGAAAAAGCAAAACGCGCGTTGCGAACTGAAAGCTTATCAAGGTCGCACGCATGGCTTTTTCAACTTTGGACGTGGTGACGGAGACGATTACTTCTCGACGTTGCGCTCATTGGATGAGTTTTTGATTTCGCTCGGATATCTGAAAGGCTTGCCAACATTAACAAAATGAACCGACGATCAAAATTTTTATGTCTCAGCTTCAGCTTATTGATGCTGTTGTTATGTGGGCTTCCTGTCCGTTTTGCCCGGACGATGCAGCAGCGCCCGAACATTGTCATTATTTTGGCGGACGATATGGGATGGGGTGACCCGGGCAGTTACAACACACAATCGAAAGCTAAGACACCAAACATTGACCGGCTGGCTGCGCAAGGGATGCGGTTCACCGACGCGCATTCGCCTTCGTCGGTTTGCACGCCGACTCGGTACGGATTGCTGACAGGGCGATATGCCTGGCGCACTTCGCTAAAGAGTGGGGTGCTGCAAGGTTACGACCCGCTGCTGATCGAACCCGGTCGAACGACGATTGCTTCGATGTTGAAAGCTGAAGGGTACAACACTGGCGCGGTCGGCAAATGGCATTTGGGTTTTGGCAACGCGAAGCCTGTTGATTACTCCAAGGCGCTGACGCCTGGGCCGAACTCGATTGGGTTCGATTACTTTTTCGGCATTCCTTCGTCGCTGGATTTCACGCCTTACGTTTATGTTGAAAACGAATCTGTTGTTGAAGCTCCGACGGCAACGGTTGCCGAAAGCAAGCATCAGCGCGATGGCGGCAAAGGATTTTGGCGAGGCGGCCCAATCGCTCCCAGCTTCAAACACGAAGATGTTTTGGGCAAGCTTACCGACAAAGCAGTTGGCTTCATTCAAAAACAAACCAAAGCTGCGCCGTTCTTTTTGTATTTTCCGATGAGCGCGCCTCACACACCGTGGTTGCCGCTTGGCGAATGGAAGGGAAAAAGCGGCGCCGGAGATTATGGCGATTTTGTCATGCAAACTGACGCGATGGTTGGGCGAGTGTTGAAAGCTTTGGAGGACGCTGGCTTTTCCGAAAACACGCTGGTCATTTTCACCAGCGACAACGGAGCGCATTGGCTGCCTGGCGAAGTCGCGCGTTACCAGCATCAAGCTAATGGAAGACGTCGCGGCCAGAAAGCGGATATTTGGGAGGGCGGCCACCGCGTTCCGTTCATAGCTCGCTGGCCGGGGCAGGTTAAAGCCGGAAGCGTCAACGATGAATTGATTTGCCTGACAGACTTGATGGCGACAGCGGCGGCAGTTTCCGGCGCTAAGCTGCAACCAAATTCAGCCGAAGACAGTTACAACCTTTTGACCACTTTGCTCAGAGGAAAACAGAATCGCCCGATTCGTGAAGCGATTGTTCACCATTCGATTGACGGAACCTTTGCCATTCGCCAGGGAGATTGGAAGCTGGCGCTGGGACTTGGTTCGCACGGATTCAGCGAGCCGAAAGACATCAAAGCAAAAACGGGCGAAGCCGCCGGTCAGCTTTACAACCTGAAAGATGATCCCGAAGAGCAGACCAATCTTTGGTTGAAACGGCCTGAACTGGTAGCGCGACTGACCGCACTGCTGGAAAAGTACCAGCGCGAAGGTCGCAGTATTTCACGGGCAAGGTAAATTGACAGGTCAGGATTTTGGCTGCCAGCCCAATTCCTGAGCGATGTGTGCAATCATCCGTTCCTCTTCATGAACTACTTCATGGCCCCACAGCCGACCAAAAAGTACATGAGCGATCTGATTGCAGTGGGCGAGCAAATCATCCCTGCTGCGTTCACGTTCTTCAGGCGGCAAAACTTCCAGCATCAACCGTGTGGCGTGTAACGATGCTTCAAATAACTGCTCAGAAGGTTTTTGGTTCAACCACTGCCTCAGCTTTTCATCTGATAGTGTCTTTTCTTTGATACCGCGCAGGCGAGCGATATTGAGGATTGCTTCGCGGTGTTTGTCGGTCACGACTCCGCCAGCCCACGCGACTTCGACCAGTGGCAGCATGTGCAGCAATCCAAGGGTCTCCGACGAATACCCCAAATCCTGTAAAGCCATGATTGCGTCTTCGTCTTTCAGGCCGGTGATTTCAGCCATCCGCAGGCGGTCGCTTTCCAGAGCCTGGCGTTCGTGAATCTTTTCAATCAGCAGTTGATCCTGTTTGCGGAAATAATCTTCCTCCTGCCAATGTTCGCGTTCTTCGAAAATGTTCTTTTCTGACATAACGTACCTCCTTACCTGATACTAAGGTTTATGGTGGGAACTGTCTGACGATTGGTGCAAAGAACTGCGTAAATTGAAGCAAATCATAGCTTTGGAAGCAAGCGTGAGTTGCTTAATCCCGACGGCTCAACGTTGGATAGCCCAAGTTTGACAAAGCAAAACACGGTCGTTAAAGTCCCGTTTTTCGCATACATGACCAATTTCTACCTACTTGAACACCTATGACTGGAAACGAAGTTCGAAGCATCTTTCTGAATTATTTTGCCCGGCAAGGCCACAAGATCGTCAAATCTTCGCCGCTGCTGCCAGCCAATGACCCGACGTTGTTTTTCACCAACGCCGGCATGAATCAGTTCAAAGACGTTTTTATCGGAGCTGAAACGCGCGAATACAAGCGCGCGACTACTTCGCAAAAGTGCATTCGCGCAGGCGGCAAGCACAACGATTTGGACGAAGTCGGCAAAACTGCGCGCCATCACACCTTCTTTGAGATGCTCGGCAACTTTTCCTTCGGCGATTATTTCAAGGAAGACGCCATCAAGTTCGCCTGGGAGTTACTGGTTGATGAATACAAGCTTGATCCAACTCGGCTGTGGTTTTCGGTCTTTGAAGGCGACGCCGAAGTTCCCGCAGATGACGAAGCAGTTGAACTCTGGGTCAAGGTTGGCGCGCCGCGCGAACGTATTCTGAAATTTGGTCGCAAAGACAACTTCTGGCAGATGGGCGAAACCGGGCCGTGCGGGCCGTGTTCAGAGATTCATTACTACATGGGCGACAAGCCCGAAGACCCTGCGTTTAACAAAGCCGAATACGTCAATGGCGTGGGCGACGACACTATAGAGATTTGGAATCTCGTCTTCATGCAATACAACCGCAGCGAAGTCGCTCCCGGCCAATACAAACTCGATCCGCTGCCTGCGCCTTCGGTGGACACAGGCGCTGGGCTTGAGCGCGTCTCGGCGGTCTTGCAAGGCGTCAAGTCAAATTACGACACTGATCTGATCAAGCCGATCATTGAGTTCACAGCGAAGCTCGCAGGCAAAGAATACAAAGCCGACACGCAAGAAGGCTTTGCCATGCGCGTCGTTGCGGATCATGCGCGCTCGACCGCCTTTGCCATCGCGGATGGAATTCTGCCCAGCAATGAAGGCCGCAATTACGTTTTGCGCAAGATCATGCGTCGAGCGATATACAACGGGCGTGAGAACCTGGGGTTCAAAGGCGAGTTCTTTTATAAAGTTTGTGAATTCGTAATTGATTTCATGAAAGACGCTTACCCGGAGTTGGGTGCGCAACGTAGCTATATTGAAAAGATGGTAAGGCTTGAAGAGCAGCGTTTTGGCGCAACCCTGACTGTAGGCTTGAAGAAACTCCAAGAGTTAATAGAAAAAAGTGGTCGCCTTACTTCAGACTTTAATCCTTACAAGCATCCATCGCCAGGATACATTGTTATCTCAGAGCTTGGGCGTCTCTATGACACCTTTGGAACTCCAATTGACCTAATGTATGTAGTACTAAAAACAACCTTCCCGGAAGAGGTAGTCGTTGAGGGAGGGGAAAGATGGACTCTCATAAGGAAACAACAAGATGCAATGGCTGCTGAACCAATTCCTGAGTCAGTGTTTGATGAATCAGATGCTGTTGATTCCTTTGATTTCGCTCCCTTAGCTGAGGGCAAAAAGAACTTTATTCAAATTGATGAGATTAGTGAGGAAGAATTTCGAGAGCTAATAGAAGAAGAGCTAAAAGAAATTCAAAAACATAGTGGGACGGGCAAGACAGAAATTGGGGGCGCTGCCAAACCTGTCTATGTCGCCTTGCAACGTCGTCACGATACCAAGACAGAATTCAAAGGCTACGAAACTACGCACGTCGAAGCGGCCAAGATCGTCGCGTTTGTCAAAGGCGAAAATAGCGTAAACATTTTGAATGTAGGCGATGAAGGCGAAGTTGTGCTGGACAAGACGCCGTTCTATTCCGAAAGCGGCGGACAGATTGGCGACGTCGGAATTCTCAGTTCTGAAAGTGCAATCGCCATTGTCACCGACACGGTTTCGCCCGTTCAGAATTTGCGCGTCCACAAAGTCAAAGTCGAAAAGGGAAGCCTGAAAGTTGGAGATTCCGTCACCGCGCAGGTGGATGTCGAAAAGCGAGATGCGACTCGGCGCAATCACACTGCGACTCACTTGATGCATGCAGCCTTGCGCGAAGTGCTGGGCACACACGTCAAGCAGGCGGGTTCGATTGTCGCGCCGGATTATCTGCGCTTCGATTTTTCGCACTACCAGCCGCTGACGAAAGCTGAAATTGAAGAGATCGAAAATCTGGTCAACTACCACATTCTGCGCAACGAAGCTGTTCAGACAGATGTGCTGGCGATTGAAGACGCGATGCGCACAGGCGCGATGGCTTTGTTTGGCGAAAAGTACGGCGAGAAAGTCCGCGTCCTGACAGTCAACGGAGCGGAAGGGATTTTTTCCAAAGAGCTTTGCGGCGGCACGCATGTCCGCGCAACCGGCGACATCGGCTCTTTCAAAATCACCAGCGACGAAGCGATTGCTTCAGGCACTCGCCGCATTCGCGCCGTCACCGGTCACGGAGCGTTTGTGCGCTTCCAGCATTCTGAAAACCTTTTGTCCGAAGCCGCTTCGAAGATCAACGCCGCGCCTGAAAAACTTCCGACAGAGCTTGAACGGTTGCAATCACAACTGCGCGACCAGCAGAAAGAAATCGAGCGGCTGAAGCTGAAACTGGCGCAAGGTGGCGGAGGCTCCGACGATCAAGTCACCGAAATCAACGGTATTAAACTGCTGGTTCGCAAAGTCGAAGACTTGGGCAAAGAAGGTCGCCGCCAGTTGGCTGATTCGCTTTCCCGAAAAATCGCTCCCGGAGTCGTCGTCATTGCAGACATTGTCGAAGGTAAAGCTTCGCTGCTGGTGATGGTTTCAGCCGACGCGATTGCCAAGGTGAAAGCCGGAAACGTCATCAAACAAATCCCCGGCGCTCGCGGCGGCGGCAAACCTGACTTGGCCGAAGGCGGCGTTGAAGTTGATCAATTGGATGCCGCGCTCAACGCCATTCCGCAAATTGTAAAACAAATGCTGGAGGCTTAAAGCTCATGGAAACCCGAATACGACAAATCGTGGACACTTTGTATGTTCCGCTGCCATCGGAAATTGTGTTGGAAGCCAATCTGAAATCTGAATCCGTAGTTGATCTGGCTGTGGTTAATGGAGATGTGATTGTTCATCCGGCGGCGAGTAAGTCCTACTCGCTTGAACAGTTGCTCGCTGGCATAACCGAAGAGAACATTCATCAGGAGATAGATTTTGGGATAGCGGTTGGCAAAGAGGTCTGGTAATGGCAGTTGGTTATATCCCGGAACGTGGCGATGCTGTGTGGATTGATTTCAATCCGCAAGCCGGACACGAACAAGCAGGCAGACGGCCGGCAATTGTTTTGTCACCGTCAGCCTATAACGGAAAAGTCGGTTTGGTGATCGTGTGCCCAATAACGAATCAGATGAAAGGCTATCCGTTTGAAGTTCCAATCCCTCCGGGGCTGTCAGTCAAAGGCGTAATTCTTGCTGATCAGGTGAAAAGTCTTGATTGGCAAAGTCGCAACGCTCAATTGATTTGTCCTCTGCCTTTAACTGTTGTAACTGAAGTTTTGGCCAGACTGAAACCCTTACTGTAAAAGCGAAATGAACAATTTAGTTGCCTCGAATTTAACTCACCATCCAGGACGAACTGCCGCCAGTGTCATTGGCGTTGCGGTCGGAGTCGTGCTTGTCGTTTTAACCGTCGGCCTGGTTCGCGGAGCTTTGCGAGATCGCGGGCAGCGCGATGCCAACATCGGCGTTGAAATCATGCTGCGCCAGGGCGGGCAGGGGATTTCGCTGACTTCGGCGGATATGACCATTCCGGCTGAAGAAGCTGCGGCAATTCAATCCGTGCCGGGTGTGGCAGTGGCTACGCCGGTTGGGCAAAACCTGCAAATGGGAGCCAGTGGCGGACTTGGCATTCAACAGGTGGATGGCATTGAGTACGACCAGTTTATTGCGGCCACCAGAATTCGTCTTATCAGCGGCCAACCTTTGCCTTCGTCCGGCGACGTAGCCATTGTGGACAGCAAATATATTTCGGATAAAAAGGCCAAGCTCGGCGACAAGATCAAATGGTCGGACAGCGAATTAACCATCGTAGGTATTTACGAACCTGAAGCTGGCGCGCGCATCAAAATTCCTTTGGCGACGATGCAGCAAAAACTTGGCACGAACGGCAAATGCTCAATGATTTTCGTCAAGTGCGATGATCCGGCTCAGCAGGAAGAAGTCGCTCGTCGCATCACAGAAAAACACACCGATTACAAAGTCATCTTCACGCGCGATTTGCCACAACTGTTTGCCGAAGGTTTTTCGGCCTTCAATATCTTTCTGGACGTGGTTAAAGGGTTGGCGACGGTCATCAGCTTGTTGGTAATTTTGCTGACGATGTACACGACTGTTGCCGAACGGACTCGGCAAATTGGTATTCTGAAATCGCTGGGAGCGTCAAAGCTGTGGATCGCCTGGACGTTTGAAAAAGAGGCTCTCTTAATCAGCCTGCTGGGAGTCGGTGGTGGATTGCTGTTCGCCATCGTCGCACGATTCTTTCTGGTTAAAAATCTGGGCTGGAAGATCGAACTCGATCCAAGCACCATTATGTTTGCTGCTGTCGCCGGAGTAATCAGCGGATTGCTCGGCGCTTTGTACCCGGCGTTGCGAGCCGCGAGCCAAGACCCTGTTGACGCTCTGAGCTACGAATGAAATCCCGCATACTCGCCCTTATCTCTGCCGTCATCGGACTCGCGCTGTTTGTTTACGTCATTCGACAAACCGGATTGGCTGAAATCGGCGCTCGATTGCGCCAGCTTGGCGCGGGCTTTTTATTGATTCTGGCAATCTCGGCCTTTCGTTACCTGACACGCAGCCTGTCTTGGTTGCGGTGCATGAATCCCGAAGAACGCAGCATTGGATTCTGGACTTTGTGGCGAGCGCGATTGGCTGGCGAAGCGATTGGCGATTTGACCGCAGGCCCGTTGGTCGCCGAACCACTGAAGGTAATTGTGCTGGGCGACAAGGTTTCGATGACTTCGCGCGTGTCATCGCTGACTGTTGAAAATATCACCTACACGGTTTCAAGCTGCGTCATGGTTATGGCCGGAGCAATTGCCTTGCTGACCAGTTTCGGATTGGCCGGTTCGTTGCGACTGGCGATGTTGGCTTCGCTGGCGGCGGTGATTGTGGTGATTGTCGCTTCTGTTATTGTGATTGGGCGGCGATGGAAGCTGGGTTCAGGCATAGCAACGACGCTGGCACGAATCCTGATGCGCGACAAAGCCAAGCTTGCCAACATCGAATCGAAGATTGTTCATCTGGCCGAGCTTGAAGAATACATCTTCGATTTTTTTGCCAAACGCCCGATGGACTTCTTTTTGGTTATCTTGTGCCAGATGTCTTTTCACCTGGCCGGAGTGACTGAAATTTTCGTGACCATGAAGTTGATTGGAGCCAACCTCAGCTTTGCCACGGCTTTTTTGATGGAGTCGGTCAATCGTGCTTTGAACATCGCATTTGTTTTTGTCCCGGCAATGGTCGGGGTTGATGAACTTGGCACGCGCGAACTGGCGAAAGTCCTTGGCTTTGCCGGTACCGACGGAGTTGCATTGGCCATAATTCGTAAAATCCGTATGTTTTGCTGGATCGCCGTCGGACTGATCTTTCTGTTGGGAAACCAAAAATCAAAGACCAAAAACTCCAAAACAGGTTGATTGACCATGAAACTACACTGGTTGTCGGATAATTCTGGCCAAAAAACTTCAATAAGAGCCTACAGCGATTGACTTACACTTGAGCTAGAGCTACTCTCCGCCGCGTTAGTGAGCTTTCCTCACGATCAATACTCACAAAGAAAGCTTGCTGACGTCTCTCGCACAAAACCTGGAAAACAGAATATTCAATTTGCTTTGAGTTTTGCTCCGCTGTGACCGGGATTGTTAGCAACGAAACAAAATCACTTTTTTTGAGCAGTACTGGCATTTAGGCGTGAATCGTCAATGTCCGCATCTGCTTTTTAGCAACCTCTCGACACACCCACAAGGAGAATTTGAAATGCGAACTTCACACAAACTAGCAACAATGTTGCTCGCGCTTTTTGCGACTGCTGTTCTTTCGTCTTTTGCTCTGGCAGCAGACCCGGGCTTGCCATATCCGGCCACATCGGAAGCAAGCGACCAGAAAGCTGGCTCGATTTTGATCTACAACATTTACACATCCGGCGCGACCAGTGGCAACACTCAGAACACGCGCATCAACATCACGAACACCAATTCTAACGTTCGTGCTTTTGCTAATGTCCACCTTTTCTTCGTTTCTGAAGGTTGTTCGATTGCTGACAGCTTTATCTGCTTGACCCCGAACCAAACAGCGTCATTCCTGACTTCTGACCTTGATCCGGGAATCAGCGGTTACATCGTTGCAGTTGCTACGAATTTCGATGGCACCCCAGCGAATTTCAACTATCTGGCAGGTGATGAGTACGTCAAATTCACGACAGGCCATTCCGCCAATCTTGGAGCCATCGCGTTCTCCAAGCTCAACAACACCAACGTTATCAGCACAGATGGTTCATTGGCCGCTCTCTTCTTCGACGGCGCTCCTCTGGCTGGCAGTTACAACCGTGTAGCGCGCACACTGGCTGATGATAACGTTGGCAGCCGTGCTGACGGCAACGACACGCTGATTATCATCAACCGCATTGGTGGCAATCTGGGTACTGGCGCTGCGACGATTGGAACGCTGTTCGGTATTTTCTATGACGATGCTGAAAACGCACTGAGCTTCTCAGTTTCCGGCAACTGCCAATTGCGTAACTCGCTCTCAAACAACTTCCCGCGCATTGCTCCTCGCTTCGAGACATTTATTCCGGCAGGACGCACTGGCTGGTTCAAAGTGTTTAGCCAGAGCGACATCGGCATCCTGGGCGCGGCTATCAACTCGAACCCGAACGCTGGTTCGTCGGCTGGCGCGTTCAACAGCGGTCACAACCTGCATCATCTGACGCTGTCTGCCGCTGCGAATGTAGTTATCCCTGTTTTCCCGCCAAGCTGCTAAGGGCTTGGGGCGGAAACCGTCCAACGCATTCAAAAAACGGGAGGCGGGTTTATTGAAAACTCGCCTCCCGTCTTGGTTCTACCCGTTTATTTGGGATGTGGAATCAGGAAGCGCATTTTTTTATTGTTTGAATCTTGACTTAGGTTAGATGTCAGCGCAGTATTTGCGCGTCTTGCAAGTTTTTCCTCTCGTTACTCACAACGAACGCTTGCAAGTGTAAACCTTCAAAACAGTTTTTGATGAAAATGTGCTTTGCCATTACTGGTGACGCTCAGGGTCTTTAGGTTTTAGAACACACTCAACAAGGAGAAATTCAAATGCAAACTTCACTCAAACTCTCACGTGCGCTGCTTGCTTTATTCGTGCTTGCGGCTTTGTCTACATTTGCTTTGGCTGCTGATCCGGGTCTGCTGGTCCCGCCGACTTCGGAAGCCAGCGATCAGAAAGCCGGCTCAATTCTTTTCTACAACACCTACACTTCAGGTGCGACCTCTGGCAACACCCAGAACACTCGTATCAACATCACGAACACCAGCGTCACTTCGGCGGCGTTTGTTCACCTTTACTTCGTTGCTGAAGGCTGCTCGATCGCGGATAGCTACATCTGCTTGACGGCGACCCAGACCGCTTCCTTCCTGGCTTCGGACGTTGATCCTGGCATCAGCGGCTACATCGTGGCTGTTGCTGTTGACGGCGTTGTCGGTTGCCCAGTTGCTAACAACTGGCTGATCGGTGACGAATACGTCAAATTCTCGTCAGGTCACGCTGCCAATCTGGGCGCGGTGGCTTTCGCGGCTCTTTACAATGGCGTTCTTCCGGGTTGCGATGGCAATTCCGTGACAGCGGCGATCAACTTCAACGGTGTTGTCGGAGCTGGTTACAACTGCGCTCCTGCAGTGTTGGCTTTGGACAACGTCGGCAGCCGTGCTGATGGCAACGACACTTTGATCATCATCAACCGTGTTGGTGGCAACCTGGGTATCGGCGCTTCTACAATTGGCACGATCTTCGGTCTGTTGTACGACGATGCTGAAAACGTACTGAGCTTCTCCGTTTCTGGTAACTGCCAGTTGCGCAACAGCCTGTCGAACAACTTCCCGCGCACCACGCCTCGTTTCGAGACCTTCATTCCTGCTGGCCGCACCGGCTGGGTGAAGTTCTACAACCAGACTGGCGCGATTGGAATTTTGGGTGCAGCGATCAACGCCAACCCCAACGCCGGTTCCAGCGCTGGAGCGTTCAACGGTGGTCACAACCTGCATCACCTGACACTGAACTGCGGAATGACTTACACTGTTCCGGTCTTCCCGCCAAGCTGCTAAAGCTTGATTGGGCGACTTGTTCAATGCATTCAAAAGCGAGAGGCGGGCTTTTCAAAAGCTCGCCTCTCGCTTTTTAGGTTTGCAATGGAGAAGCACCGTGACATGATTTTTGACAAGCCTCAAACTCAGCGCTTAGACTCCCGGCTTACTGACCAACTGCCGAACTTCCCAAGAGGATTCAGCGCATTTTGCCGAGCGACAACTCACAGAAAAATCAGGCTCAACGCCCGCTGATTGGCATCACAGAGCGACTGAACACGGAAGATACATTCTATTTGCGCCGTTATTACTCCGAAGCTGTCGAAGCTGCTGGCGGAATCCCGATTCATATTCCTTTGATTCCAAAACGTGAATATCTGGCTGAGCTTTGTGACCGGCTAGACGGGTTGGTGTTATCCGGCAGCAACAGTGATCTCGATCCGGCTTTGTACGGCGAAGAGCCTCATCCGAAGCTAGGCCCGGTTTTTCCCGAACGCGATGAAACCGACTTGATCCTGCTGGAAATTGCCGAGGCCCGCGCTCTGCCCGTGTTGGCAATCTGTTTTGGTATGCAATCGCTGAACGTTTCGCGCGGAGGCAGTTTGACCCAAGACATCGAATCTCAAATCGTCAATCCGATTAAGCACGAACAAGGTCAGGTTTACACGCGGCCTTCACACGGCGTCAGGATCGAAGCCGATTCGCTGCTGGCTCAACTGGCTGGGGCCGAATCCGTTCGCGTCAACAGCAGTCACCATCAAGCCGTCAACCGAGTTGGGCGCAATCTAAAAGTGATTGCCCGCGCATCCGACGGAGTCATCGAAGCCGTCGTTGATACTCGTGCTGATCGTTTTGTGCTGGGAGTGCAGTGGCATCCCGAAATTGCCTGGCAGAGCGATAAACTTTCGCAAGCGATATTTAGCAAACTTATCGGAGCTTCAGGTCGGTATCGCGACCGGTAGAAGCGGTTTTCTATTTATGAACAAACAAGCCAAATCAACACTTGCCTTGCTTTCGACAGCTCACGCCGTGCTGGATTCGTATTCCAGCTTTCTATTTCAATTGTTGCCAATAATGACTTTGCGGCTGGGGTTGAAGCCAGCGCAGGCCGGATTATTGACGCCGTTGCTGATGATTAGCTCTTCGTTGATGCAGCCGGTTTACGGAATGATTTCGGATCGTTACCTGAAACGTTCGATGGCGGTATTCGGCCCTTTGGTGGCGGCGGTGTTTTTGTCGCTGTTGGGGACGGCCACCAGTTTGCCGATGTTGATGGCTTTTGTGGTGATTGGCGGCATAGGCGTCGGATCGTTTCACCCGCAAGGCGCGGCTATGGTTTCGCGAGCGGCTGCCACCGATGAAATGGGCAAGCATCAGGGAATGGTGATGAGCATTTTTTCGTCGGCTGGCACGGTCGGTTACGCGATGGGGCCGATTTTGATAGCTTCGGCGGTCAGCCTTTATGGGCTGGAACGTAGCTGGTACACGATGGGCTGGGGCGTGGCGATGTTTGCGCTGATGTTTTATTACTGTCCGTCGCTGGAAAGGGTCGAACGCGCACAAGACGCGCCGACTTTGAAACAATCTTTGCGAGCGGTCTGGGCGCCTCTGACTTTGTTGTACTTTGCCGTAGTTCTGCGGTCGGCGGTGTCGGTCAGCGTTCATACGTTTCTGCCGTTCGCTTTGCAAAGCAACGGGATGACAGATAACGAACGAAGCTGGATTTTGGGCGGGTTCATGCTGTTCGGCGGCATCGGAGGGTTTTTCGGCGGAGCATTGGCTGATCGCTTTGGCGCGCGCAGGGTGACTATACTGGCAATGTTGCTGGCGACGCCGTTGCTGATCGCCGCATTTTCAACCAGCGGAGCGCTTAGTTACTCGTTGATGATGTTGGGAGGAACACTGTTGAACCTGCCGATTCCTATCAGCGTTGTCATGGCTCAGCGACTGGTTCCCGGTGGAGCCAGCACCGTTTCGGCTTTGGTCATGGGATTTGCCTGGGGAGCGGGCGCGCTGATGGCTCCGCTGACGGGAATGCTTAGCAGTCGCATAGGTTTTTATAGCGCCTTGCTGGTTGTTTCATTTTTGCCGCTTGTTTCTGCAGCGCTGTTGTGGCGTTTCCCGAAAGACGAAATCTTTGCCAGAGCCAGTGTAAGGGAAGCGTTGGCTGTTGCCGATTAAGATGTTGTTGTATTTTGAATTTTAGGTTTTGAATTGAGTTATTGATCTTATGTTTTGGAAAAGAAAAAAGAGTGATTTCATCTCGTTAAACTTGAGTGGGCCGGATGAGCCTGTTGATGAAGTTGTTGAACAAACAATTGAACCGATAGTTGAAGCTAAGCCGGTTGAGCCGATGAAGCTTGCGATTCCGGCGACTGCGGTTGTTGAGCCAGCGATTCAAGCTCCCAAGCCTGTGCCGCCGATTCAGCCAACCACAATGCCTACCGAAAATTTGCCCGACGACGAAGGCTTCATGAATCGGTTTCGCAAAGCGATCACTTCGACGCGAGTCAACATCGCTTCGCGTCTTGAGGACGCAGTCAAAGGCAAGAAAGAAATTGATGCCGCGACTTTGGATGAATTGGAAGAAGCTCTGATCAGCGCGGACATCGGCGTGCAGACGACGATGGAAATCATCGAAAACGTCCGCAAACAGGTTGATCGCCAGACGCTGAAAGACGCCGATGAATTGAAACGAACGATCAAACAACACTTGCTGGATATTCTGGAAAACGCCGAACGAGCGCGCGGAGTGGCTTCGGAAACTTCAGTGCCCGACGATGTGCGGCCTTATGTGATGATGATTGTGGGCGTCAACGGAGTCGGCAAAACGACTACGATTGGCAAACTGGCTCAGCGCATTAAAGCCGAAGGCAATGAAATCCTGATCTGCGCTGCCGACACTTTTCGCGCAGCGGCTTCGGATCAATTGGCGATCTGGGCTGATCGCGCCGGAGTTCCGTTGATCCAGCAAAAGCAGGGAACCGATCCGGCTGCGGTTTTGTTCGATTCGCTGAAAGCCGCAAAGGCTCGCAACGCAGACGTGCTGATTGTTGACACCGCCGGACGTTTGCACAACAAAGCCAACCTGATGGCCGAGCTTGAAAAAATGAAGCGCATCGCTGCCCGCGAAGTTCCCGGCGCTCCGCACGAAGTCCTGTTGGTGGTTGACGCCGTCACCGGCCAAAACGGTTTGAGCCAGGCGCGTGAATTCATGAAAGCCGCCGACATCACCGGCCTTGTGCTGACCAAGCTGGACGGCACGGCAAAAGGCGGTATCGCCGTCGCCATCGCCAAAGAACTGAACCTGCCAATTCGTTACTGCGGCATCGGCGAACAGGCTGATGATCTGGTAGTATTCGACCCGAAAGCTTACGTTGAGAGCTTGTTTGAATAGGGGGTGTATATGACTGTTCAAGAAATAGTTGTGGCAATTCCGAAACTCACCTTTGACGAACGTATAACGCTCTTGAATTTGCTGACTCACAGCATTCGGAGGATTGATATACAGGCAAAGCTCCAAGGAGTGCCGTCCAGTGAGTTACGCGGTGTGCTGAAGACTGACTCTCTGACGCCAAATGATGAAGAGATTAAAGAAGCATACACAGAGTATTTGATGGAAAAGTACAAATGATAAAGGTCTTGCTCGATACTAATGTCGTTCTGGATCTGTTGTTAGATCGAGAAGGTTTTGCGGAGGCCGCTGCTTCAATATGGGATGCTCATTGCCGAAACGAGGTGGAGGCATATATTGCAGCCATTACACCAATCAACACCTTCTTCATTGCGCGTAAATTGAAGGGGGCGGACTTGGCTCGCGAATATGTTTCGAAGTTATTGGGAACTCTGAAAATCTGCCCGCTTGACCACCAATCACTTCTGGCGGCAGAGATACTTTCTTTGCCTGATTACGAAGATTCTGTGCAGGTTGCCAGTGCAATGTTTAATAACCTTGATGCCATCATTACGCGCGACCCAAAAGATTTCAAAAATTCGCCATTGCCAGTCTATTCGCCAACTGATTTTTTACAGAACCTAAGATCGAATCCACTGGCATAACCAATTGAGATCAACACGAGTAAACCTCTACCCAATGTCTGTTCACCACAAAGCCAAACGTCGTTTAGGACAAAATTTTCTGGTTAAGTCGCAGTATTCCGAACAGATTGTCGCGGCGGTTGGCGCCAAAACTGGCGAAACTGTGTTGGAGATCGGGCCTGGCCATGGAGCCTTGACCGAGTTACTGGTTGAAACCGGAGCGCGAGTCGTTGCCATCGAAGTTGATCGAGATTTGATCCCCAGTTTGAACCGCAGTTTTGCTCGTCGGGATAACTTCAGCTTGATTGAAGCCGACGCTCTGGAAGTTGATTTCTGTCAGACGATAGCGCCTGCAACGACTGCCCGCGTCGTAGCCAACCTCCCTTACTACATTTCTTCGCCGATTATGCAGCGGTTGATTGAACATCGCCGCTGCGTTAGCGAGATGACCTTGATGCTGCAACGCGAAGTCGTTGAACGAATTACGGCCAGTCCGGGCGGCAAAGAATACGGCTACCTGTCAGTGCTGGTGCAGCTTTATTGCGAGGCCGAAGCTCTGTTCGACGTTCCGCCAAGCGCGTTTCGTCCGGTGCCGAAAGTCGTTTCGAGCGTCGTTAAATTGAAAGTGCGTCCGCAACCTGCGGCTGTGGTCAGCGATGAAAAGCTGTTTTTTGAATTGACGAAGACACTTTTTGCCCAGCGGCGTAAGACGATTCACAACAATCTGCGGTCAGGTTGGACTCGACTGGGAATCCCGGCGGCAGATCAAATCGGAGCGGTTCTGGCATCAGCGGAACTCGATCCTCAGCGCCGGGCCGAAACTTTGACCATTGTTGAACTGGCTCGGCTGGCCGATAAAATTCAACACCTGAACTAAGCCGTTACCGCTCCCGGCGATGATTCGGCTATACTCCACAGCCAAACAGAAGAAAGCGAAAATTGATAAATGGAAAGTAAACTACAAATCACACCTCTAGGCGGCCTGGGTCAATTCGGAATGAACATGACTGTCTTTCGTTACGGCGATGAAATGATCATCGTTGATTGCGGAATGATGTTTCCTGACGAAGACCTGCTTGGCGTAGACATCGCCATACCCGATCTCAGCTATATCGAAGAACATAAAGACGAACTGGCAGGCATTGTCCTGACGCACGCTCACGAAGACCACGTAGGCGCTTTGCCGTTTGTGCTTCAAATCGCCAACGTGCCGATTTATGCCACTCAATTCACGCTGGGCCTGATCGAAGGCAAACTGCAGGAATTCGACCTGCTCGACAAAGTTCAGACCAACGTCATCGGAACCAAAAAGCCATTCAAGCTTGGCCCGTTCGACATTGAATTCGTCAGGGTTTCGCATTCGCTGGTTGATTGCGTAGCCCTGGCTATAACCACGCCGGTCGGAGTCATCGTTCACACGGGAGATTTCAAAGTTGACGAAACTCCTGTTATGGGTGGCGCAATTGACCTGAAACGGCTGAATGAACTTGGCGACAGTGGAGTGCTGGCTTTGCTGGCGGATTCGACCAACGTCGAGCGCGAAGGCCGCACCGGTTCAGAAAAAGCAGTCATCCCGGCGTTCGAGAAAATCTTTAACGAAGCTCGTGGCCGTCTGGTTGTGTCGTGTTTTGCGACCAGCATTCACCGGCTGCAAATCGTCCTCGATCTGGCGGCGGAATCCAAACGCGCCGTAGCTCTGGTTGGCCGCAGCATGATTCGCAATGTCGAAGTGGCGATGAAACACGGTTATCTGGATGTGGACGATGACCTGTTGGTAAGCACGGCCAAAGCAAAGCGCATGTCACCTGATGAAGTTTGTTTGCTGGTGACAGGCAGTCAGGGCGAGCCTTTTTCAGCCCTGGCGCGAATGTCAGTTGACCAGCACAAAGACGCCAGTGTGACCAAAGGCGATACCGTGGTCATCTCTGCCCGCCAAATTCCCGGCAACGAAAAATCAATCTCGCGGATGATGAACCATCTATTCAAAAAGGATGCACGAGTGATTGATTCCAGCACCGCCCGGATTCACGTTTCAGGTCACGGGCGGCAGGAAGATTTGAAGATATTTTATGACGCCGTGCGGCCAAAATTCCTGATTCCGATTCACGGAGAAACCCGCCAGCTTTATCGCCATGCTGAAGCCGCTCGCAAATGGGGAGTTCCGCGCGACCGAATAGTTCTGGCCGAAAGCGGAGACGTGATTGCTCTGGATGAAAATAGCGCCGCAGTCTCCGACAAGATTACCGTCGGCAGAACATTGCTGGATGATTCAGGCTCAGGGCGTATAGATGAACTGGTGCTGCGCGACCGCAAGCATCTGGCTTATGACGGAATTGTGTTGCCGATTGTGGCGATCAACAAAGCTTCAGGCGAATTGGAATCCGTGCCCGAAGTAATTCAGCGCGGTCTGGCCATCAGCGAAGACAATGTAGATTTTCTGTTCAGAGCCAAAGCCGTAGTCGCCGAAACCATCGCCAACGCCAGTTACGCCGAACGCACAGACTGGGCAGTCATCAAGGAAAAAGTAAGGCTGGAACTGAAACGCCACATCCAGCGCGAAACCGGACGCCGCCCGATGATTATTCCGGTGGTGTTGGAAGTTTGAGTAAACGGCTAGGCTAATGGAAAAAAGATCATCCACCCCATCCGCAAGTCCGGTGAACCGGGCTGCATCGTTCATCCAACCCGCGTTCTCAACCGTAAACGGCTGGGCTAATTGAAAAAGCCAACGACACATTCCGCCTTCATCATTCATCCTTCATCATTCCAGACCGCCATTCCGCCAATCGCTCGCGCACCTGTGCGGCGTAGGGCGATTCGATGGCTTCGTAAATCGTCAG
>JBGAPB010000366.1:0-5427 GCA_044221525.1 Blastocatellia bacterium | reverse complement strand
ATGCAACCCATCGTCATCAAATCCGCCGTGCTGACCGCCGTCGCAGCCTTTGTTGTGGCCGCGCTGGTTTTTTCTGCTCAGCCGACTTATCAAGGCGTCAGGGCGGGGAAGGCTGACGCCGATTATCTGGATTCGCAAAAATGCCTGGCTTGTCATTCGGATCACTACGCTTCGTGGCGAAAAACTCATCACAGTCGAATGACTCAGGAAGCGCGCCCCGGAACCGTGCAGGGCGATTTCACCAACGACAATTCTTTTGAATACCTGGGTGTCGCGGCGAAGATGGAACGACGCGGCGACAGATTCACCATGACGCTGAACTTCGCCGATGGTCGTCGGCAGGTTTACGCAATTGATCGCACTGTAGGTTCGCGCCGCATAGAGCAATACGTCAGCCGTCAGGGCGACCAGTACATTCGTTTGCCTCTGGCTTACGACCTGACGAACCGCCGCTGGATGAGTTTGAACGGTTCATTCTTTTACCCAGACGGCGACAATTACTTTCAGCATCAGGCCAAGTGGGATCAGAACTGCGTGTTCTGCCACAACGTCAAAGCTCAGCCACACATGGAGGCCAACGGTCAGAAGTTTTCGACAGAAGTCGCCGAGTTAGGCATTGCCTGCGGAGCCTGTCACGGAGCGGCAACGGCTCATGCTGAAAAGGCTTCTTCGCCTTTCACGCGCGAACTTTGGCGAATGACCGATGCCGAAAAACAAATCATCAATCCGAAGAAACTGGCGGCTGAACGTTCAATGATGGTTTGCGGTCATTGCCACGGTCAGCGAGTTCCGCAGCCAATGGAACGCATTCAGGAGATTTTGACCAAAGGCGACCCGTTCAACGCTGGCGACGATCTGGCAAGGTTTTACCGCCCGGTGACTCGCGAAACCAAAATCGGCGAATTTTCCTTTGCGGCGCGGTTTTGGCAAAACGGTTCGCCCAGACTGACTGCTTACGAATATCAGGGAATCTTGCGTTCGGCGTGTTTTCAGAAAGGCGAGCAAGCCAGCCGCATCAACTGTTTGAGCTGCCATTCAATGCACGAAGGCGACGTGAAAGGTCAGATCAAGCCTGAAAACCGAACCGACAAAGCTTGTCTTGGTTGTCATCAGCAATTCGCGCAACCGGCCCAACTTGCTGCGCACACAGGCCACAAAGCCGAATCCATCGGCAGTCGTTGTTACGATTGCCACATGCCGCGAGTCGTTTACGGCGTTATGGCTTTTCATAGAACTCACGACATCACGGTTCCCGACCCTGCACTGACGGCAACTCAGTTGGTGCCGAACGCCTGCAACCAATGCCATCTGGACAAGTCTGTGAACTGGGCGATTGCCGAAAGCAAACGATTGTGGCCGCGACGCTTTGGCAATTCCCAACCGAGCAGCGACGGTATATTCAATCAACCTGAAGGTTTACGAGCTTTGTTTGCCGGAGACGCTCTGACGCGAGCGATGGCGGCTGAAGCATTAAGCGGCGGCGGAGCGATGAAGCCCGATGCTAATTGGGCGGCTCCGTTTTTGATAGAAGCCTTCAACGACAATTACCCGATTGTTCGTTTCTTCGCGGCGAACGGGCTGGCGCTGACTGGCCAGAACCTGCCGAAGCCGGATTATTTGGCCACAGAAACCGCTCGGCTGTCGGCGGTTGAACAATGGTGGGCACGTTATCCACAAGCTCGGCAACAGGTTTTTTCACTGGCGGCTGGCCTGCGCGCAAGACGAATTAACGTTGATGTGGAGGTTGGAGAGTGAAATGGCAGAGAAGCCAAACGACAAAGATTCGGAAAATTCATTTTCAATGCTGCGGCAAGGCTGGATCAGCGTAGCTGTTTGGATGGCGGTCGGATTGTTGCTGGAAGGCTTGCTCGGTTACAAAGCGCCGAGCTATCTGAATGATCCTCAACGCCGGGAGCTTTTCCGGCTGGCGCATACTCACGGAACTTTGCTTGGAGTCGTTTTGATTGTCGCGGCGTTGACTGCTCAGCGGTTTGGTTTGCCGCCTCGGCTGGCGCAACTGGCTTTGAGAATTGGCGCGGTGATGATGCCGTTCGGTTTTTTGCTGGCTGGCGTCTGGCATCCAGAAGGCGATCCGGGCCTGGCAATCTGGCTGGTTCCGCCAGGAGCTTTGCTGGTTATTTTTGGCGTCGTTGCTATTTCTTTGAGCTTGAAAACAAATAGACAGGATTAACAAGATTGACAGGATAGAAAAGGAATCTTGTTAATCGTGTAAATCCTGTCTGATCTGTAATCTGGAAATTAGCCAGCGGCTATCGCTTCATCCAGAGCGGCTTTCATCTGTTGCGGACTGATCATTGCGCTGAAACCGACGAAATGTTTTTTCACTTTGCCGTCGCGTCCAATGATTATTGTCTGAGGAATGCCGTTGCGTCCGTTCATCAAACCAATCTGCATCTGCGGATCAGCCCAGCCTAGCGGGTAATTGATTTTGAATTCTTTTGAAAAGTCCCTGACCTTCTGCTCGTCGGCCACAGGGTTTTCATTGGTCAGGCCTATGACTTCGACACCTTTGCTTTTGTAATCTTTGGCCATCGCAATCAAGTGAGGGATTTCCTGACGGCAAGGTCCGCACCACGTAGCCCACAAATCCACGACTACGACTTTGCCCGAATAATCGGCCAGCTTTTTGGTTCTACCATCCAGAGTCTTGAAGTTGGCCTGCAACACAGCCGGAGCCATTTCGGCTGGCGGTTGCGGCGGCGCTTGTTGAGTAATTTGCGGTTGCTGCCCCGGTTTTACCTGGTTGATTGACGCTTTTGGCGTTTCCGGCGTGCGGTTGTAAAGCGCAGAGCCGATTGCGGCAACCAGCAAAACTGCCGAGCCGATCAAGCCTATGGTCATCGGACTCAGGAATGATTTTGGTGAAGATTGATTGTTGGAATTCATAATATCTTGTTGTTTGGTTTTGGGTTCGGTTGCGCCCGGCTGGTTTCGATGATTGCCGAGTTCGGAACTCTTCTGCGGTGGTTTTTGAAACCGGGCGTTAGCATAGCGGTTGCCGAAATTGTCAGCAAGCCTGCAATCTGAATATGGTTCAGCGATTGCCTTTAATTTTTTACTGACGCGATACATCGGCAAAACACGAAGATGAGGTAAGATCGCCGCGTGATAATTCATCGCCATCCATTCACCATTCATCATTTTGCCCGGCTCGGTTCAACCAACGACTTTCTGAAGTCGCTGGCTGCTGGAGAACCCGAATTCACCTGCGCAGTTGCCGACGAACAAACAGCCGGACGCGGCAGGCGAGATCGTCAATGGCACTCGTCGCCGGGCGAAGGTTTGTACTTGTCTGTGCTGTTGCTTCCGTCATCCACAAGAAAGATTTCTCTGCTCAGTTTGATGAGTTCAATAGCAGTTGCAGAAACCCTGATCGAACGAAATGTTGTTGGCGTTGACATCAAATGGCCGAACGATGTGCTGCTCAACGACCGAAAACTGTGCGGAATTTTGGTCGAAGGCATAGGCACAGGAGCCATGAGTGCAGAATCTGGCAAGCCTCGCGTCATCGTTGGAATCGGCGTCAATCTGAATCATCTGTCCTTCCCTGATGAACTCAGCCCGACAGCAACTTCTTTGAAGATTGAAACCGGTCAGGCGACTGTCGTTGATGAGTTCCGCGACCGATTGTTGAGCAAGCTGGCAGATTGGTACGCGCGATGGCAGAACGGTGAATGGCGATTGATTCTTGATCGCTGGCAACAACTTTCCAGTTACGCGCGCGGTTTACAGGTGACGATTGCGCTGGATGGTGAAACGCTCATCGGCGAAACGTCAGGTTTGACGGATGATGGCGCTCTGATAGTGCGATTGCCTGACGGAAGTTTGCGAACAATTCTGTCCGGCGATGTGACCCGATTGCGTAAAAGCCTGAATGCATGAAGACGGTTGAAGCATCAGGCAAAAATTCTTTTCACTTTTTTCTCGCTCAATGCACTTCAACACGCAATGAATATAGACAGCATTTTCATCGCAAGCTAAGATGCGATTGCCGACTCCCAAGTGACCCAAATGAGTAGATCAAAAACAGAAAGCATTGCTGAGCGCACGCACACCTGCATTTCGCCGTTTGTTTCGTAGCGGATGAATTACTTCAATTATTTTACCGAGATCGAAGAAGAGTTTGTCAGACGACGCGGCAGCCATTTGCTGGTATCACCGCTTGATTGGTCGTTGATGGAAGCCTGGAAGCAGCGGGATATTCCTCTGCACGTTGTTTTGCGCGGCATCAACAATTCGTTCGACGGTTACGATCAACGGTTGAGCCGCGGGCGCAAAGTCAATTCTTTGTTTTATTGCCAGCAGGAAGTCGAAGCGATCTTTTTGGAATACATCGAATCGCGCGTTGGCAGCAGCGATTCAACGCCGGGTGAAAATACCGATTCTGCGAATGGCAACAGCAGCGAAGCGTCTTCACAATTCACGCGCAATTCGATCAACGATTATTTGACGGAACATCTGGAAACGATCAGGCAGTTAAATGATAAACACAGCAGCAATCAGCTTTTGAAAGAGACTTTCGAGCGGGTTTCGTTGCGGCTGGAACAGATCATCGAAGATTTGCAAATGGCCAAAGCTGTTTCACCTGAATCGCTGGAAACTGATTTGACGATGATCGAAGAAGTGATTCTAGACGGTTTGAAAGCGGGCGCAGGTGAAGAAGAATTGAAAGAGATAGAGCGCGATGGAAATCAAAAGCTGCGCGCTTACAAAAAAAGCATGGGCAAAGAAGTTTACGCGCAAACGCTTGGCAATTACGTCGCACAGAAATTACGCGAACGTTTTGGAATCCCACGATTGAGTCTGTTTTACCTTTAGAGTGGTCGGCAATCGGTAGCCGGACAGTGTTGGCTTACACGATTACCGACTCTCGACTACCATTTTTATGGCAACAACCGCAGACATACTTGAACCACTGGTTAATGGAGTTTCGCCTGTTATCACTGGCGATGCTTACGAAGTTGCAATTGAGAAACTGGTATACGGTGGAGACGGATTGGCTCGCATCGGTTCTCAGGCTGTCTTTGTGCCGTTTGCGGCGGTTGGCGATCGGTTGCGTGTTCGCATTACAGGAGTCGAACGCAATTATGCACGGGGTGTGATCGAAGAAATTATCGAACCATCGCTGTCGCGGCGAACTCCGCCATGCGAACGATTTGGCGATTGTGGAGGCTGCCAGTTGCAGCACTTAAGTTATGTTGCTCAACTGGAAACCAAAGTCGCGTTTGTGCGTGAATCGTTGCGGAGAATCGGCGGCATAGATTGGGATAAAGAGATTGCGATTCGCTCGGCTGAAGAATTCGGTTACCGTTCACGCGCAGAACTGAAAGTTGCACGCGGTTCAAACGGGCGCACGCGCGTCGGTTATTTTCGCCCGGCGACCAGGGAAGTTTGCGAAGTCGAAAA
>JBGAPB010000365.1:0-5444 GCA_044221525.1 Blastocatellia bacterium | reverse complement strand
GTTATACGGCGAGAAATTCTGGAATACATCGGCGGTTTCCCTGCCATAGCCGATTACCTGGCCGACGATTTTGTGCTTGGCAATTCGACTGCGAGGCTGGGTTACGAAGTCGTGCTGTCGGATTGCGTGGTTGAACACGTTTCCGCTCCCGATTCGATGGCGACGATGCTGAAACATCAGCTTCGCTGGGGGCGTTCTACTCGCATTTCGCGGCCTTGGGGTTATCGCGGATTGATACTGACTTACGGCACGGCAACCGCGTTGCTCGCTCTTCTGGCTTGGGATTTTTCCAGCTTTGCCTGGTGGTTGCTGGCGGCGACAATGCTTGTTCGCTTCCTGCCGGTTTTCGTCATCGGAGTTTATGGTTTGAAAGACGGAACGCTGGCTCGATTTTTCTGGCTGGTGCCGATTCGTGATTTGATAACTTTTGGCGTCTGGATCGCCAGCTTCGTCGGCGACGAAATCCATTGGCGAGGTGTAAACTTCCGCGTGCTGCCGGACGGCAAACTGGCCCAGGCTAACCGGGCTAAAGCTTGAACTCATGCTTTTTTCATAGAAGGACCCAAATGCTTAATTACAAATTCATTGCACCTTTTCGCTTTTTATTCATTTTCGCGGCGCTGCTTTGCCTGGCGTTTACCGGATGCGGAAAAACTTCGCCTCCAAAAGCTTCTGATGGCGCAAAGCGTTTCGAGATAAAAGGCAAAGTCATCTCCGCCAACCAATCCGAGCACAAAGTAACCATCGAACACGGAGAAATTCCCGGTTACATGGAAGGCATGACCATGCCTTTTACTCTGCTGGACGATTGGGTTTACAGCGAACTGAAACCCGGCGCGCTGATTCAGGCGACTCTGGTCGTAGATCAAAACCGAACGTGGCTGGAAAACCCCGTGGTGACAAGCATCGCCGACCCAAGTCTGGTCGGCAAAGAGTTGGAAACCGGTATAGAGCCTAAGCTTGGCGATCAGGTGCCGGATTTCACCCTGGTCAATCAGGACGGCAAAAAAATCAGCCTGAAAAAATATCGAGGACGCACTTTGTTGCTGACTTTTGTTTACACGCGCTGCCCAATGCCGGATCAATGCCCACTGATGAGCACAAACTTTGCCTTCATAAATCAGGAACTGGCCAACAACGCAGCGTTAAAAGACAAAGTCAGCTTGCTCAGCGTCAGCGTTGACCCTGATTACGACAAACCCAAAGTGCTGCGCGAATACGGACTGCGTTACATCAACTCAACAAAGCCGGACGCCTTCGCCCGCTGGGAACTGGCGACAGGCAGTTCCGAGGAAGTCAAAAAAGTTGGACAGTTCTTCGGTTTGAATTACTGGCCGGAAAAGGATCAGGTCATCCACAACCTGCGAACGGTGATGATTTCGGCGGACGGCAAAGTTGCCAAATCCTATCGCGGCAATGACTGGAAACCGGATCAAGTCTTAAAGGATTTGGAAAAACAGGCTCCTGCCAGCAATCCATAAGGAACATTCTCACATTTGCCAGAATCTGAAGCGTCGGCTAGACTCCGCACCTTTGTTTGCAGCCGATAAAGTCGTGCAAGGGGTTCAGCCCGCCTGCGTTCTTTGTTCGCATCGGACAATCAAACAAAGATTCATAACCATAACTTAATTTATTTCATAGGAGATTGAATGTTCTTAGTTCGCACGTTGATTTTAGTTTGTTGCCTGGCTGTTGCCGCTTTGGCTCAGGGCCAGACGGAAAAGAGCAGCTATGCTGAAGTTGATCTGAAAGAAATTGCCAACCACTCCGCCGAATTTGAAGGTCGCCGAGTGGTGATTACCGTCGAAATTATTTCTGTCAACGCTGACCAGCGGACGCTGAATGTATTCGACAACACCAGCAAAACTCTGGCTGGTGTCTCGCTGACTCAGTTGACCAAATCGCAACGTCAGAGCCTGATAACAGACCCAATTCATCGAGTTTCGGTTTACGGCCGCGTCGAAGTTAAGAATGGACACGCTGTAATCAAAGCCGATCAAGTGATGCCATTGTCTACGAATCTGGTCGCCAGCGAGTAAACAGTAACCAGTCATCAGAAATCGAAAAGCAGCAAGCAGAGAGTTCTGTTTGCTGCTTTTTTCTTTTCACGCAACCGGTATCCGCGGCTTCGCGTAACAGCCAATGCAGTCTTGCAAGATAGGAACACGGACGCTTAGACTGCCGATCCGATCCGTCATCAACTTTCACTATAAACAGTAACCAAACTTCAATACGAAGCTTCGACAGTTCAAAACTGTTGACCACCCTTCGGAGGAAAACCTTATGTTCAACCGCAAATTCAAACGGGCGACGATGCCGATTGCCGTCCTGCTGATCTTCTGCCTGAGCGTGGTCGCTCAGGTCGCACAGGTCGAAAAAGTTGACCTGGATATGATGAAGAAAATCCGCGAAGAGGGTATGGAGCGCTCAAAAGTCATGGACACGCTAAGCTGGATGACAGATGTCATCGGGCCGCGCTTGACCGGATCGCCGCAACTGAAACATGCCAACGAATGGACAAAACAACGATTGACCGAGTGGGGAATGGAAAACGCTCACCTGGAATCCTGGGGGCCTTTTGGCCGTGGTTGGTCGCTCGAAAAATACTCTGCGAACGTGATTGACCCGGTTCCGTTTCCGTTGATCGGCCATCCTAAAGCCTGGACTCCGGGAACCAACGGCCCGGTCGTTGGCGAAGTGATTTACCCGGACATCAAGACAGAAGCCGATTTTGAAAAGTATCGCGGCAAGTTGAAAGGCGCGATCGTGCTGGCCACGCCGATGCGCGAAGTCAAAGCCTGGTTCGACTCACCCGGCAAACGATTTAACGACGAACAATTGCTGACAATGTCCAACGCCGACCCCATCGCTCCGGGAGCAGGTGGACGCGGACCGGGTGGACCGGGCGGCCCCGCTGGAGCGCAGAATTTCCGCCAAATGGCAGAATTCAACAACAAAAAAGCTGAGTTCCTTAAATCAGAAGGCGCGGCAGTTCTGGTGGACATCGGTCGCATCGGGGACGGTGGAACCGTATTCGTTTCAGCCGGTGGCCCTCGCGATAAGAACGCGCCGCAATCATTGCCTTCGATCACCGTTGCCGTCGAACATTACGGACGATTGGTGAGAATGCTGGAAAAAGGCACGAAAGTCAGAATGGAAGTGGACATCAAAGCGAAGTTTTATGATGACGATCCAATGGCTTACAACACGATTGCCGAAATTCCTGGCACAGACCTGAAAGACGAAATCGTCATGGTCGGGGCGCATATGGATTCCTGGCACAGCGGAACCGGAGCGACAGACAACGCCGCTGGCTGTTCTGTCGGAATGGAAGCATTGCGAATCCTGAAAGCTCTGGGCGTCAAACCACGTCGCACAATTCGCATTGGTCTTTGGACTGGTGAAGAACAAGGATTACTGGGTTCGCGAGCTTATGTCGCTCAACATTTCGGCGCTCGTCAGCCTGTTCCCGGACAACCAGCGGCAGGCGGCCCCGGCGGAGGTTTCGGCGGCCCTCAAGGCCCCTTGGTCACAAAGCCCGAGCACGAAAAATTCTCTGCTTACTTCAATTTGGACAATGGAACCGGCAAAGTTCGCGGCGTCTTTTTGCAAGGCAACGAAGCCGTCCGTTCGATCTTCCGCGCCTGGCTTGCGCCGTTCCGTGATCTGGGAGCTTCGACAATCACCATCAACAACACTGGCGGAACTGACCATCTGTCTTTTGACGGAGTCGGCCTGCCAGGCTTCCAGTTTATTCAAGACCCAGTTGAATACGATACCCGTACGCATCACTCAAACATGGATTTGTATGATCGTATTCAGGCTGATGACATGAAACAGGCGTCGGTGATTATGGCGGCATTTTTGTACAACGCAGCAATGCGCGACGAAAAACTGCCGCGTAAACCAATGACCGGCGGCCAGACGGCTGGACGATAAAACCCAGACAATCAAAATGGGACAAGCTGACAGCTTGTCCCATTTTTTGAAGGAGAAGCGTGATGAAATCGAAGCGGTTCATTCCAATCTTATTGACGTTGCTGGCGCTCGCGTTACTTTCCCCGGCAAGTGCGCGATTACAGACACCGGCGGCTTTGCCGAAAACCACAGAGATGGTTGCCCTGCGCGACGGCGTGAAGCTGGCGACAGACATTTTTTTGCCTGAAGGCAAAGGCCCATGGCCAGTGATTCTGACGCGGACTCCTTACAACAAAGCGACGATGGGCGCGCAGTTCAAACAGTGGACATCAAACGGTTACGTCTTTGTCGTGCAGGATTGCCGAGGCCGTTTCGCCAGCGAAGGCAAATACTTCCCGTTTATGGACGACCACTTCGACGGTTATGACACGGTCGAATGGGCTGCAAAACAACCGTGGTCGAACGGCAAAGTGGGAATGATCGGCGCTTCGGCGATGGGCATCACGGCGAATCAGGCTTCGATTATGGCTCCGCCGCATCTTGTGGCCATGTACGTGATGGTCGCTCCGGCCAGTGCGTATCAGCACGCCATTTACACCGGCGGAGTTTTCCGCAAAGAGATGAACGAAAATTGGCTGAAAGCTCAAAAAGCCGACGATGTTCTGAAAGTGACTTTCGACCATTACAAAGACGACGGTTACGTCAACATTCGCGAAGGCCGACTGCATTGGGAAAAAGTCCAGGTTCCGGTTTACAACTGGGGCGGTTGGTACGACATTTTTGGGCAAGGCAACATTGATAACTTCGTAGGCCTGCAATCGCGCGGCGGCGGATTGGCGCTTGGAAATCAGAAATTGATGATGGGGCCGTGGGGACACGGCGGGTTGGAAGAGGTGAAATACCCCGCCAACTCCGGAGCCGATTTGATGGGGTCAATGCGCGGCCAGCCCGAACCGGTGCGTTGGTTCGATTACTGGCTGAAAGGCGCCAAGAACGGCGTGATGGATGAACCTGCGGTGAAGTATTACGTGATGGGCGATGTCACCGACCCGAAAGCTCCTGGCAACGAATGGCGTTCGGCTCAAAGCTGGCCACCGCAATCCAAAATCACTCCTTATTTTCT
Organism: Blastocatellia bacterium; assembly: GCA_044221525.1. Classification (GTDB taxonomy): domain Bacteria; phylum Acidobacteriota; class Blastocatellia; order RBC074; family RBC074; genus RBC074. The sequence continues at coordinate 403 of JBGAPB010000365.1, read as the reverse complement.
GCTGCCCGGCGGCAAACTCAGCGAAACAATCTCCGCCGACGAAAAGAGCAGCAGCACCTATCAGTACGATCCGAAAAATCCTGTGCCGACCGTTGGCGGAGCTTTGCTGTTCGGCAAAAAAGGCCCCATGGATCAACGCGCCATAGGCGAACGCAAAGACGTGTTGAAGTTCCAAACCTCTCCGCTGGATGCTCCGACCGAAGTCACTGGCAAGGTCGAAATAGAGTTGTGGGCTGAATCCGATTGCCCCGACACAGATTGGACAGCCAAGCTGGTTGATGTTTACCCGGATGGAACTGAGCGACTGGTGTTGGATTCGGCTCTGCGCGCACGCTTCCGTGAAGGCTTCGACAAAGAGGTTTTTATGAAGAAAGGCGAAGTCTACAAGTTCAAGATTGATCTG
>JBGAPB010000364.1:0-5471 GCA_044221525.1 Blastocatellia bacterium | reverse complement strand
GACGTTGGCTGCGATGGTTGGCGTGATCGTTATGGTTTACGCTTACCTGATGCCGTGGATCATTCCGCGTTAAAACGCATGTAGTAACGCCTTCAGGCGGAACGGGGCGTATTCCTTTTTAAGTGTAAGCTCAGGTATCGAAAGCTTTTCTTTTGAAAAGAGAGACGCCCCCATTCCGCCTGAAGGCGGCACTACGAACTGATGAGGAGCAAAACCATGAAACGTAATTTCCTGATTCTATTGTTAGCATTCGGTTTGTTGACCGTATCCGCGCAAGCTCAAAGCAAAGCCGCTCCGGCTTTTGACAAGATGAAAGCTCTGGTTGGCGAATGGGAAAGAAAGGCTTCGGATGGGTCAGGAGGTAAAGTCAGTTTTCGCCTGGCTTCCGGCGGTTCGACGATCATCGAAACGATGACTCCACCGAATGAACCGGAAATGGTCAGCGTGTATCACCGCGATGGAGACAGCCTGGCAATGACGCATTACTGTTCGGCTGGCAATCAGCCTCGCATGCGGGCCGAAATTCCGGCTGGCGAAATCAAAACTTTGGATTTCAAATTTGTTGACGCCACAAATCTGAAGAAACCAACCGACGGCCATATTCACAGTTTGACGGTGAAGTTTCAGGACAACGACCATGTGACGATGATTTGGAGCTGGCGCGAAGCCGACAAAGATCAGTCTTTGACCCTGAATTTGGAGCGCAAAAAGTAAGATTGCTGACGAAAACAGCAGGTATGTATAAGCCGCAGGCAGATTGTCTGCGGCTTTTTTCGCTCCATTTGATCAGCAGTTGATGTTGACCTGAAACGGTTGCTGAAAAATTTCATTCTCTTTTCTGATCTGGCTATCAATCCGCAACCGAAACGACGCGAAGATTTCATACGCGGCAAATTTATTCTCGACATTCATTTTTGCGGGACTATAATCGAAATCAGTCGGCGAGCATCTGACATAGAGCGGCCAGAAAACAGCCAGAAGGGAATTTATGACATCAACTCCAACCAATGAAGTTACACAATTGCTGCGCGCCTGGATGCAAGGGCAGGAAAGCGCGAAAGATGAGTTGTATGAGGCGGTTTATGCCGAGCTTCATCGCATGGCTCATCGTTACATGAGCCGTGAAAATCCCGGACAAACTCTGCAAACCACTGCGTTGGTCAACGAAGCCTATTTGAAAATGGCCGACGTGAAGAATTTGAAATGGCAGGATCGCGCGCACTTTTTTGCCGTGTCGGCCAACATCATGCGCCGTATTCTGGTTGATCGTGCGCGGTCACGACAGGCCGTGATGCATGGCGGCGGTTTAAGGCATGTTCCGCTGGATGAAGCCATCGAAATTCCCGAAGCTGCCAATGTTGACTATCTGGCCTTGAACGACGCGCTGGACAGATTGGCCGAAACAGACGCGCGCAAAAGCCAGATTGTCGAGCTTCGGTATTTCGGCGGCCTGACCAACGAAGAAATCGCCGAAGTTTTGAAAGTTTCACCCGATACAGTTATGCGCGACTGGCGTTTTGCCAAAGCCTGGTTGCAAAGCGAACTGAACGGAGATCACAGCCATGAATCCGACAACAAAAACGCACGTTCGACCCACGCTTGAAGAAATCTTCAATACCGCTTGCGACCTGCCGCAAAGCCAGCGCACGGCTTATCTGGATGAGGCCTGCGGCGATGACCCGGAATTGCGCCGCAAAGTCGAAAACATGCTCAGGCACCACGACGAAGACGAGGGCTTTCTGGAAACTCCCGCCGTCGAAGATGCATTCAAGGAAATCGCCGAACAAATAAATAAATCCGGTCAACACCGTCCGGCGATGATTGGCCGTCAGATTGGCAATTACCGAATTCTGGCGCTGCTGGGCAAAGGTGGAATGGGCGAAGTTTATCTGGCTCACGACGATGATCTGGACGTTGATGTCGCAATCAAGTTCCTGATAGGAACTTATGCCGACGACCCCGAATGGCAGGCGCGGTTCAATCGCGAAGGCCAACTGAACGCCGATCTTACTCACCAGAACATCGCGGGTTTACGCCACAAAGGCCAATGCGACGGACGCCCGTTTCTGGTTTTTGAATACATTCCCGGCCAAACGCTGGACGACAAGTTGAGAAACGGCCCTTTGCCGATTGCCGAGGCTCTGCCGATTTTTCGCCAACTGGCTGCTGGACTGGCTCACGCGCATTCCAAAAAAATCATTCACCGAGACCTGAAACCGGCCAACATCAAAATCACTCCCGACAACCAGGTCAAAATTCTGGACTTCGGCATTGCCCGGCGAATTACCACCGATCTGGCGACGATCGAGATGAAGACTCTAGCTCCGGACGAAGAACTGACACGCGATTTCGGCGAAACCATCAAAGGCGAAGTCATTGGCACAGTGGTTTACATGAGTCCCGAACAGACTCGCGGAGAAATGCTGGACGCCGGAACCGACTTATGGTCGCTGGCCTGCGTTATGTACCAAACGCTGACCGGCAGGTTGCCGTTCAAGGGCGTTGACACTTACGACACGCTGAGCCTGATTCGCGACCCGCGCCACGAACCCGACTGGCGCGCTCTGCCAACCAACACGCCGAAGACGATTCAGCAACTGCTTCGGCAATGTTTCGTCAAACAGCGCGCTCAACGTCGAACATCGGCTGAAGAAGTTCGGCAAACAATCGCTCAGACAATCAAACCCAGCCGCCTTTGGCCGCAACAATTCAAGCATCAGGTCATGTTGGTTACTGCGGTTTCGGTGTTGCTGATTGCGGCCTTTGTTTCAGGTGCCTGGTTGCGTTCGTGGTGGGTTAGAAGCGCGATCCCGGCGGAAAAGCAGTTTGTCGTTCTGCCGTTCAAAGGTTTTGGCGACGAACAGGCTGGAGTCGGATTCGCCGATGATTTGCGGCGTAACCTGTTGCGGGTTTCCGACGCCTGGCAGGCTGCTCCGGTGGCGGACGCTAGGCAAGCCAGCCTGCTCAACCTGGATTTGCAAAACATCTCTCGCAAGATAGGCGCGAACCTGATTGTCAGCGGCGAAGTTCAACAGACCGGCACGCAACTGAAAATCAGGTTCCGAGTGCAAAACTCATTTCTCTACACTTTTGCCGAAGAGGAAATTACCGGCCTCAGTAATCAACTTGGGGCGCTTCAAAATCAGATTGCCGAACGCGTCGCGGATAGATTGAAACTAGGAAAATCAGCGCGCGCGACCACTTACAGCCAGCAACTCCAGTTGAACAACTTTCAAGCTGGAGAACAATACTTGATCGCGCTAGGCGAGTTGCAGAAAGATTTGAACCGAGATTCGGTGGAAAAACCGATTGAGATTCTGACGCGGCTGATTCAATCCGAAGGCGATTCGGCAAGATTGCAGTCAGCGTTGGCGCGTGCTTATCTGAACAAATATGTCTTCACAGGTAACACTGAATGGGCAGATAAGGCGCTGCAATCGGCCACACAAGCCATCAATCTGTCGCCTGATGAACCAGAGGTTTATCAAATCACGCGCGGCATGGTTCAGGTTGAGATGGGTAATTATGAAGAAGCACTGAAGGATTTTACTGCGGCTCGTGCCCAGGCTCCCAGAGACTGGGAAGCGTTGAATGGTTCCGCATTAGCTTACAGGTTGGGGAAAAACTTTCAGCAGGCTGAACAGATTTATACTCAAATGATTGGTTGGTGGCCAAATTACTGGGATGGTTATAACGAACTGGGAGATTTTTACGCTGAGCAAGGCGATTACGATAAAGCCATCAAAAACTGGCAGCGAGTGATAGAACTATTGCCAGACAGTCGGGTTGGGTATAACAATCTTGCCTCGGCGTATTTGCAAACCGACCAACAGGCGAAAGCCGCTGAAATGTATCTGGCTTCAATCAGCAAAGACCAAACTCGTGACAATTTTGAAGCTCGGACAAACCTGGGTGCTGTCTATTTCGAGCAGCAGCAGTACGATCTGGCAGTCAGTTACTTTCAACAAGGGTTGGATTTGGCCAAAGAGGCGGGGCGACAGGACGCCCGATTATTCAGTAATTTGGCTGATGCGTATCGCCAACTGGCGCGGGCACAGACCTTGCCAAACCTCGCAGATGAATATACCCGCCACGCGAATGAGATGTATGACAATGCTATTAACTTAACCCAGCAAAAGATTGCCGCTGGCGTAATTGAGGTCGAAATGCTGGCAAACCTGGCTGAATGGTTATCCAAACGCGGCAAAATAAATGAGGCTGAACCATATTTGAAACGAGCTTTGAAGGCAAACCCACAATCTATCGAAGCCGGATATAGTGCGACAGTCGTTTATCTACTGGCTGGCGATACCAATAAATCGTTGTATTGGCTTGAACAAACGGCTTGTGGCGGTTATAGCACTTCACGGCTGAACACTGACCCGGAATTACAGGCATTACGATTCAATCCGCGTTACGAATCAATAATTGCCAAGTGTCAACAGATCAATCGCTAAACAAACGCACCTTGTAGCAGCCAATTTGATTGTGTTCTGAGGTCACGGCTAAAGCGGGCACTGCAAGGTTATTTTCCGAGGACCAAGCATGTTTAAACTTGTAACCATTTTTTTGACGCCAAATCCTGAAAGGCCAAACGAATCGCTAATCGCGGTTTCCCCTGATCCCGTAAAACTCTTTATTGAAGTAGAGGTTGATGATAACGGAAATCAGGTTGTAACGGATGTGGATGAAGTCATTTGGCAGTATTCAAAGCTGCCTCCGCCGGGATCCGAGTTACCTGCTTTTCCAGGTGCGCCCGAAGCAGTAGACCTAAACGTGGAAGTGCGATTCCCACCTCTCAACACTCCTTTTAACTCGCCTCCGTCTGGCGATTCTGTTGCCTCCTTATTGCCAGCGCCGGAAGCTGAAAGCTATGAAAATATCGGTATTAATCCGCTTGTTCCGAACAGGCCTCGCGAAGATGCCGCTCCTGCGCCGACTGAACTGCCGGGATTAACGGCAGCATCGGGGCCGGTCGAGGGGGAGCCTCGCGATTACGAATACGCAGTGATTTTGACAAGCCGAACCAACGTTAATGTGCTGGACCCCAAGGTCATCATCATCCGCCGTCATAGTCGGCGCAGCACGGCATAGCCAAGACTGCAATCGCCGCTTCGTAAACCACGATTGTTGACTTAAAGGAGGATTATGGAAACCAGTAGTAATCAGTATGGACAGCAACCGCCCAGCAGACCACAACCAAAGTCGGTAAACATTGCCATCACCGTCGTCAAAGATCGGCAAACAGGTGAATTGAGATTGAACCTGGAACCGCCCACCGTGGATTTGACCGTCAATGAGCAAGCTGCTTGGCGCAGTAACGATAGCCGATTGGAGATTCGATTCGCCCCCAATAACACGCCTTTTGCAACTGCAAATTACCGAACCGCAAAAGGTGGAACTATCCTTTCTGGCGCGCCGGACGCGAAAAATATCAACCGAGTTCCTTACAAATACACTTTGCTGGTGAC
>JBGAPB010000363.1:0-5489 GCA_044221525.1 Blastocatellia bacterium | reverse complement strand
GATGAATTTGATCAGACTCTCGCCAACATGGTGTTTGCTAGCGATTGCGCGCTTCCTGTTGGGAAAATGGGGTATGCAAATGCTTGGGGGCTTTATGACATGCACGGGAATATTCAGGAATGGGTGCTTGATGTTGAGCATTCCAACTATGTGGGGGCTCCACTTGATGGGAGCGCTTGGATGCAAGGTGGCAAACAAACTGGAAGAATAGTTAGAGGGGGCGCATTCCGTTTCAAGGCTGAAATTGGTAGGTCTTCTTCAAGATTTTTTTCTTTAAGAAGTCTTCGTACGAGTTGGGATGGTTTTAGGGTCGTTGCAGAAATCAATCCTGTTATTGGCGGTGGGAGTGTCACGGTGACCTCTGCTGCCAATTATTCCGGCGCTGTTCTGGCCTCGGAAACAATTGCCGCGCTTTTTGGCGGCAATCTATCCGGCGAAACTTTGATTGCTTCGAGCACTCCATTGCCTAACTCTCTGGCCGGAGCGAGCGTTTTCATAAAAGACAGCCGAGGGAATGAATTTGCCGCTCCGCTATTCTTTGCTTCACCAACTCAAATCAATTTCCAGGTTCCAACCGGCCTGATGGCCGGCCCAGCGACAATTTACGCAGTCAACAACGGCAACATTCATTCGACTGGCCCGGTTGAAATCACCAACGTCAGCCCAGGCTTGTTCACGGCAGACGCTTCTGGCGCAGGCTTGGCGGCGGCAACCGTGCTGAGAATCAAAGCAAATGGCCAGCAGGTATATGAATCAGTCGCGCGCTTTGATTCGGCGTTGAACCGGTTTGTCGCCGTGCCGATTGAAGTCGGCAATACGGCGGAGCAGGTGTACTTGCTGGCGTTCGGCACAGGTTTTCGTCATCGCAGCGATCTGGCCAATGTCTCCGCCAAGATCGGCGTCGTGACCGCAGAAGTTTTGTTCGCTGGCGCGCAAGGTGATTTTGTCGGCTTGGATCAATGCAACATTCGGCTGTTGCCAAGCTTGGCCGGGCGTGGCGAAGTGAGTGTTGTGCTGACGGTTGATGGCAAAACTGCCAATGCCGTCAAAGTGGCGATCAAGTAGTCCAAATAAAACCATCGCGCAGCCTGAAAGGATTCAAGCTGCGCGATGTGGGAAAACACGAAACTAATATCGTGCTGGTTATTTCAGCACGATATTGAACTTGCCCAGCTTCTGTTTGGCGGCCAGCGGGCGTTGCGCCGGAGTCGGTTCGACATCCGGTTCGCGCCATTTGTTGCCGAGCAGATATTCCTTGTCTTTGACCATTTCGCCCGGAGTGTACACAGCCCACTCGAAGTTGTGGCCGTGGTTGATGGCGTCTGTTGGGCAGGCGTCTACGCAAAATCCACACAGGATGCAGCGGCCATAATCAATCTGATAAATCTTGGCGTAACGATGATCCATGCCTATGCGCTGTTCGTAAGGTCGCGCGTCTTCTGCGCCTTCGATGTAAATCGCGTCTGCCGGGCAAGCCGCTGCGCACAGAAAACACGAAACGCAACGTTCCTTGCCGTCTTCATTCACATCCAGGAAGTGTTCTCCACGGAAGCGACGGTAAATGTTGACGGCTTCTTCGGGGTAACAGACGGTTTCTTTTTTGGTTGGTATGTGGCTGAGCGTGACGCTCATGCCTTGCGCAGTTGTGCGGGCGACTTCAACCACATCTTTTACGGTGTTAATAATGTTTGCAAGTATGGACATAAAGTTGAAATTAAGGTTTTCGTTATGCTCCCTCGGCGTGCCGCATCGTTTGCGCGGTGTCCGGAGGTAAGTTGAGAGCTTCTTTCGGGAAATGTTCGGCGAAGTAAGAAACCAGATCGCGGACAGTTACCACACCCGCTGCCTGTCCCTGGTCATCCAAAAGCGGAATGTTGCGAAAATCTCCTTTTTGCATCAGCCGCATCGCTTCAATCACGGAATCATCAAGATTCAGTTTGGCAGGGTTGGGAGTCATGACCTGCTCGATGGCGGTTTTGTATTCAATCTGTTCGCCGATTACTTTGTTTAACAAGTCGCGCTCAGTGAACATCCCAACCAATTTCCCCTGGTCACAGATCAGAGCGCAACCCGCTTGTTTGGATTTCATCACCTCCACAGCTTCGTGGATACTGGCCTGACGTTCGACCAGAGCAGGCTGGCGCAACGGTAGATGGCGGATTTGGAGTTTGCTCAGTTTGGCGTCAATTGACACAACAAAATTCTCCTGTGACTAAAAATCAAGCGAGCTGTATTTGAGAATATAGTTCGCAACCGCCTTGGCGGAGATAATGCCAATCGGTTGGCCATCTTTGATAATCGGAACGTGACGATATCCGCCGACAGCCATTTTGTTAATGGCTACGCGTATGGGGTCACTTTCCTGGACGGCGTCAGGATGTGAGGTCATTACTTCGCCAACAGGAATCAGTCGCAAATCAATGCCACGTCCTGCCACTTTGTTGAGCAAATCGCGTTCGGTCAAAATGCCAACTAATTTACCCGCTTCGACAACCACTGCCTGACCTATGCCGACCTCTTTGATTCTGGAAACAGCATGCTCTACGGAATCGGTTGGGCTTACAGTCACCAGGCGGTCAAAGGGAACTGAGCCGACGGTGTCCTCCATCAAGTGCTTTTGCAATCCTCCGGTTGGCGTCGGGACATCAAAGCCGGACAAGGCCTGCTCACACTTATCACAATGATCCATTCCAGCCAGGTTTTTGTGACCACAATAGGGACAAATCATAACTGCCTCTTTGCCGCACGTTGTAACCAGCCCGCAAAAAACATTAGTTGATCACCCAGGTTTCCCCACTGTTAATCAACTTTTCCAAACTGCCAGGGCCTTTTGCAGTAACAGCCGATTCGACCTGCTGGTTTAACATGTCTTCGTATGTCGGTTTGCTAATTGATCGAAAGACGCCCATCGGCACTGGGTATTCGGGATACTCCATGCGGCCAATGATGTATGACAGATTAGGTTCATGGACATTTTCATCGTGAACCATCAAATCGTCAATCGTCACTCCGTTTTCGCCAATCGTCACAACCTCAGGAGTCACGCCTTTCAGATGAATACCTTTGTTTTTGTTCTTGCCGAACAGCAGAGGCTTGCCGTGTTCCAGATAAAGCATGCGGTCTTCTTTGACCTCGCGTTCGTTGAAGCCCTTGAAAGCGCCGTCATTGAAAATATTGCAGTTCTGATAAACCTCCAGAATGCCCGAACCTTTATGGTGAGCCAGCCGCTCAACCATCATGCCCAGATGCTTGGGATCAACGTCCATCGAACGTCCGACGAATGTGGCTTCGGCGGCGAAAGCCAAGCTCAGAGGGTTGATAGGATAGTCAATCGTTCCCATCGGAGCCGATTTGTTTTTCTTGCCCTGTTCCGAAGTCGGTGAGTACTGACCTTTTGTCAATCCGTAAATCCGGTTGTTGAACAGAATGATCTTCAGGTCAACATTGCGGCGCAAAGCATGAATGAAATGATTGCCACCGATTGAAAGCGCGTCGCCGTCGCCGGTGATGACCCAAACCTGCAAGTCGGGATTGGCGGCTTTGACTCCTGTGGCAAATGCCGGAGCGCGTCCATGGATCGTATGGAAGCCGTAAGTGTTCATGTAATACGGAAAGCGGCTGGAACAGCCGATGCCTGAAATGAACACGATCTTTTCTTTCGGTATGCCGAGTTCAGGCATCACTTTCTGGACTTGAGCCAGAATCGAATAATCGCCGCATCCGGGACACCACCGAACTTCCTGGTCGGTGACGAAATCTTTGCGAGTTAGTTGGATGGGGGTTGCCGCACCATTTGTAAGTTCACTCATAATTCTCTTCTTTTTGTTGTTGAACAAACCTCTTTACAGATACTCTTTGACCTTGTTGACCAGCGAAGAAACCTTGAACGGTTTGCCTTTGACCTGAGAAAAACTGACGGCGTCAATCAAGAACTGCGCGCGAATCAGCATAGCCAATTGACCCAAATTCAACTCTGGGATGATGACAGTTTCAAAGCCTTTTAGCACTTCGCCCAGATTTTTCGGGAATGGGTTCAGGTAACGCAAATGCGCGGCGGAAACCGGCAAGCCGTTTTCCTGCATTTGCTCAGCCGCCGTCGTTATTGCACCGTAAGTTGATCCCCAGCCCAACACCAGAACCTTGCCTGTCTTTTCGCCGAAGACTTCGATGTCAGGGATGTCCTGCTGCATGCGTTGAATCTTTTCTGCGCGTAAACGAACCATGAAGTCATGGTTTTCAGGATCGTAATTGACGTTACCTGTAATGTGCTTCTTTTCGATGCCGCCAATGCGGTGTTCCAGCCCCGGAGTTCCCGGAATCGCCCACGGACGCGCCAGCGTTTTTTCATCGCGCAGGTAAGGGAAGAAGCCTTCGACTTCGGTGCGGAACTGAACTTTCATTTCCGGCAAGCTGTCAATCGCGGGAATCTCCCACGGTTCGGAGCCGTTGGCGATGTAACCGTCGGACAGATAGAAAACCGGAGCCATGTATTTTGTCGCCAACCGAATGGCTTCAATCGCCATTGTGAAGCAATCGCCAGGAGTTGAAGGAGCGACAATTCCACAAGGAGATTCGCTGTTGCGGCCAAACATAGCCTGCAATAAATCGGCTTGTTCGGTTTTAGTCGGCAAGCCGGTCGAAGGGCCTCCGCGCTGAACGTCAATAATCACCAGCGGCAGTTCGGTCATAACGGCCAGACCGATGGCTTCTGATTTCAGTGCCACGCCTGGGCCGCTGGTTCCGGTCAAGCCAATGTTGCCGGCGAAGGCCGCTCCGATGGCGGAACCGATCGCCGCGATTTCGTCTTCAGCCTGAAAAGTCTTAACGCCGAAATTCTTGTGTTTTGAAAGTTCGTGCAGGATGTCAGACGCTGGAGTAATCGGGTAACTGCCGTAAAACAGCGGGCGTCCGGCCAGTTGCGCTCCGGCGATGAAACCGATGGCGGTGGCTTCGTTGCCAGTGATGTTGCGGTATTTTCCGGGTTTGATCTTGGCTTTGCCGACTGTGTAATGGTGGTTGAAAATCTCCATTGTGTCGGCGTAATTGAATCCGGCCTTCAACGCCAGGACGTTGGCTTCGGCGACTTCCGGCTTATTGCCGAATTTTTCATCCACCCATTTCAAGGTCGGTTCCATCGGGCGGTCGTAAAGCCAGTACATCAAACCGAGCGCGTAAAAATTTTTGCAACGCTCTTGCAGTTTGAATGGCAAGGCCGAGCCTTCCAGGGATTTCAGCGTCTGTGAAGTGATAGGCACTTTGAACAGTCTGTAACCTGACAGCGAACCGTCTTCGATCGGGTTCGAGGCGTAACCGGCTTTTTTCAGGTTCCCTGCGTTGAATTCGTCTGTGTTGACAACCAGGATGCCGCCGTTTTCCAAGTCAGGCAGATTGGTTTTCAACGCCGCCGGATTCATCGCTACCAAGACCTGCGGTTCATCGCCGGGCGTGCGAATGTCGCGGCTGCTGAAATTCAACTGATAACCCGAAAC
>JBGAPB010000362.1:0-5588 GCA_044221525.1 Blastocatellia bacterium | reverse complement strand
TACGTCATCAAAATCGTCACGGCCAAACGTTTGCCTGAACCAGTTCGGATAGCTTTCATCGGAGTCAGCGACACGGCTCCCGAAGAACAAGCGGCGGCGGTAAAAGCTTCTGGTCTGACGATTAACGATCCGCTGGCGGCAGTGAAAGCCGCACTGGCTGAAGTTCATGACAAAGTGGATGTGACTGTGGTTGTTGGGTTTCTGTCATTGCCCATGGTCAACAGGCTGGCCAGGCAAAATGACGATCTGGATGTAATTATCAACACAGACGAACGCGGCCTGGTTCCCGACCCTAAACAGATAAACAACTCGCTGGTGGTTTACGCTGCCAAGGAAACCAAACATTTGGGCGAGCTTCGTTTTTACACCGATAAAGAAGGCGTTGTTGAACGCTTTACGGCTCGTTATGTCGAGCTTGATGAAGTCATACCGGACGATCCGCAAATGCTGGCGATCACCAAACAGGCTCGCAAAGAAATTGACCTGCTTCAAAACCGGCTGGCTGAGGAAGAAGCAAAGGTTTTTGCGGCGAACAACGCCAACCAGCCATCGGCTTACGTGACCTCCGAAGCTTGCGCCAAATGCCATAAATCCGAATACGAAGTTTGGCAAAAATCTCGTCATTCACAGGCTTTTGCCGCGCTTGAGACCAAGCGGCGGACTTTTGACGCCGCTTGTATCGGCTGTCACTCATTGGGTTTTCAGAAAGCGGGAGGGTTCGTAAACATCAAAGCTACCTCGCATCTGGCAAACGTCCAATGCGAATCCTGCCACGGCCCCGGAGCCGAGCATGTAGCCAAACCAACTGTCGCCAGTTACAAAACTCCGGCGAAAAATGAAAGCTGTCTTGTTTGTCACGACCGTGAAAACAGCCCCGATTTCGACTTTGCGAAATACTGGCCGGTTGTGGCTCACGTAAATTCGCTGAAAGAACCTGTTGAGGCTGGCAAAGCAAAAGCCGCCACTCCGCGCCGCGTCCGCAAACAGTGACGAGGTCTGCGCTAAAGAAAATGGAAAGCCTGCTCAAACTATTACCGACGATGATTCGCCTGTCTGGCGATAACGAAGAAGTTCGGGAGCAAGCTGTCTTTGCCGCTTGGCGGGTGGCCTCAGGCAAAGGCGTTACCAGCGGTTGTGCGCCGTTTCGTTTGTACGAAAAGCAATTGGTCGTCGCCGTGCTGGATCAGGCCTGGAAAAAGCAGTTGGAGTCGTTGGCCAGCCATTACCTGTTTCGTATTAATTCGCTTTTGGGGTCGCCAATGGTGGCGTTCATTGAATTCCGGTTGGATCGTGATTTCGTTTTGAAAGCTCGCGGCCATGAAGCGCGTGGTTACGAATTCAAACACACTGAAGAACTGACTGAAGAGTTAAAAGAATCAGCTCAGGAAATCAAAGATCCCGAATTGCGCCAGACTTTTTTGCGCGCAGCGGCGAAGAGTTTGGAAAGAAATTCGGAAGGATGAATTCGGAATGATGAATGATGAATTGACCCAACTGAAGCTCATTGTTCATCACACAAGATTCATCATTCCGAATTCATAATTCATCATTCAAATATGCCTATTACACGAATAGAAGTTGAAAAGATTGCCAAGCTGGCCAATCTGGAATTGACAGAAGCTGAGAAAGAATCATTTTCCGGTCAACTGGCTGCAATTGTTGAACACATTGACCAACTGAACGAACTGGACACGTCCAATATCAAGCCGTGGCAGACACGCAGCGTAGGGAACGCGGCTACGTCTTATGCTTCGCGCGCCGACGTGGTTGAACCAAGCCTCGGTCAGGAAAAAGCCCTGGATCAAGCGCCAGACCCGGACGAAGGTCATTTCACGGTTCCGCGAGTTATTTAAGACGGTTGTCGGTGGCTGGTTGTCGGTTGTCGGTCTCCAGATTCGATAACTGATTAGTCCCACCTTGCTGATCCACGAAAACCAATCACCGACCACCGGCCACCAATCGGAGTTACAACATTGACTGTCGAAGAAATTCATAAACTTTACGAATCAGGCGACGCCAAGCCGAGCGAGATCGTCCGGTCTGCGGTTGAAAAAATCGAAGCCGATAATGACCGGCTGAATGCTTATCTGACCGTCAACCGCGAAGCCTCGCTGAAACTTGCAGAAGCGATGGACGCCGACATTCAGTCTGCCGTCAAAGAAAAACCTCTGGCCGGAATTCCAGTCGCCATCAAAGACAACATGTGTGTTGCGGGAGTCCGCACGACTTGCGGGTCGCGTATTTTGGGAAATTACCTTCCGCCTTACACGGCGACGGCTGTCAAAAAGCTGGAAGCCGCCGGAGCAATCATCGTCGCCAAAACCAATCTGGATGAATTCGCCATGGGCGGTTCGACTGAAAATTCCGCCTTCGGTACGGTGCGAAACCCGGTCAACACAGATTACGTTCCGGGCGGAAGTTCAGGCGGTTCAGCAGTTGCGGTTGCCGCCGGTCATGTCCCAGTTTCGTTGGGGTCTGACACCGGAGGTTCAATTCGCCAACCGGCTTCGTTTTGCGGAATCATCGGTTTGAAACCGACTTATGGCCGAGTCTCGCGCTTCGGTTTGGTGGCTTATGCCTCTTCGTTGGATCAGATTGGGCCGTTTGCCAATTCGGCCAAAGACGCTGCGCGAATGTTGCAAGTCATCTCCGGTCACGACCGCCACGATTCGACTTCGGCGAATGTCGAAGTTCCCAACTTTCTTTCGGCGTTGACCGGCGACATTAAAGGTTTGCGCGTTGGAGTGCCGCCGGAATGTTTTGGCGAAGGGCTGGATGCCGAAGTCAAAGCGAGTGTTGAAACCGCCATCAACAAACTGAAAGAGCGCGGCGCTGAAATCGTTGAAGTCCATTTGCCTCACACAAAATATGTCGTCGCGGTTTATTACCTGATTGCCACCGCCGAAGCTTCGTCGAATCTGGCACGGTTTGACGGCGTGCGTTATGGCCATCGAACTGAAGAGGCCAGCTCGCTTTCAGATTTGTATCGCCGGACTCGTGACGAAGGTTTCGGCGCTGAGGTCAAACGGCGAATCATGCTTGGCACGTTTGCGTTGTCGTCTGGTTATTACGACGCTTATTACGAAAAGGCTCAGCGAGTGCGAGCGATGTTGGTCAACGATTTCGATGAGGCTTTCAAAAAGTGTGACGTCATTGCCACGCCGACTGCTCCGACTCCTGCCTTCAAGATCGGCGAAAAATCTGACGATCCTTTGGCAATGTATCTGGGAGACATTTACACGGTGACCATCAACCTGGCTGGAGTCCCGGCGATCAGTGTTCCGTGCGGAGTGTCGTCAAGTGGATTGCCAATCGGTATTCAGTTGATCGGCAATCACTTCGACGAGGCGCGATTGCTGAACTCGGCTTACGCTTACGAACAATGAAGTTACCTGAAACACGCCCACGCAAAGACAACCAACAAAATCGTGCTCAGCAATAATAAGGGCACAAAAGTCGGCGAACATCCGGCTTTGCCTGCCTGTTTGTTTTCTGTCGCGGTAGCATCCGCCGAAATCAGTTCAGCTTGTTTGACGGCCTGCTTGGCCCGAAGTTCTTTGGCTTTGGCTGCGCGTTCTTTGCGCGATTCGGCTTTTTGTTTCAGCAGGGCGAGCTTCTTTTTGCGGTCTGGAAATTTGCCGGGAGTTTCCAGCGGGATAATTGTGGTGGTTACAACTCTGCGGAGAGGCCAGGTGATTGGAACTATGATTGAGTCGGATTTGAAGCAGCCGCGATTTGGTTCAGCCAGTTCGTAAACAATTGGCAGGATGATGGCATCGGCGCTCTGCCGCTCTGCGTGAGAACTGTCCACGCGCAAAGTCGGCGGGCGCGATTGAAGGAAATTGGTTGGTTTCCGATGCGTCATCACTGCATCCCCGGCGAACAGCCTTAATGCTCATTGATCAGCTTTTCCAATTGATTTTCCAGTTTGCGGTATTCGCCTATGCCGCGTTTGATGTGGCGAACATTGCCACGCCGGTCTATTAACACAACGGTCGGCAGACTGGCGATGGCGTAACGTTCTTCATTTGTCACGTCGTCCATCCTGCCAACGGCAATCGGGTAATTCAGTTGGTGTGCGGTCTTGAAACTGCGCAAAGCGTTCAACTCCTGTTCGCGCGTCAGACTCTCTTCCTTGTCGGAGCGCCCAAACAGTTTGGTGACGCCGATGATTTCCAGCCCTTTGCCTGAAAATTTCTTCTGAAACTCCTGCCATTGAGAAAAAGCGCCAGCGCATTGGCTGCACCACATCGCCCAAAAATCCAGCAGAACGACTTTGCCGCGGAGGCTGGCAATTTTGACCGGCTCAGAACTGATCCATCGCGGAGCTTCGATTTCTGGCGCTGGATTGCCCATCAAATGGGCGGCGGCCAGTTCCGACTCGTAAAACGATTTCAGTATTGCCTGTTCGTCAAATGCATCCTTCAGGAATTTTTTGTCGAAATCTTTGGCTTCTTTTTCAAAACCTACCCGTTCCTGAGCGGCAATGTATTCGGCAGCCAGCGACAGTCTGTCGCGCATCATCTGGTCGGAGGTACGCTGATCCAGTTCTCTCAACCTGCCTCTGTTGGTTTGCAAATCGTAACCGCGCTTGGCCTGCATGGCTGCCATTTCGTAACGACCACGCTCGCGCCAGGCAATCGTTAATTCCTTGAACAATCCCACACGCGTTGCCAACTGAAGGGAGTTTTCCGGGATTTCCTTAAATAAATCGTCCAGCAGTTTTTGCGCCTCTTCGACCTTGCCCAACTGCACCAGGGAGCGGATCAATCCGGCTTGAACCACCTCTGCAAAACGGGATTTAGAATCGGTTTTCAGGTAAGCCTGACCAGCTTCGATTGACTGGGCAAACATTTCCGTTTGCATATAAAGCGAGTACAAAGCCAGTAACTCCTGACCTTTCCAGTCTCCAATTTGGAATCCTGCCAGTTCGGTCGCCGCTTTTTTTCTCGCTAATTCTGCGCGCGATTCCCAATCATAAAGCTGGGCTTTGCCGTCACCCACATCGCGGTCGAATTCTTCCTGTAACTTGAGTTGATCTTCCTGAAGCTGGCGCAAAACCTTTGTTGGTTTGCTGCTTTGTGCAGAAGCCGGCAATTGCGCCACAGGACAAACCAGCGACAAAAACATTACGCCAAGACTGATGACGAGAATCCTTTTTGACATAGCGTTACCGAATCAATCCGTGAAAAATCGTGTGTGGGATAGTTGAGCTTGGCGCTCATTCTATTCGCAGCTTTGCGCGCGAAGCAAGAATTCATCTGAATTGGATTGCAGATATGTGAAGTGCAGTTCACAAACCTACACAACCAAGATCCGTTGAAGGGTAATACTTAGCCAGTCGTGCAATGCGTTCTTTTTGCTGAGCCGAGAGCAGTTCTCCGCGACCGGCGACGCCTTTATTGAATCGGTTGCGCCGCGTGTCGCCTTCGGTGGTGGCGACTACGTGTTCGATGGTTGGGCGTTCGGCGCTCAAACCATAAAAGCCCAGCAATCGTTCGGCGGTTCCGGCTTTGTCACGAATCATGTCTTCGTACCGTAGCCAGGTGACTTCCAATCGTTTGTCGGCTTCGGCGCGTTGCCACGAA
>JBGAPB010000361.1:0-5618 GCA_044221525.1 Blastocatellia bacterium | reverse complement strand
CGCTTTGTTGACCAAACCGTGATTGAAAACATACGGACTGTTGTTGGTGTTGTCCACGTACCAATCGTGACGCGCGCCCATGTTGTGACCCAGTTCGTGGCCGAAGCTGTAATAGCCGGTCGCGCAACTGCGTCTGATGACTGCAAAACCGTAATCTTCAAAACCATTACTGACCGTGTCCATCACATAAGCCAGTCCGCAAAAACCTCCGCCGTCTTCCGTCAACAAAGCCACCAAGTCGGCTGCGTACGTGTTGCGAAGCGTGTGAAGATTGTCCATGAATCCGTCGGCAGTCAGTTGCAGACGATCCAGGTCAGTGTAAATGTTGCCGGATTCGGCATAAGCGACTTCGGTCACGTGAACCAGTCGCAGCCGCTGAGTAATGCCGCTGTTCAAATAAGCTTGATTGGTTTCGGCAACTGCCAGGTAAACGGTTGCCAGCATCGCATCGGTTCCACCTGCGCCAGTGCGAGCCGCCGCCGTGTAAGCCACCATCACGTCAATGTCCGAAGGTGGATCGGTGGCACAGGTATCCGCGCTTTCACGGTTATTTTTTCTTTTCGGCTTGATTGGTTCAGCTTCTTTTGGGAATTTCGACTGGTCAATTTCGCGCAGCGAATGAACGCCACGACCAATGTAGCGAATCTGGAATGAATCGCCTTTTTGCGTGGTGATATTGCCGATCAGAACTTCATTGACTACGGACAGCGTTGCAACACTGCCGGGGTCTTCGCCGACTTTGCCGTGCCAGATAAAACTGTTTTTGCCTGTGTCCTCAGAACTGTCATGAGTCAGCACGATGACTTCGCGGTCAAACAACGGAACGACCAGCCGAGGTCGTTTGGGGTCTTTCAACTGGTCAATGTCCACCAGCACATTTTGCTGACGAATGATCGTTCTATCGCCTGAAACTTTTACGTCGCCTTGCCTGTCGGTTGGGAATAACAGCACGCCGGATTGCGCCTGCGACTTTGGGAGCAGCTTTGGAATCAGCGCTATTGACAGTAAACAAAGCGCAGAAATTGCCGCCAGCCAGCGAAAGTGCTGACGAAATTTATGCCAGTCAAAGCTCGGAAAGTTATTCAATTTGTTCACGGTGTTTTCTCCTCTGAGGTAATGGATGATTCTCCACCAAATGCACACACGGCAGGCGCATAAGGATGTGGAGTCAAACCGGTTTGTAGAAGTAATGGCGCTGTTTTCAGGTATGAGCTGCGGCAAATGCCCGCAGGCTGAGTTGCTCATTTACCATATTCGATCAACACCACCAGGCCGAGGACGCTGTTGCATTTTCTGTCCTCACTGGTAAAAGCGGGAAAGCGTGGAGAAAACCGGCAGGTAAAGAAATTTTTCGCAGAAAGTCTAAACAGAATTCGATGGCGGATTGTTTAGTTGGCGGCAGGCTTTAATCATCTGGATCAGCATGGAGTTTGTGCAGAAAGCGGTGAACAATCGGAGCAAATGTAATCCCGGCAATCATCACCACAGCCAATCCGCTGTACAGGGCGTAAATTCCGGCAAAGATTTTTCCGCCGGTAGTCAATGGCTGAGCCAGCGGCCCCATACCGGAAAGGATCATTGCCGCGTTGGTGAAAGAATCAATCCAGGAGAGTTTTTCAAAAAAGTGATAGCCGCACATTCCGGCAAATAATGATGTCGCAATTAACAACATTCCCAAAGAAAAGCTGAAGGTCAGTCTTTTCAGAAAGACTGACAAACTCTGAAGAGGCTGAGATTTGTGCTCGAATTGAAATATCGCTTTGCGCTTTGTTGACCGAGTCATTGTGTGTCGCCGATCAGTGATTTGAAATTCGGATTGTCCTTCAAGCTTTCAAAATCAATCTCTACTTGCGCGCGCGCCGCGTTGAAGTTGCGGCGGCCTTCAATGGCGACGCGCAAATGTTCCAAGGCCGTTTCCTTTTCGCCCATCATCGCCGCGGCACAGGCGACGTAATAACGAGTAAAAGGATCATCGAAGTCGGCGGCCAGGCGTTCGTCGAAGCTGCGAGTCAGTTGGTTGTAAGCGGTGCGCGCGTCCTCCAAATTCCCTTGCCGAACATAGGCGCTGACCAGTTTTTGATTCACTTCGATCATTGCGCGTTCTTTCAGCGCATGCGGTGACGTTCGCAGAAAAACGATTTCCTGATAGCACTCGGCGATGGCGTCATCGTACCGGCCTTGCAGAATGTGCAGGTGAGCCAGACGGCTGTAAGAACCGATAATTTGCACTCCCAGTTGGCCTGAGATGTATTCCTGTTGAGCTTTGACCGCTGCGCGAGCAGCTTCTTCGCCACGTTCGTAATCGCCCAGGTAAGCACAACACAGTGCAATTTGTTGAGCTGCCCAACCCGCCATCGGGTTCAATGACAAGGCTTGCTCGTATTCGACGATGGCTTCACGGAATTTTCCTTTTCCGATGGCCAGCGCTCGACCCAGGGCGCTGTGAACCCGCGCATCCTGCGGAGCGAAAGACAGCGCCCGGCGCAAGGCTCCGATGGCATCGTCTTCGCGCCCCATCGAAATGAAGGTCATTCCCAAACCGCCGTAAGCATCAGACATCATCGGCTGCATTTCTATGGCTTGTTGAAACAACTCCACAGCATCGCCATAAAACTCCGGCTGAGTCAGAAACTGCCCTTTCAACGAATAAGCATATCCAAGTCCGGCGACTGCGCGTGCATATTTCGGGTCAAGCGCGATGGCCTGTTTTAACAGAACTATGGCTTCTTCCAGAGCCTCGCGGCTGCCAATCATCAATTTCGCTTCGGCCTTGCTGTAAGCTTCATAAGCTTCCAGCACATCTGTGTCTTTCTCTTGAATTTCTTCGACTTCGCCACTCTTCAGGCTCAAATCCATCCCCTGCGACAGTTCGTAAACGATTTTGTCCTGAAGCTCAAAAATATCTTCCATCTTCCCGTCAATTTTGACGGTGCGAATGACTTCGCCGTTTTCAACTTCAACGACACGCGCGGTGATTCGCAACATCTCGCCGATCTTTTGATAACCGCCAGTCAAAATCCATCGGGCACCGACTTCCCTGCCCAGGCTGGTAGCCATCGTCGTGTCAACCTCATCGTCAGTATCCACCCCCATGCGGCGCAAAGTTTCATAAACACGTTCGCGCCCGATAACCGATATGCCTTCGATCTTTTTCAAGTCGGCAGTTACGGTTTCAGCAATGCCACTGCCCAGCCAATCGTCCGCCGGATTTTGAGTAACGTTGCCAAAACTCATCACAGCTATACTCTTGCCTGCGCGATGGCCGACAGAACGAGTAGGTGACGCTTGCACCGGCAACGATTGAGTCGCATAACCGACGTTGGTTTCGTATGAATAAGTCGGCAACGGCAAACCTTGCTTGACCGCTCCCAGGTCGTCCATCAAATGACGCATTGTCCGGTACCGCCGCGAAGGGTCTTTTTCCAGCATCCAGTGGATGATTCGTTCCAGATCGGCTGTGACGTGATGGTTAAAATCGCTGACCGGCGGCGGGTCAGCATGCAAAATGGCGTCAATCGTTGCTGGCATTGAGTTTCCGGTAAACGGCAATCGTTTGGCCAGCAGTTCGTAAAACACCACTCCCAGCGAAAACATATCGCTGCGTCCGTCTACATCTTTGCCCAAGGCCTGTTCAGGCGACATGTAGGCGTAAGTTCCAAGAACCGTTCCCGGCTGAGTTTTCAACACTTCTGTTTGAAGCAAACTGGCCGTGTCTGAATCGTCTCCAAGCATAGAACCTGCCTGAAGCAGCGGGTTGTATTTGGCAACGCCAAAATCCAGCAGCTTGATTCGATGGTGTTCGCCCAGAATGACATTCGAAGGTTTTATATCGCGGTGAACGATTCCACGGTCATGAGCTTCGGCCAGCGCGTCCGCAATTTGCGAAACGACTTCCAGCGTTTCGGGCAGCGAAAGATTCTGCGCCCCCTGTTTCAATGTATGGCCAGGCACGAACTCCATGGCGATGAAGCTGTATATTTTGCCATTGCGGGTAAATTCATCAATCTCGTAAATGGTGGCAATGTTCGGATGGTTCAATGCCGAAGCGGCCTGGGCTTCTCGTAAAAACCGGGCACGGGTTTGTTTGCGCTGTTCGTTGTCATGGCTGTTCTGATCCAGCATCAGTTTCAACGCGACATGGCGATGCAGCCGGGTGTCTTCGGCTTTATAAACTTCGCCCATTCCGCCTGCGCCCAGACGCTCAACGATTCGGTAGTGAGAGATGGTTTCACCAATCATAAATTTGACTCAAATGCCGCAAACGAACTGCCGATCAAGTAAGTTTCATTCTGCATGACAGTGCTGGAATTTGCCAGCCATCCTATCCGCAAAAAATGCCAGACTTTGTTTGTTCGGTTACAGTCCGTAGCCATAAGCGTCGTTCAGAGTTCACGCGTTAGCGTGCCTTCGGGCATCTACACGCTGAAGCGTGAACTCTGAGCCTTAACTTCAAGTTGAAGGCAAACTCGATGAAACGACTTTTCCACTTTTCAGGCTTCCCCTGTCTGTTGGCCGCAATCTGCACCATCGGCATTCAGCGGCTGATCTTCAAGGGAACGTGTACTTTACGGACGTGCAGCGCAACCGCATTTACAAAATTGATACCACCGGCCAATTGACGACTTTTCTGGAAAACACTCAAGGCATGAATGGGCTGATGCTTGATCCGCGCGGGCGGCTGATCGGCTGCCAAAGCACAGTCGGACGCATCGTAGCGATTGATCTGATGACAAAATCCATCTCTGAAATCGCCAGTCAGTTTGAAGGCACACGATTCAATTCGCCCAACGATTTGGTGGTTGATCGCGCAGGAAACATTTACCTCACAGACCGCAACGGCAACGGAGTCTTCTTCATCACCACTGAAAATTCGGTAAAAAAGATTATCAGCAACTTGACTTTGCCCAACGGCATTTTGCTTTCGATTGATGAAAAGACGCTTTACGTGCTGCACGGTTCTCCGACGATGATGGCTTACTCGTTGAGCACACCAGGAATGCTGGGCACGCCGCAGACAATCACATTGGCAGGCAACGGCGGAGGCGACGGGATGACGATTGATATCCAGGGGGAATCTTTATGTCACCCGCCCGTCCAGCAATGCCGTTCAAGTGTTGACGCCTGCCGGCCAATCGCTCGGCACTTTCCCCCTTGCCAAAGCTCCTTCCAATTGCGTATTCGGCGGGGCCGATATGAAAACATTGTTCGTCACTGCCCGCACTTCGGTTTACACGGCGCGAATGATTTCCATCGGTCACCGCTTCGCCTGTTGCTTCGGTTTCAACCGCCAGCTTTTCATGTTCGCCGATGGCGGCAGAGGCAATTACGGCTATGTTCGGCAACGGATTAGCCACGGCAACGGCGGTTGGAGCAACGGTTCCGTTGCCGACTCAGCTTGCTGGGACTTCGGTCAAAATCACCGACAGCATGGGAACTGAACGATTGGCTCCGTTATTTTTCGTAGCCGCAGCCCAGGTCAATTACCTGATTCCATTGGGCACTGCTGCCGGAGCGGCGACAGCGACAATCACGACGGGTAACGGTTCGGTTTTCACCGAAGGCTTTCGCATAGCCAACGTCGCCCCCGCTTTGTTCGGCGCAAACTCCAATGGGCAAGG
>JBGAPB010000360.1:0-5705 GCA_044221525.1 Blastocatellia bacterium | reverse complement strand
GGCTTGTAAACGTACCGCTTTCGCTGAAAGCGGTACTCTGAACGCGCCTTTGTGCCGTACCTTTTATTTTTGCCGCTTAGTCATTTGTACACGCATGCCTTCGTGCAGAGCGTCTGACGGAGTGTTGATAATTGATTCGCTGGCTTCCAATCCGGCGACGATTTCGACTTCTTTGCCAAAATCCCGCCCGATTTCGACAGGCTGGTAATGGATGGTTTGATCGGCTCGCACCAATATGACCTGGGTTCCGGCTGCGTTCACGACCAAAGCTCCCGCCGGAATCAGAACAGAGTGTTTAATAGTCGGCAATGTGAATTTGACCTGAGCGTACATGCCGGGCAGGAATTGGTGGTCAGCGTTTGGGACTCTGATTTCGGCCAGCATCGTCCGCGAAGTCGTATCAATCGAATGAGTCGTGCCGATGACTTTGCCAGTGTATTTTCGCGGAGCCAATTCTTTGACCAGAACTTCAGTTTCCAGGCCGGCGTTTACCGCCGGAGCGAAAGCCTGCGGCACGTTGACGAAAACGCGGATCGTGTCCAGCCGCGATACCCTGTAAAGCCCTGGCGCTGCGGCAGTTCCGCCGCTGGGCGTTATCAGGGTTCCGACTTCGATGTAACGCGCGGTGACTATGCCGTCGAATGGAGCCACAACTTTTTGAAAAGATTGCAGGTCGGCAAATCGCTGGGCTTGAGCCTGCCGGGCGCTGGTGGTTGAAATTCGCGCTTCGATGGTTGATTGCTGAGCTTTGACCGCCGCCTGATGCGACCGAATGGCGGCTTGAGCAGCTTCGACGTCTGCCTGCCGGGCGTCAAAGATCGCCTGCTTATCGTCTGTGTCCTGACGCGAAACCACGCCTTGAGCCGCCAGCGTCTTAGACCGATCCAGGTTGACTCGGGCCAGTTCCAGGTTGGTTCGCGCCTGTTTTAGTGAAGCTTCTGACTGTTCAAGAACCGCCTGCGCCTGAACCAGTTCGGCTTTTCCCTGCGACACATTCTGATTTGCTTCGGCGGTTTCCTGCTGAGCTTCGCGCAGCAACTGGTTGGTTTCAGGCACATCAATTTCGGCCATCAACTGCCCCGCTTTGACGGGCTGGCCGATTCCAATCAACCAGCGACGCACGTAACCACTGGTGCGGGCAGAAACAATAATTTCTTGAATTGCCTGAGTCGTGGCGGGCAAAACCAGTTCGTTGGAAGCTTCTGCAGGGCGTGGCGTTATGGCTTCAACCAAGGACACGGCGCGCTCCTGCTGTTGCGCCGTCGCAGCCAGTTCGGAATGACGCTTCAAGCGAGGCACAACTCCAATAACCAGCAATACCACCAGCAAAAATCCAGCGGCAATAAACGGGGTTTTCGACAGGCCCGAAGAAGTCTCCGATCCGTTTTCCTGCTTCGCCTTAGTGATGTTTGACGAACTGAGGCTCATTAACTTTCTCCTTCTCTAAGTGGGTGCGCCATCTCTATACCGGCAGGCGCATTCGCAAAATCTTCATCCGCTTTGACCACAGGTTTGCGACGCAAGACGCTGTAAACCACTGGCACAAAAAACAATGTGGCAAAGGTGGCGACGATCAATCCTCCAATCACCGCCCGGCCAAGCGGAGCATTTTGTTCGCCGCCTTCGCCAAATCCCAAAGCCATCGGCATCATCCCTATGACCATTGCCAGCGCCGTCATCAGCACCGGACGCAACCTGGTAAAGCCCGCCGACAAAGCCGCACTGACGGCATCCTGTCCCAATTGTCTTTGTTCGTTGGCGAAGGTAACCAGCAAAATGCTGTTCGCGGTGGCTACGCCGACGCACATGATCGCACCCATCAAACTCGGCACGCTGATCGTTGTTTGAGTCACAAACAGCATCCACAGAATCCCGGCCAGCGCCCCCGGCAAAGCCATCAGAATGATGAACGGGTCAAGCCACGATTGAAAATTGACGACCATCAAAAAGTAAACCAGCAAGATGGCAAACAGCAATCCGAAGCCCAGCCCGAAAAATGACGACCGCATATTTTCAACCTGACCGCGCATGGCCAGCGAGCTGCCGCGCGGCAGTTTCGGCTGAAATTCTTTAATCACCTTGTCAATGTCGCGCGCCACGCCTCCCAGGTCGCGCTCCTGCACGTTGGCGTAAACATCGAACAGCGGTTGCACATTGTAATGATTGACCACCGCCGTCGTCGTGCGACGTTCAACCGAAGCCAGATTGCTAAGCAATTGAGGAGCGGGCGCGGCGCTGCCCGTCACCGGAGTACTCTGAATCGCATCCAGCGAATCAATCTTGTACTGCGGCGTTTGCACAGTGACAAAATAATTGACGCCGTTTTCGGGATTCAGCCAGAAATTCGGCGCGGTCTGGCCGCTGGAACTGAGGCTGGTCAGCAATGTTCCCGCCACGTCACGTTGAGTCAGTCCAGCTTGTTCGGCTTTGGTTCGGTCAACGCTGATTCGCAATTCCGGTGCATCCATCACCTGATGCAGGTGAACATCCGCCGCGCCTGGAATTTTGGCCATGCGTTCGACCATCTGTTTTGCGATTTCGTAATTGGCTTTCTGGTCGCGCCCAACCAGTTGCACGTCAATCGGCGCAGGCAATCCGAAGTTCAAAATCTGGCTGACAATGTCCGCCGGTTGAAAGAAAAAAGTCAGTTGCGGGAATTGTTTTTTCAAATCAACCCGCAATTGTTTGACGTATTCCGGTGTCGCCCTATGGCTTTCTTTCAGTGAAACCAGGATTTCTCCGTCGGCTGAACCAACCGTCGCGCTGTCGGAATAAGCCAGGTTGATTCCAATCGAAGGCAGCCCGATGTTGTCCAGAATCAATCCTAACTCTTCGCGCGGAACGATCTTCCGAATCGCATCTTCGACTTCGCCGAAGATGCGCTCGGTTTCTTCCAGTCGAGTCCCAGCCGGAGCGCGCACGTGCAAACGAAACTGACCGGCATCCACCGCCGGGAAAAAGTTTTCGCCAATGAACGGCAGGAACAAAAACGACCCGACGCAAAACAGCAAAAAAGTTATGACCACCAATCGGCGATGTTTCAACGCCAGGCTCAGCCAGTTGCAATAACGATCTCTCCAGCGTTCAAACAACTTTTCAAATGCGTCGTGAATTCGCCAAACCCAACCTTTGCCGGAGGCATGCTCGCCTTCTGCCTGATAAAGTTTGGCTTCGTCGCGCAGCAGATAAAGCACCATCGTCGGAATCAAAGTTCGCGACAACAGGTAAGAAGCCATCATCGCAAACACCACGGCCATTGCCAGCGGGGTGAACAACGATTTTGCCGCTCCGCTCAGAAACACCACAGGCACGAAAACGATGCAGATGGCCAGCGTCGAAACAAAAGCAGGAGTGGCAATCTGTTGCGCGCCGTCAAGGATCGCCTGGCGTAACGGTTTCCCTTGAGCCAGATTGCGGTGAATGTTTTCGATTTCAACCGTGGCGTCGTCAACCAAAATACCAACCGCCAAAGCCAACCCGCCCAAAGTCATGACGTTCAACGTCCTGCCCAACAGGCCAAGCAAAATCAGCGAACACAGAATCGAAAGCGGTATGGAAATGGTCACGATCAGCGTTGAGCGCCAGCTTCCCAAAAACAGCAGAATCATCGCAGCGGTCAGACACGCGGCAATGATTGCTTCAAAAAGCACGCCGTTGATCGCGGCGCGCACAAACAGCGATTGGTCAAACAGGAAATTGACGTTTAACTCTTTGGGCAACGTAGAAAGAACGCCTGGCAAACGTTCTTTGACTCGACTGACAATATCCAGTGTCGAAGCTCCGCCGCTTTTTAAGATAGTCAGCAATGCCGAGCGCCGTCCATCCTGCCGAACGATGTTCGTCTGCACCTGAGAACCGTCGCGCACCTGAGCCACATCGCGGATATAAATTGTAGCTCCGCCAACTTGTTTGATCGGCAAATCATTGAGCGCCGCGACCGTGTCCGGGCTGCTGTTTAGGCGTACGTTGTATTCGCGTTCGCCCAGCTTGGCCGAGCCGGCTGGCAAAATCAGGTTCTGTGCGTTGATCGCGGAGGCAATGTCTGTGGCCGACAACCCGTTGGCATAAAGTGCCTGCGGATCAATATCCACCATGATCTGGCGCGGTTTGCCGCCATAAGGAATTGGAATCGAGGCCCCCTGAACAGTGGCCAACTGTGTGCGAATGAAGTTCTGGCTGTAATCGTAAAGCTGTTGTTCGTTCATTGTTTCGCTGGTGATGCTGGCCTGCAGGATAGGAACATTGGAAACGTTGTAACGGATAATGAACGGAGCCGTCATTCCCGGCGGCATAATGCGCAAAATTGACTGCGACATTGCGCTGATCTGAGCCACCGCCGCTTCGATTTTTGCGCCGGGATGAAAGAAAACCTTGATGACGCTGATGCCGTTCAACGATTGAGATTCAATGTGTTCAATGTCGTTGACGGTCGTCGTCATACCGCGCTCGCTGGGGGTGACGATGCGCTTTTCCATCTCATCCGCCGAAACCCCGTTGTAAGTCCAGATGACCGAAACCACCGGAATATCAATTTCAGGGAAAATGTCGGTGGACATGAGGCGAATCGTTACCACGCCCAGAATGGCGATCAGCAATGCCGCTACGACAAAAGTGTACGGGCGGCGTAAGGCAAGTTTGACTATCCACATATAAAGTTAAGTTTTGGAAGAAAACGATTTTGGAAACACTTTAACAGACGACTCCCTGAGTCCGGCGGTTACAACGCAAGCCGGAGCTGATACTTTTCGACAGGATTTACAGGATTCAACAAGATGAAGATTTGGATTGATTCGCGCTGAAATCAATCCTGTTCAATCATGTAAATCCTGTCTATTTCTTCTGCCTTAGTTTTGATTTGGTTGATGGATGACGATTCGTTTGATCGAACTCTATTCGCTCTCGCGTTGCTGGCGGAAGTGTTCAATGATTCTTTCAGCCTGTTTTTCGCCGACGAACGGTTTTAATTCTTGATAACTGGCTTCGCCGACGCGCTTTAGACTGCCAAAGTTCCGCAGCAATCTTTCTTTTAGCTTTTCGCCGACGCCGGGTATGGATGTCAACTCAGACTTGAAATCCCGCATCGCCCGGCGCTGGCGATGGTAACTGACGGCAAAGCGGTGAGTTTCGTCGCGTATGATTCTAACCAGCCGCATGACCGGCGAAGTCTTTTCCAACAACACCGGTTCGGCTTCCCTGCCCTTCACCAACAAATGGCTGATTTCTTCGTGTTTGCCGCGCGGTTTGACTATGCCAACCATTGGAACCTCGGCCAGGCCGAGTTCATGCATCGCCGCCGAAGCCGATGATAACTGCCCCTTGCCTCCATCAATGAAAACAAGGTCGGGCAATGGCTTTTCTTCTTTCATCAACCGCGAATATCGGCGGTAAACGGCTTCGCGCATCGAGGCAAAATCATCAGCGCCTTCCACGGTCTTTATGATGAACTTGCGGTAATCGGATTTTTTCATTTCGCCGCCTTCGCAAACCACCATTCCGGCGACGTTTTCCGAACCCTGAATGTTCGATATGTCGAAAGATTCGATTCGCTGAGGCACGGCGGGCAAACCCAGCAGTTCCTGCAATTCAACCAGCACTTTCGACCAGTCGGGTTTGATGACCCTGAATCGCTGATCGAAACCGATCTTGGCGTTCTTTTCGACCAGATCAATCATTTCGCGTTTGTGGCCGCGCTGCGGGTCCAGAAT
>JBGAPB010000359.1:0-5715 GCA_044221525.1 Blastocatellia bacterium | reverse complement strand
CTGGGCGAAGTCATGCTAAGGCTGGATCCGGGCGACGGACGAATCCATACGACGCGAACTTTTCAGGCCTGGGAAGGTGGCGGCGAATACAATGTCGCTCGCGGGTTGAAGCGATGCTTCGGGATGAACACAGCGGTGGTTACTGCGTTTGCCGACAACCCAGTCGGGCGACTGGTTCAGGATTTCATCTATCAGGGTGGCGTGGATCAATCCCACGTCAAATGGGTGAATTATGACGGTGTAGGCCGCCAGACGCGTAACGGATTGAACTTCACCGAACGAGGCTTTGGCGCGCGCGGTGCTGTCGGTTGTTCGGATCGAGGGCATACGGCGGTGTCGCAATTGAAACCGGGCGACATTGATTGGGAAAAAATATTTGGGCAAGAAGGCGCTCGCTGGTTTCATTGCGGAGGCATTTTCGCGGCGCTGTCAGAAACGACTCCGCTGGTGGCCCAGGAAGCAATGGAAGCCGCCAAACGACACGGCACGATCGTCAGCTACGATTTGAATTATCGCGAATCTTTGTGGAAAGGCATAGGCGGCCACGACAAAGCGCGCGAGGTGAATCGAGGCTTGGCTTCGCTGGTGGACGTGATGATTGGCAACGAAGAAGATTTCACGGCGGCGTTGGGCTTTGAGGTCGAAGGCGTTGATGAAAACTTGTCGGAGCTTGACCCGACGAACTTCAAAAAGATGATTCAGCGCGCAGTCGCCGAATATCCGAACTTCAAGGTTGTGGGAACGACTTTGCGAAACGCCAAGACGGCTTCGATCAACGATTGGGGAGCGATCTGTTACAGCGACGGCAAATTCCACGAAGCCACGTTGCGCGAGAACCTGGAAATTTACGACCGAGTCGGCGGCGGAGATTCATTCGCTTCGGGTTTGATTTACGGCTTTCTGACCGGGCAAGGAGCGCAACGAGCGGTCGAATACGGTGCGGCTCATGGAGCCTTGGCGATGACTACGCCTGGAGATACTTCGATGGCGACGCTGGCCGAAGTCGAAAAAGTGATGAAAGGCGGCGGCGCTCGCGTAGCCAGATAGCAGTTTCGCCGCAGCAAATCTATAGATTGTAACTGCGGCGAAATTCTTTATCCCTGTCTACTTCGGAGGCGCAAGACCGTTGAGTCGCAAGAAATAAACCAGTTGACCGTAATGATTGTTGTTGTGAGCAATCGCCTGCATCAGCAAAAAGCGACGGGTTGTTTTACCGAAAAACTGCGACTCGACAGCGTCATCGTCGGTTTTCCCCGCGATTCTTTTGATGACATTTGAACCCTCCTCAACCGTTTTGCGAAACTCCGCGATGATTTCTGGTTTGGTTTTCAGCTTTTGCATTGCCGCAAAAGCATCTCCGGTTTTGATTGTTTTGCCTTCGGCATTTGCCAGCAGCACTTTCATCGCCAGCGTCGCATGTTTGATCTGGTCGCCGAAATTTTCGACTTCCTTGACCGGCTTATAATCGTATTTGTCGGCGGGCATTGTTTCGGCAACGCCTAACAATTGTTTGGTGGCCATCTGCCACTGATCCGCCCAATCCTTTACTGCGTCTTTCGATTGAGTCTGTGCGGCGGCGTTGATCGTCATAGCCAACAACACGATTATTCCAAACAGATTTTTTGCGAGTTTCATATTGCCCCCTTGAAATTCACGGTTTGTAAAGCACGTAAATTGTTTGCCGTCGAGTCCCGCCAAAGCCGAACCACGAACGATCCAGTATGTGACCTTTCAGGTTGAAAGGCCTTGAATACACATTAACAAAACCTGCCATTTCAAAATCAGTGGCGTTCAAACCGAACTCTTTTGGCCCCGCCAGTTCATCCCAAACGGCCAAAGTTCCCTCAGGCATTTCGCGCAAGGTTCTGAAATCACTTTCTTTGTTTCGTGTGAATGCTGGATTTTCCCACGGGTCGCGGTCAAACAAAATGCAGGCGTAAGGTTTGCTCCAAATGAATCGGCTGATCGGCGGCGCGAACAACTGCGATTTCCAAAACGAATGTACTTCGTTAATTGCCACTGCATCGCGCGACCATTCGGCTCCGTCGGCATAAACAAAATTTGTCCAGACAGAAACCGCTAGCAAAACCGCGACGCAACCAAGTCTGACTGATCGGCAAACATGAGCAAAAAACTCAGCCATTCGGTTCCAACCAACCAAAGTAATCAACGCAATTGCCGGAGAAACCGCCACCAAATAACGCGGATACCCAGCAGACCCCAACAAGCCGTAAGCTCTGAAAATGGTGTGCAGCACAAAAATCAGCAGGAAAGACGAAGTCAAAGTAAACAACCGCCTTTGTTGCAACAGCCAAACCAGTCCGTAAATAAATATCGGCAACAGGAACAGTCCCACGACTTCGGGCAATCGGCTGGGGTAAGCCAGCAAACCGTGCGCGCCGTAAATCGTTCCGGTCACAGACCATCCTGACGGCCAGTTGTTTTTGATGAACAAAGGGTCTTTGGTCAGCAAGGTGGCGGCAATCCACCAGACGACCGAACCTGTAGCCAAGAGTAAAATTTGTAGCAACGCTTTTAGGCTATATGTTGGGAAATTTGAGATTTGAGATTTGAAATTGCCGCTTGAAGGTGAAGCTACAAACATTTCGGCCAATACCCAAAGTCCCCAAAGTGCGCCCAAAAAGAAACCCTCCGGTCTGGCCAGCACCATCAATGAAGCAACGATCATTCCGGCTTTGATTCGCCCTTGATGATGCAACCTAAGCGCAACGACAAAAGTCAGCGCAAAGATCGGTTCGGTCATGGTGTCGGCGCAAAACAGAAAGAAAGATGGCTGAAGAAACAGCAGCACAATGCTAAGCGGTGCGCGAGGCAGTTTGAATTCTTCAGCCAACCGCCAGGTTTGCCACCCGATTGCCAGACAGATCAAAACTGTAAAGGCTCGCGCAGTTTGATAACCAATTGCGGCCGGCAAGGCGTAAATAAAAGTAAAAAGCGGACGCGCCCAGACTCCGACGAACAATTCATGATGCATCCAGGCCCAGCGCGCAAACAGGAAGTGCTGCCCGCCGTCCATCTGGCAACTGTCGTCAAACAGCAACAGCATCGTTAAACCAATCGCCAAGCCCAAACACAACCATAAACCAGCTTGAATTCGTGTCGAAAATCGCAAAGGAAAGAAAATCATCTTGGCGCGGATGTTAGACCAGTTATACAAATCGGTAAACTAAGTTGAGCTAGCCTTTGCTTAACAGTTAATTTCATTGATGAGACGCTGAAAATTTTTTTTAGGCGTTAAACGGGTTACTTACAAGGCTCAAACACTCGACTTCAATAGCTATAAAACACAACGTTTGCAGCCATATTTTTAGTGCCTGCCCTAATAGAGCACAAGATTCTGTGGGTTGCGTTGATGCGACCACAAGACAATTTACAGCCTAGATGCTTAAGCGGATCAAGTTTCTAACGAAATTATGTTTCGCATGAGGTTTCGACTGTGAAACTATTGAAAAATAGTGCTTTACAGGCTTTTTCTTGCGTGCTACCTTGCGCGCCATCTTAAGCAAACAATTAAGCAGTAAAGGTTCAAGGACAATTTCCCGGTTTTCAGGTTCAAGTGGCCGGGTCAGATTCAAGAAAATTTTCTGGAAGTAACTTCCCAACAGCTTCTAAACCAGAGGCTCGACTTTACCGCAAAGTCAGGGGATTTATTACTCAACAACGTTTGCAAAAGTGTTTGTTTGGCGAAGCCCCGGCCTGAATCGCCCAAATTTGTAACCGCCGCGATGGTTCGTGGTTGTTGCTAAGATGTTTAAGCATTGAACCTTTTAGTTCTGTGCTGTTTTTGAAATCAATACAAAGAAAGATTTGGAGGTGTTGCCTTGAAACGTATAGCCAATTCGTACTCAGCTAGAAACAATTCTGTCGCTCTTCGCTCTAACGCCACTACATTTGGCGAACGCACATCGGTCGGTGTTCGCGTTGAAAGCTGGGTTCCCAGCATTCCGAATTACGCTTGGCTGGCAATGCTGTCGCTGGCCTTTATGGCTTTGTCGCTGACTGTGCTCTTTCGCGCTCACGGCGCTGAACAGGAAGCCGTGAAATCGCACTCGGTGACTGTGACGCGCGCCGAAGACGCCAGAGCCACCAATAAACAATTAAAGCTTCAGACCGAGAAAATCAAAAACGATCCGACGGTGAAAGTTAGCAAGGCTCAGGAGCAATTGCGTCAGGTGCGTTCAAACGAAATCATCGTAGCCAGGCCATAACCAGAGCTTAAAACAATTAGCAAGTTAAGCACGGGGAGCGTCAGCGACCTGAGCATTCCGCAATAATTTTGCGAGAAAGCCAGATCAGTGATGCTCCCCATATCTTTTGCCTCGGCTTCAGCCTCCCCATCTGAACGTCAATTCGTTTTAGTAAACCTTATTGAACGCACATTTCCGTTTCCATCCATCAATGCCACCAACTTACGACCTGGCGGTTGTTTGCTGAATTCCAGAATCTGTTGCTTGCCGACTGTGCGTTTCTTGAACTTCTCGCCGAAGGTGTTTTTGACATCGTCCAGCGACCAGGTAACCAGCAATTCAACGCTGCTCAACAAACGGTCGGGTTTGCTGAAACTCATGGCCATTCCGTGGTGAAAGCTCAGATATTTGATTGTGTATTCTTCGACGGCATCCGTATCTTTTGTTTTTGAAAGCGCTGCCATCCTGGTCAATTCCCCAGCGTCTTTATAACTTAATAAACCAATGCCTTCGACCAGACGGTAAACCAGCGCCAGAGCTTCATCGGGTCGAACGAATACCGGCGACTGTTCGGTTATTCCCAGCTTGCCGCGTGCGGCAACAACTATCTGTTCCTGAATAGGCTGATCGGTGTTGTAAGTCTCCGCCGCCTTATTTTCGGCTTCTCGTCTGATCGGAGGCTGCAACTTCGCCAGCGAAGTCGTCACCTGATCGCCGATCATTCCGCGAGCGTAATTCACCGGCACCGCGAAGTTGATGTTCTGACCGCTTTTCAGCAGATAAGTGACAATGCCAATGACTTCGCCGCCTGAGTTAAACAGCGCGCCGCCGCTGCTGCCTCGGCTGATGGGGGCCGTGATTTGAAAAACCCTATGAGTGTCCAGACGACGAACTCCGCTGATGACTCCGGTGGTTAGCGAATTGACCAAACCTTCAGGACTGCTGATGGCGACAATGGCATCGCCGGTTTCAGCTTTGTCGGAATCGCCAAGCGTGACCGTAGGCAGCTTAAAACCTTTGATCTTGATGATGGCAATATCTTTGGTGTCGTCCACGTCAACCAGATCAGAGGTCTTGTAAACATCGCCGCTCGGCAGTTTGACGCGCAACATTGCAGCGCCTTGAACTACATGCAGATTGCTGACGATTGCGCCGCCCGGAGTGACGATGAAACCGCTTCCCTGGCTGATGACACTGCCTCGATCATCCAGAGCCTCGACAATGACAACAGCCTGCGATTGCTCACGAGCGATTTCGCCTGGCGATTTGGCCGAATTGCTCTGAGCCAAAGCCGAAACTGAAAGAATGAGCGCAAAAATGGTGGTGATAAAAATTCGCATTGAGTTTTTCCTGACTGAAACCTGAAACCGTGATTGAAGGGGAATGCAACGATTATAACCACCGACTTCGCCTTTAGTTCAAATCTTTGTTCGCCAATGGCTCGCCACCTCGAATTTATCCGTCAAACCTGACGGAGCGAGTGTCGCGCTCTTTGCCTGTATGAATG
>JBGAPB010000358.1:0-5855 GCA_044221525.1 Blastocatellia bacterium | reverse complement strand
CAGTTCCTTTTCGGCTCCCGGCCAGGCGTGATGCCAAGCGCAATATAAGCCGCAATCATCAGCGCCAGGGACTGAGTCGTGTGCAATACTATGTTAAAGTTAGGCCCGAGCATCGTTCCCCGCCCCGCGGAAGTCGCAAGCAAGACCGCCAGACGAAGGTTTGAAGTAAGCCGATAAGCCCAAATCAACAAAAGTGTGCAGAGCAGGGAAGTCGCCAGAATCGGTTGAAAGATTGCCAGTCGCCCAGTCCATTTTACGGAATCGCCCGGCAAGATACGGCTGATTACAGCAAAGGGCACAAAGAAGATCGGTTCGATGAAACCATGCCTTGTCCATTCGACTCGGATCAGCGGCTTTGCTGTTACGGCGTTGGTGACGTTTGCAACGACTTGATTGGCGGCAATCAGGTTTTCCTGATTGTAACCTTGCCCTTCAATCGTTCCCGGAGTCAGCGAAAGATAGAACAGAGTCAAGGCCAGAAAGAACAGCCAGCAAATGTGCTTAAGTGTTTTCGGAGTTGACGCGGTTTTGTCTTCCATCACTTCGACATCTCAGCTTCCCGAATAGTTTTGTGGAGAATGGTTTTTAGAGATAACAGAACAAACGGAAATAACTGAATAAACGGAAAAGAAGTGGGAAACGTTTCCGTCCGGTCCGCTACTTCCGCTTGTTCCGTTATCTATCCTCAGTTCTAAACCATTACCCGTTACCTGCTTTTGCGTATGGCGTCGTGAGTTTCAAGTTTGAGCGGAACATTCTGATGTGGTTGCCAGGCAATTTGCCACTTGGCTTCATAAAGCCGCTGGTTTTCTTCAAAGATGCGGTCGTAATCGCCTGACCGGATCAGTTTGCCGAATGCCGCCTGTCCGAAATGGTGAACGAAAACATCCGCCGCGCAAATGATTCGATAACCTGCCTGGCGCAGCCGAACCGAATAATCGTCGTCTTCAAACATGCCAATGCCGAATCTTTCATCCAGCGGGCCTATTTGTCGGAAAACTTCGCGCCGCATCGCCACACAAAACATCGCCAGCATGTGAATGTCTGAAACCAGCAGGTCGTTTTGCCAGGTGTGCTGGTGCGTAAAACTCTCCATCTGCTGCCAACTGCTGTAGGGAACTTCGATCTTGGCTTCGTTGCCTACGAAGTTCGTCACCGGCCCGACCATCCCGACTTGAGTATCGTCCAGGTGGCGCAACAATCTGCTAAGCCAACCCGGTGGAACTATTGCGTCGTTGTTCAGCAGGACAATGTATTCGCCGGTGGACAATTCGATTCCTTGATTGTTGGCTTTGGCAAAACCGTAATTCACGTCGTTCAAAATCACTTTGACCGAAGGTTCCAGCTCTGCCAGTTGGCGCAGGTAATTCGGTGTGTCGTCTTTTGAGTTGTTATCAACGACGATGATTTCAAAATGCGGGTACTCGGTGTTTCGCAGCACGCTTTCCAGACAGAGTTTGCTTAGCGCCAGATTGTTGTAAGTGACGATGATGATGCTGGCCAGCGGTGCAGACTGCCTGAGTTCGGCTTCGATCAAGTTGTAACGATTCGCCCAGCTGTGTTGGCGAGCCAGTGCATGGCGTTTTTCTGGCAACTGCGGATCACTTTCGGCCAGCGCAGTGTCCAGTTTGGCGATGAAATCATCTGCATTTTCGGCCAGGTAAACGTAATCGCTGTAATGCTCAAGCTCTGCCATCTTGGTGGCTACAACGGGTTTGCCACCGCTCCAGTATTCGTAAAGCTTGACCGGGTCGGTCGCTTCGGTGATCGGGTTGATCTTGAACGGAATCGTGCAAACGTCAAAATGATAAAGATATTGCGGCATTGTCTCGTAAGGCTGCTGTCCCAGCAGCCTTACGTTTGGCAGCGACTGCAATCGCGAAACGTCAACGTCGAAAACTCCGCCGAGCAACACAAAGGTGTAATCCGGTCGCCGCTCTGCCGCTTCGGCAAGTAAATCAATGTCGAACCAGTCGGCGATCGCTCCGAAGTAACCAATGACCGGATGTTTAATACCTTCTCGAATCGGATCTGGCAGCAGCGAATTGGGCAAGCATCGGCTGACATAAAAATCGTAATCCGCCGCATTGCGAGCCAGCACGGTTGGCAATTTCCGGGAATTCCATTTTTCAACCAGCCGCTGTGCTGTCACCACCAGCAAATCGCATCGTTCAACCAGACGAGTTTCGGCTTCCAGGCTGGCGGGTTTGATACCAGGAAAGTTTTCCCATTCGTCCATGCAATCGTAAACCACGCGCCAACCCCAGCGCCGCCGTGTTTCCAGAGCGGCTTCGCACCACGAAGGGATCATGACGTAGCTGATTGCTTCGTTGATCGAAAAGTTGCGGCGGAGTTCGTCCAGCGAATCCAGCGCCAGTTCCAAGTCTTTGGTTTGGATGACTTCGTGAAAGATGTCCAACGGGTAGCGCGCGGAGATTTCAACTTCAAAAATGTTGTCGGCAATCTGCGTGACGGCGAATCTTGGCCGGGCATAACGGCTGCGGAACTTGGACACGCTCAGGTAAAAAACACGGTGACCATTGGCGGCAAACTGCGACATTAATTGCTGGGGGCGCTGAAACCTGAATGACCAATCAATGATCGAAAAGCAGATAACGTCGGGTCGTGCAGGAGTTGCGGTCTTCAACGGATGATTGAGGATCGCCTTCACTTCAGGCTCCGGCAGATGAGGCAACAATGTAATTGAGCGATAAAAATCCGAATCACCGATTCTGGCCAGCACATCCGCAATCTGCTTTTTGGCAGTCAGCCGGTCGGTAATCAGGTTGGAAAGTATTCGCAAACCGAAACGGCTGCGGACAAATTCGACGGCTCTGCGACGCAAAGGATGCGGAATCAGAACTCGCAGAGCCGCGCGAACAGCTCGATATTTTCCGTTGGGCAGTTCCTGAAGAAGCGCCAGACGGATTCGTTGAAATAGGTTGAATTGATTGTCAGCAGTTTGCTGGTGATGTTTTTGCCGCATACGAACGTTTATCACAATTGCGGTGAGGTCTTATTTGAGGCGACGCGCAATATACAACAGCGACGGAAGTCGGCCAAACCGGAACGGCAAACGAGAGGCGGCGTGATGCCGGATTGACTAAATTTTGACCGTCACCTATAACTCCAATCGCCCCCTAAGTTAAGGCTTTTCACCGGCTCAAGCTACTCGAACACCGCTGCCGGTGGCGAATAACTCCCTGAACCAAGGCAATAAAAATGTCAGTTGGAACAAGCAAGGCTCAACCTTCGGAGCGGCAATTTGCCGCAGCGCCGGTCTACGACTCCACGCAGACGGGAAATCCGTTTTTGTCGGAACTGAAAGAGTTGATTCGGTATCGTGACCTTTTGTGGCAACTGGTTTCACGCAATATCAAAACCCGTTACAAACGATCAGTGCTGGGAATTTTCTGGACGATGCTCAACCCTTTGCTGATGATGCTGGTGCTGACGTTCATCTTTTCCAACATCTTTCGTTTTCAACTGCCGCATTATGCGACTTACGCCTTGTCCGGGTTGGCGCTTTGGAATTTCTTTGCGCAGACGACAACCGGTGCAATGAGCGAGTTGATTTGGGGAAGCAGTCTGATGCACCGGATTTACCTGCCGCGTTCGATTTTCGCCATCAGTGCGCTGGGAACGTCTCTGGTCAATTTGGTGCTGACGCTGATTCCGTTGTTTATAGTCATGCTTATCACCGGGACTCCGTTGCGTCCGGCGCTGCTGATACTGCCGTTGCCGATTATGTTAACGGCGATGTTCGCGCTTGGCGTGGCGTTGATACTTTCGCGCGTGGCTGCTTTCTTTGCGGATGTTTTAGAGATGTACCAGATACTTTTGATGGTGTGGATGTATCTGACGCCGATTATTTACCCGAAAGAAATTATCCCTGAACGTTTGCGCTGGTTGTTCAATTTGAATCCGCTGTATCACTTGATTGAAATTTTTCGCGCACCGTTGTTGGTCGGCTGGCTTGCCGGTCCAAATACCGTGCTGGCTTCGGTCGTTGCGGCATTGGTGACACTGGCTTTTGGCTGGTGGTATTTTTCCAGGAAGGCTGATGAGCTTGCTTACCGAATCTGAAAACTTGA
This sequence comes from Blastocatellia bacterium, assembly GCA_044221525.1. Classification (GTDB taxonomy): domain Bacteria; phylum Acidobacteriota; class Blastocatellia; order RBC074; family RBC074; genus RBC074. Next base: position 1,761 of record JBGAPB010000358.1, on the reverse strand, counting down.
AAACTAAAGAAAAGCCGGTTTTGCCGGGCAGCCCAGCCGACACAGCCGGCAGGCCGGGCGGGAAGCCTAAGGAAAAAGATGACGCCGAGATTGTCATTCGTATAGAGAACGTTTCAGTTGTGTATCGAGCGCCCAGTGAACACATCAAAAGCTTAAAAGAATACGCAATTCGTTTGTTGAAACGGCAAGTCACGCATCAGGAATTCAGGGCGCTAACCGATATCAACCTGGAACTAAGACGCGGCGAAGTCTTTGGCTTGATCGGTCACAACGGTGCAGGCAAAAGCACCATGTTGAAAGTGGTTTCGCGTGTAATGAAACCAACTCAGGGGCGGATCTGGGTGAAAGGTAGAATCGCCCCGTTGCTGGAACTTGGCGCGGGATTTCACCCTGAATTGAGCGGGCGCGAAAACGTCTTTTTGAATGGAACATTGCTGGGTTATTCGCGCGTCGAGATGAAAGGGTTGTTTGACAGCATAGTTGAATTCGCCGAACTGGAAGATTTTATTGATGCGCCGCTCAGGACGTACTCAACCGGGATGACCGTGCGGCTAGGATTCGCTGTTGCCACGGCGACTCGCCCTGACATTCTGATAGTTGACGAGGTGTTGGCGGTCGGTGATGAACAGTTTCAGGAAAAATGCGCCGACCGGATTGCGGATTTTCGACGCCAGGGGACGACGATTTTGTTAGTTACGCATTCATCCGCAACGGTTAAAAATATGTGTAATCGCGCCGCCTTGCTGGATCACGGGCGACTGTGCGTGGTCGGTTTGCCGGGTGACGTCATTGACGAATACCACACACAGCAGCACAAAAAAAATTCCAGTGCTGTGGCTGAGGTGGATGAAGTAAAAGGCAATTCCGAACAGAACTCCTCTGTTCAATCAGACCAGCGTGAAGCCTCTGCTGAAGTTCTGGCAATGGAAGCAGAGGCGATGAGGCGGGACTGGTTTTATGAGTTTGAATTGCCCGGCGGTTCGGTCACAAATTCTGATTTGCCCGAGCCCGCCAGAAGGCTCCACGCAGACCGTTTGGCGATAGTTGATTCGGTGCTCAGCGAAGCATTCGGAAACGATTTTTCCACGCTCTCCTGTTTGGACATAGGCTGCAATCAGGGTTATTTCGCCATTGAAATGGCTCGGCGTGGGTTTGGAAAAGTGCGAGGCTTTGACCCCAGGCATCAAAATATCGAAGACGCGATTTTAATGCGTCGTATTTATGGATTGGACAATTTGGGGTTTCAAGTCGCCGACATCAACAGCGTTTCTGCCAACGAAATTGGGCAATTCGATGTGGTGTTGATGATGGGCGTTCTATCCTGGCTGGAAAATCCAATAGGAGCATTGCGTAAGGCCAAGGCTTTGACCAAAAAAATGCTGATCATTGAAACGCCGGTTGCTCCTGATCTTTCAGGTGAAGTTGACTGGGGAAGCCGCCAAGCCCCGGAAACATCGCTGGGAGCGTTTGCCGTGCTGGATCAAACCGCCGAATGCAACTCGACCTTTGGCAGTTTGACCGATTTATCACTTTGCCCCGGACGCGAAACCCTGGTTCAGATACTTAGAAAGTTGGGATTTTCCAGCGTCGAGGTTATGCCGGTTTTACCTCACGCTCATGAGCATTTGGTATCCGGGAGCAGAATTATGATTGTCGCGAAAGTTTAACAGACCGACACACGGAACTCTTGATACGTGACTCATGAAAGTTTTATCCATCTTCGGCACTCGCCCTGAAGCCATCAAAATGGCTACGGTAATA
>JBGAPB010000357.1:0-5853 GCA_044221525.1 Blastocatellia bacterium | reverse complement strand
ACAGTTGCAGGACGATCCTTTTGTGACCGTCAGACGACCCGGTTTGCCAAACACCGAAGGCCGATGCGTGGTTTACTGGATGCAACGTGCTCAACGCGGCAGCGATAATCCTGCGCTGGACATTGCCATCAAAGCCGCCAACGAGTTGCAAAAACCTCTGGCTGTTTTCTTTGGGCTACACCCGAAATACCCAAACGCGAATCTGCGCCATTACGCTTTTCTGGTTGAAGGGCTGGCCGAAACCAAAAACCGCGTCGAAAAACGCGGAGCGGCCTTCATATTTCGCCCTTTCCCGAATCACGACCTGATCAAGTTTTGCGAAGAAGTTAAACCGGCGTTGGTCATCGGCGACGAAAATCCCATGCGCGAACCTGAAAGCTGGCGACAAGGCGCAACGCAAAAATTAACAGTTCCCTTCTGGACGGTTGATGCCGACGTGATTGTGCCGACAAAGTTCTTTGAAAAAGAAGAATACGCAGCGCGCACCATTCGCCCGAAGATTCATAAGTTGCTGCCAGCGTTTTTAGAACCGCTTGAAAATACTTCGGCCAGATTCAAATGGAACGCCGCCGATTTGCCTTCAAGCCAGCCGATTGACGAAGCTCGTTTGCTGGCTGATTTGCCTTTTGACCGGAGCGTCCAGCCGGTCAAACACTTCAAAGGCGGAACCAGCGTCGGCCTGGACTTGCTGAAGAAATTCGTGGCTACAGGATTGAAAAGCTATGACACGGCGCGCAATCAACCGCATTTGCCCGGAACCAGTTCGATGTCGGCTTACCTGCATTTCGGCCACATCAGCCCGTTGACCATCGCCCTGGCTGTGCGCGAAGCCGATGCTCCACAAGCCGCAAAAGACGCTTATCTTGAAGAATTGATTGTCCGCCGCGAAGTTGCAATCAACTACGTTGCTCGCAATACGAATTACGACAAGCTGACAGGCTGTCACGGGTGGGCGCTGAAAACGCTGGACGTTCATCGCCTGGATCCGCGTCCTTACATTTACTCCGAAGCCGAGTTTGAAAATGCCGAGACTCATGACGATTTGTGGAATGCCGCCCAGATGGAAATGGTCACGACCGGTCGAATGCACGGTTACCTGAGAATGTACTGGGCAAAGAAAATTCTGGAATGGTCGCCGTCGCCTGAAGAAGCTTTCGACATTGCCGTGAGGTTGAACGACCGTTACGAATTGGATGGCCGCGATCCGAACGGTTACACGGGCGTCGCCTGGGCAATCGGCGGCAAGCATGATCGTCCGTGGGCACCGCAGCGTCCAATTTTCGGAATGATTCGCTTTATGGCGCGCAGCGGTTGCGAGCGCAAATTCGATGTCAAAGCCTACATTCGCCGCGTCGAAATGCTGGTCAAAGGAATTGAACAAAAGACTTTGTTTTGAACTTCCAAATCGTAGGCAAACGCTGGCTGTAAATTGCTGGCCGTAAAACACTTCCACAAAGTAGAATGCGCCTTCGACAAATATCCCACTTCCCAACCCAAACAGGAGATCACGAAATGCGACTGAAAAGAGCAACGACTCTGTTGTCACTGCTTGCGCTGAGCGGACTGCTTGGCGCTTGCGGACATCACACTACGGAAACGGGCCACGCGCCCACAACTGAAACTGCGTCTAAAGGAGCGGAAGCAAAATTGAAAAAAGAAAGTTTCGGCAAGTTACCCGACGGCACTGAAGTTGACTCTTACACGCTGAGCAACAAGAACGGCGTCGAAGTCAAAATTACCAACTACGGAGCGACAGTAACTTCGATCAAGGCGCCGGATCGCAACGGCAAATTCGATGACGTGACGCTCGGTTACGACAACATCGCCGGTTACCTGGACAAGAACCCACATCTGGGAGCTTTGGCTGGCCGTTACGCCAACCGCATTGCCAAAGGCGAATTCAAACTCGGCGGCAAAACTTATACGCTGGCTAAAAATAACGGCCCAAACCATCTGCACGGCGGCCCAAAAGGTTTTTACCAACAATTGTGGAAAGCGTCCGACGCCACAGGCAAAGACGGCGTTGCTGTCAAAATGACTTATCTGAGCAAGGACGGCGAAGAAGGTTACCCAGGCAATCTCGAAGCAACAGTGACTTACACGCTGACCGACCAGAACGAATTGAAGATTGATTACCTGGCGACCACCGACAAAGAAACCGTCGTCAACCTGACCAACCATTCGTACTTCAATCTGGCCGGAGCTGGCAGCGGCGATGTGCTCAACCATCAATTGAAGATCAATTCCAAACAGACGACCGAGATTGATAAAACTCTGATCCCGACTGGCAAGATGTCACCGGTTGTCGGCACTCCATTCGACTTCACCAAACTGACTGCCATCGGAGCGCACATCAATGACAAAAACGAACAGTTGGAAATCGGCCAGGGTTATGATCACAACTTCGTGCTGGACACTGGCGGCAGTTTGACTGCTCAAGCCGTAGAAGTTTACGAACCGACCACTGGTCGCGTCATGGAAGTTTTCACCGATCAACCCGGCGTGCAGCTTTACACGGCCAACCATCTAGACGGCACGATCGTTGGCAAAGGCGGCAAGACGTACAACAAACGCGGAGCCTTTTGTTTGGAGACTCAACACTACCCGGATTCGCCGAACAAGCCGAGCTTCCCAACCACGACGCTGAAACCAGGCGATAAGTACCAGACCACGACGATCTATAAATTCTCTGTACGCTAAACTCAGAGCCAAGGCATTTAGACAAGATTGACAGGATTTTCAGGATTGAAGAAAGGAAAGCAGCCATGCGCCTTTTCTTTACTGCCAATCCTGTCAATCTTGTCTACTATTTTGCTTGGCTTGCATCAACCAAATCACGCGATTAAGATGCGCCTGCGTTTGGAGGCCGTCACCCTTTTGGCATCAAAGCTCCGGCGCAAAGTTCGTCACTTTCAATGGCAAATCGCATCAGAGTAGAAATCAAATCGCGCAACGAATTCTGGCGCAATGCGGTGATGGTCGAATGGGACTATCAATTCCCGCAGCGAAAGCTGGAAGCCGAAACGCAAAACTTCTATCTGATTGAAGAAAACTGGCTGGAGGATTTACAGCGAGTCGCGGCTCAATGCTTTTCTGAGGCATTGCTGGCTCCGCGAAATCCCGGAAGACGCCAGTTGTTTCGCCGATTGCTGGCCAGAGAAAAATAGGAAATTGGGGACGGGAGTTTGGAGATAGTGAATAGGCACAATGCCCTATCTCCAAACTCCCAGCCCCTAACTCCCAATTGACACCAAACCATTTTCCGAGAGGGACAAACGCTTCTATGACAAAGAATCTGATCAAAATGACCATCGCCGTTGCCGCCGCAGCTTTCGTGCTCGGCTCTACGCTGACCACCAACGCTTACCCGCCGTTCCTGAAAAAAGCGGCCAAATTCGGCGCTAAAGATTGCCTGTATTGCCACAAACAAGCCGAGGGCGGCGAAGGTTGGAACGATCGCGGCAACTGGCTGATAGCCGAAAAGGACAAGCGCAAAGCCGACGCCATTGATGTCGAATGGCTGGCCGATTATAAAGAAGCCGAAAAGAAAGACGGCGACAAGAAAGAAGAGCCAAAGAAAGAAGAGCCGAAAAAAGAGAAACCATAACTCTGAACTCAGGGCAGGATTGGCGGCGTCGGACAAAGATCCCACCAATCCTGTAAATTCTGTCCACTTCAAACAAGAGGCACGAATCATGTCAGATGAAAACAACAACCTCTCTCGCCGCGATGCTTTGAAAGGCATTGCAGTCGGCGTCGGCGCCAGCTTGCCAGTGTTGAATACAAAAGCCCTGGCCGACGACCACGAACACCAGCACGAAGGTCACAAGGCTGCCGCGCCTGCTGCTCAAAAAGCCGCCGCACCCAAGTTTTTCAAAGCCGACCAGATGGCGTTGATTGCTACAATTTCGGAATTGATTATTCCGACCGACGATCATTCGCCCGGCGCAATCGCCGCCGAAGTTCCGGCATTCATTGATTTGATGGTCAGCGAATCGCCAGCCGAAACCAAAAAGCTGTGGACTGACGGCCTGACTGCGGTTGATGCAAAGAGCCAGTCGGCGAACGGCGCGGCATTCAACAAGGCTCCAAAAGACAAACAGGTCGCCTTGCTGACCGAAATCAGCAAGAACGAAGCGAAGCCCGCGACGACGGAAGAGAAATTCTTCAAGGCGATCAAGAACATGACGATTGACGGTTATTACACCTCGAAAATCGGCATCCACCAGGAATTGCAGTACAAAGGCAACACTTACCTGAAAGAGTTCAAGGGCTGCACGCATCCTGAACATCAGGGCTGAGCTTCCAGATTGAAGCCGATGAAACAGACAGTTCACCTGCTGGCCTAAGTCTCCCGCGAGGCTTAGGCCAGAGTTACTTTTTATCTATGGAATCTGAAATAGCAGTGACCGGCATCCTGATAGCGATGCTGGTCGTTACCGCAACCGCCAAAAGCGCACTGGACGAATTGAGCGACGTCAGCCTTAGAATGCTGGCCGGCGAAGCCGAAGAAACTCCGCACGCCGATTTCTGGCGCTCGATTCTGGAGCATTACCACCAACTCAGCTTTACGCTCACCTTCGGCATTCACCTTTCGATAGCTTCGATTGCCATTTTGATCAGCGCAATCTCTTTGCGCATTTACCCGCAGCATTTTCTGATGGCTTCGTTCGGCGGAATGATTCTGACCGTAATCGTTTTTCGCCAGATCGTGCCGTTGATCATCACTCAAAATGACCCGCAACGAACGCTGCTCAAATTGCGCTGGCCGCTGAGCATTCTTTGGCCGGTGCTGGGCGCGATTGCTCACCCGCTTTATCGCAGCTTGCGCGGTTTGCAGCGCGATCCTGAAGCTCCGACACAGGCTCAAACCGTGGCCGAGGCCAACGGCGACGACGCCGATCAGCTTCAAGCATTTCTGCATGTCGGCGAAGAAGAAGGCATCATCGAAGAAGAAGAAGGCGAAATGATCCAGAGCATCATTCGCTTCAGCGACCGCACGGTTGATGAGGTGATGACTCCGCGCCTGAAGATTATCGCCGTCGAAGCCAACGCCAGCATTGAACAGGTTCGCAACCTGATGATCGAATCAAAGTATTCACGGTTGCCGGTTTACCGCGAACAAATAGACAACATCGAAGGTGTCATTTACGTCCGCGACCTGCTCAGGTTTTGGGCCAGCGGAGAAACCAGCAGCACGGCCATCGAAATCGCCCGGCTCCAACCATACGAAGTACCGGAATCAAAAGCGATTGATGATCTGCTGCGCGAAATGCAGAAAGCCAAAGTCCAAATGGCCGTCGTTATTGACGAATACGGCGGGCTGGCAGGACTTGTCACCCTTGAAGATTTGATCGAAGAAATCGTCGGAGAAATCGAAGACGAAGACGAACCTGATCCCCAGGCCGCCGAAGTCGAAATCGTGCAAGAAACGGAAGAATGTTGTGTGGTTCGCGGCGACGTGGAAATCGGAAAAATTGAACGCGAATTCAATATCGAACTGGCGGCAGACGATTTCACCACCATCGCCGGATTGGTCATCGGACAATTCGGCTACCTGCCAAACGTTGGCGAAAGCGTGGAATTTCGAGGACTCCGTTTTGAAGTAATCGAAGCCAACGAACGCCAGGTTTCCCGACTGAGAATTCAAAAACTGGCGCTAGTAACCGACGATTCTGCTAAATCGGTTGAAAGCTTGGTTAGTAAGACGGCTAACGGAAAACTCACAACTGGCAAACTTGCCAATGGTCATTGAAAACGCGCGCATTGCCAATCTGTAAATTGGAAATTGAAAAATATGACTGAAAATCACAAATCTGGCCTGGTTGCTTTGATCGGTCGCCCCAACGCAGG
>JBGAPB010000356.1:0-5941 GCA_044221525.1 Blastocatellia bacterium | reverse complement strand
AGCAAGGAATCGCGGCCTGAATTGCACACACGTCTGTTGTGGGAAACTCCTCAATCAACGATAAAGGTTGCCGGTTTTTACCTCAGCAAATTTGAAGTTACACAGGCTCAATGGCGAGCAGTTGCAGCCCTGCCGAAAATCAGCCGCGAACTGATAAGCGATCCTTCAGGTTTCAAAGGCGGCAACCGCCCGGTCGAACAAATTTCCTGGGAAGATGCAGTTGAATTCTGTGCCCGTCTTTCGGCGGCGACAGGACGGCGTTACCGCCTGCCGACAGAGGCAGAATGGGAGTATGCCTGCCGGGCAGGCACTAACTGGCAATTCAACCTAGGAGAGACGGTTGACCCCGACTGGGTAAACTATAACGGCAAGCTCCCCTATGCTGCCGCTCCGAAAGACACGTTTCGTCAACAGACCGTGTCAGTCGGCAGTTTGAGTGTAGCCAATGCATTCGGTTTATACGACATGCACGGAAACGTTTGGGAATGGTGCTTGGACAATTGGCGAGAAAATTACTCAGAGCCGCAATCTAATAGTAACCAGGCTCAGGATACAGTTACTGATCTTCGCGCCTTGCGTGGCGGAGCTTGGGATAGTGCGGCAGGAGAATGCCGCTCAAGTGGCAGGAAGCAAGCCCAATCCCCGATACGGATGAATAACATCGGATTTCGCGTGTTGGCAGAGGTTGAAGCTCTGCCTGCTAATAAGTAGATATTTTAGATTCGTTGACTACTGCTGACGTTACTCTTGTTTGTCATCATTTGTACTTTACCATAAAAAGGTAACTCTTGCCCGCTGCCAATTTTCCCCCTTCTAAGCTTGTGCCCTAACAAGTCAGGCCAATGCTGGCGACAAGTGTCTGTCAGCTTCGGCCCTAACCAAGGAAGGAAAATATGAAAACAGTTCGAGTTATTACTTTGTTTATATTGACAGTCGGTATTGGGATGCTCGCCGTGAAGTTATCCAGCGCATCAGCGAATGCTGTCGTCAAACCCAAAATGCCGTCTTTACCCAGGGCTTCTGAAACAATGCGGCCAACCTGGTCAAACCCTATTGCGGCACTTGAGGTGCCATTTCTGTTTTCCGCCAATCAAGGCGGGGCAGGAAGTGACGCAACCGCAGACCTGAACCCCATTGGACGGTCAGGCATACGCGCTCTGGTCAGCGTCCAAAAGATCGGAAAGACGGAAACAGTTACTGGATTTGCCACCGGGTTGGACCCATACAAGGCTTATGTTTCGTTGTTTTACGATGCCGGTTCACCGGGCAGCGGCCCCTGTGCCTGCATTCCCAGCAACCCGCCGCCACCCTCTTTGGCGGCAACTTGTAAAACTACGGATGCCCCGGCTGTCAATTTCAGTCAGATGGTGATCGGTTACTGGTTGCCGTTGATTGGAAGTTCGACGCGCACACTGCAAATCCTGAAGGCTGGTGCGCCTGATGCGCCTGGCGGGGCGGCTTTTGTCGAATTGGAAAAGGTTGGCGCAGTTTCTGTTCGTGAGGACACTCAATTGGGGACTCCATTACCGGCTGCGCCTGATCCGGGGCGTTTTCAGCTACGGGCTTGCGGCAAGTTCAAATTGAATAAATAAAAGCAGGCATCAACTGAAAACAATGGCTTGTTGGAGAAAGTCAGATTGAATTGAATAAGTCTTTTTCTAAAAAGACTGCTGAAAACAGTAAAGGCTTCCATCAGGAAGCCTTTACTGTTTTGGTAAGAAAGTCGGGGCGAAAGGATTTGAACCTTCGACCTCTCGGTCCCGAACCGAGCGCTCTACCAGGCTGAGCCACGCCCCGAAAAACTGCTTTGGAAAGAATCGTTGCCTTTCGCAACGAAGGCGGATACTACTGACCGATACAGGGGTTGTCAACCAAGCATTCAGAGATGCCATAAGAGAACTCATTCAGGCTCAGCAATATTACTGAGCCTGAATGAGTTCTTGTCATTCAGGCCTGGTTATTGCGCCTTCGGATGCGGAAGAAACCAGTGCGGAGTATTTGGCAAAGACCCCAGTTTTGTAACGCGGAGTCGGCATCACCCACTCGGCCAGTCGTTGTTTGATCTCTTCGTCGGTCAGGTCAACGTTCAGCGTGTGCGCTTCCAGGTCGAAGGTGATGATGTCGCCTTCGCGCAAAGCGGCAATCGGGCCGCCGACTTGGGCTTCAGGCGCGACGTGACCTACGCACAATCCGCGAGTCGCTCCGCTGAATCGGCCATCGGTCATCAAAGCCACGACTTCGCCAAGCCCCGCGCCGGAAATAGCCGAAGTCACGCCAAGCATTTCGCGCATGCCTGGGCCGCCTTTCGGGCCTTCGTAACGAATGACTACCACGTCGCCGGATTTGATGTTGCCGCTGGTGACGGCTTTCATCGCATCTTCCTCGCGTTCAAACACGCGAGCCGGGCCAGTGTGTTTTTTGCGCTCGAAGCCGGACAGCTTCACTACAGAACCTTCTGGAGCAAGATTGCCTTTCAGAATGACCAGACCGCCATTCGGTTTGATCGGATTATCTGTCGGGTAAACAACATCCTGCCCCGGAGTTTCATCAGCCAGTTCGGATTCGTGAGCGATGGTCAAACCGCTGACAGTAATTTGGCTGCCATCCAGATAACCGCCTTCGACCAATCGCCGAGCGACCAAGCCAATACCGCCCGCTTTGCCCAACTCAACCGCCGTGTATTTTCCGCCGGGTTTCAAGTCGGCAATCATCGGAGTCCGCGCGCTGATTTCGTCAAAGTCGTCAATCGTCAGATCAATTCCGGCTTCGCGCGCCATCGCCAGCAGATGCAGCACGGCGTTGGTCGAACCGCCAGTGGCAGCCACGCCCGTGATTGCGTTTTCAAAAGCCTTGCGTGTCAAAATATCGCTTGGCCGCAGATTGCGCCGCAGCAAATCAACAATGTATTTGCCAGATTCAAACGCAGTCTTTTCTTTCAGCGGATCAACAGCGGAAACGCTGCCGGTCCCCATAACCGAAAGGCCTATGAATTCCATGACCATCGCCATGGTGTTCGCCGTGTATTGGCCGCCGCAAGCTCCTGCTCCCGGGCAGGCGACGTTTTCGACTTCCAGCAATTCAGCATCGTTGATCTTTCCGCTGGCATGCTGCCCTACGGCTTCAAACACGTCCTGCACGGTCAGCGCCTTGCCGCGCAGATAACCTGGCGCAATCGAACCGCCATACAAAATCAAGCTTGGCACATCCAGCCGGATCAACCCCATCGCCGCGCCTGGAATTGTTTTGTCGCAGCCGACGATGGCTATCATGGCGTCGAACAGGTAACCGCGTCCGACCAATTCAATCGAATCGGCGATCAAATCGCGGCTGACCAGGGAAGCTTTCATACCTTCGGTTCCCATTGTCACGCCATCGCTGATGGAAACGGTGTTGAACTCCATCGGGGTAGCTCCGGCAGCACGAATTCCTTCTTTGACTTTGGCGGCCAGGTCGCGGTGATTGAAGTTGCAAGGCATCGTCTCAATCCACATGTGAGCGACGCCTATGATCGGTTTGGCCAGGTCTTCGTCGTTGAAGCCAATGGCTTTGAGCATTGAACGAGCCGGAGCGCGGTCGCGTCCGTTGGTGATGATGTGACTTTGGTGTTTTGGATCGAATGACATAAAAATTCCAGGCGAAGGCTTTGCAGCCTGTTTGTGCTTTGTCCTTTTAGAGATTGGTTTAGCGGAAGTAACGCAAGGTGCATTTTGGCCGAGTCACGCCTTACACGCAAGATTTGCTCAATGAGCAACGCGTGACCAAAACCGGTTTTCTGACTTCAACTCAATTGAGGAAAGAAGTCGTTGGTTATGATGAGAAGTTTAAGAGCATGTTTGGAAATTGATTCTTTTTGCGTAGCCCAGCCGTTTACGGCTGGGAACGCAAATGATCCAGATCAGAATAGGGCGGTTTACCGTCCTTTTCTGACGGCTTCAGCCAGGTGATTTCGTGGCTGAAGCCATCACCACGCCCGGTAAACCGGGCTAACACCTCTTGGATTCCTCTTTTCCCAGCCGTGAACGGCGGGGCTAGTGGAAAAATGAATTTCCAAACATGCTCTAAGCTCGGATTTAAGGTGGGCTTAACGGATTTGCCAGCAGGTTGTGAGGCTGGCGGCATTTTCAATTCTTTCCATTGCAACAGCAGCGTGGGGTTGCCAAAGGATGCTACTGCTGTCACGGGGGTCGGAATTAGATTGCCGCCAGCCGCTCGTTGGATGCGCCGCGCAAATGATTACTGTCGAGTCGCTCACGACATTTCAACAGCAATCATCGCCTGGAAGAACTGGACTTCCTGCAACGCATTCCAAACTTGAAATAACGCGGGTCAACTGATGTTGGCCGGATCGTGTCATTTGAGTATGAAATGAAATAAGGTTGAAAGAACGGTTGAGCCAAAATTTGGCTGACACTTTACCGCACCCTGGGTAATCGTCCAATCCATCCAGAGCTTGGTTGATATTTCTGTGTCGGCTACGCCGGCTTCAAAGCCCCAGTGGCCTTGTTAAAAATAGTTTGCGCTTTGCACATAAGCTGTGCGGCTTCTTCGTGGCGTGACTGCAATTCATAAAGCTCTGCCAGTTCATTGCGAAGCTGAGCAACTTCCAGATTTTCAATGCCGAAAAGTTTTTCTTTGATTGCCACTGCCCGCAACAAACATCGTTCGGCCTCAGCGGCTCTATCCTGAGTTGTGCAAAGCGCGGCCAGTTTGGTCAATGTGGTTGCGATTTCGTAATGTTCGACGTCGTATGCCGATTCGATAATTCCGATTGCGCCGCGATAAAACCGCTCGGCCTCATCGAATTTCTTGCGCTCGATCATCAGGTCGGCCAGCCAGATCATTTCTGTGGCAACAGCCGGATTAGTCATCCCCTGAACACGCATGCGAATTTCCAGGGAATGACTGGCCAATTGTTCAGCTTCCGCTGTGTTGCCTCGCCTGCGCTCCATAACACTCAGATCGTGATAAACACCGGCTGATTTGACGCTTTCATCCGAAGGTAATTGCTGGTAATTGCTCAAAGCGCGCCAGTAATACTTTGCGGCGGTGCCAAATTGCCCACGTTCTTGATATAGCGTGGCCAAGTGATGTTGGACTTCAGCCGTCTCTTCACTTTGTTTTCCGAAGATCCCCTGCGCCGAATTGAGTGCGCGCCGCAGCAGGCTTTCCGCTTCCTGGTGCCGCCCCTGAGCCTGATACAAACTGCCTAGCCGCCGCAAAACCACCGGGCGCATTCTCTCCATTTCCGGGTCCAAGCCCGTCCGTTCGGCCAATCTGGTCAGTCGTTGAAAAAGTCTGTCAGCTTTGGAAGTTTTGGCAAAATCCCATTGTTCTTCACAAACGGCTTCCAGTTGATTCAAAAAATGCGCCAACCTGGTCAGGTCAACGCCATCAGCACTTTCCAGCAATTCCAGCGAATTCATCCACAGAGATTTTGCCTGCTGCCGGTCGGCAGGTTTGCGCGAATCCGGTCGCAGATTTCCCATCGGCGTCAGAGCTATGCACGGCATGGTTATTGTTGATATTGACATCATTTTTTACCCCTTCTCCTGCTTTCAGCCGCTGCCTGACAAAATTAACCTTCTAGCTTTGAACTCCCTCCAATTGACACAGACGATAACCCCCTGCGAACTCTCTGACTGTTGTTTTCTACCGTAAAATTTACTTCGACTGAGAGCGCAAGGAAGCGGATAAAAAAAACGGTTGAGTTCTCGCCTCAGAATTCAACCGGCTTCAAACATCCGCCACCTGTCGCTCGTCAGTTCCCGCCGCTCCGGTGCGCGCGCGGAGCGCTTTCCGAAGTGCGAAAATTCAAACCATTCAATTAATCTTTCAGTTGTCAGTAATTACCTTTCCTGCGTTGAGCAAATTCGCTTCGTCCGTCAACGAAACGGATTTTATGCAGATGGCTGTTTTCGCTCATGAGGTTTTGGTGATGCTT
>JBGAPB010000355.1:0-5942 GCA_044221525.1 Blastocatellia bacterium | reverse complement strand
GGTCAAAAACATTGCAGAGGCGAAACGCCAGTCATCTCCGTTGTCATCCTGCATATTGCGAAAATGTCGTGATAAAAAACGAAGCCCGTTCCAGCTTGCAATGACCTGAGCCAGCCAAAGCGCCAGGCTGATAACTCCTCCATTACCGATTTCAAGCAATGGGCCATGATACGGCGGGCTGTTGATGCCTGTTTCAGGAGTCCATATCAGGCTATACAAACCGGGGGGAACGTAGTCAGAGGCAGGCAGCGGTATCAACCCCGGGCCTGTGCCGAGCAAGGCATAAAGTGGTTGGTCAAGCAGGAACAGCAATGCACAGGCATCAAACACATCCAGGCGATAGGCAATCTCTTGACCAAAAGTGCCGGGAGGAATCCCTGCCAACTTATAATCAGGGTCGAAGCGCAAACTTAATGTCTGAACGGCCAGGTCAAATTGTTGGGGTAGCAGTACAGAAGTCAGAAACGCAATTGTTAGTGCCGCCGCTACAACTCCAGCCATTGTCAGACGTTCGCTGTTGGAAAAGAAAACCAGTGCTACCACCGTCCCGGCGATGAACAGCGCGATTGAACTTGCCGAGTACGTCAGCAATAACGTCACAACGTTCACCAGCAGAAGAGCGGGCCACAAACGCGAAATTTGTCGCCGCCCGATGAGCAGGATCATTACGCCATAAGCGCAATTCAGGCCCAAGGCGCGTGGCTCGCCGACAAGGCCCCTGGCACGTCCCAGGTGCAGAATCTGTTCGCCGGTTCCAGTGATTATGTAATAGAGGTCAATTTGCGTAACGAAATGGAATAACCCGGCCACAGCGCTCAACGTAGCCCCGATCATCATTGAGCGTCCGATCAATCGCAAAGCGCCACCCAGAAGAATTTGTTCAGCGATGAATATGGTCAACGATAAATCGGTCAGTAAGCGCACCAGAAAAATTAGTGTTTTGCCCGGAGCGGTTAACGTGTAGGGCCGCATGAAAGTGGTGTCAGGCCAAGGCCAGATAAATCCAAAAGCAATACCTAAAATCACCAGCCATCCATAATTGAGCAGCCACGCACGGACTGGCGTCAGATTAATCCACTCACGCAAACGGGCGAATGCCAGAGGCATGAACAATAATCCAACAATGCGACCGGCTGGCAAATTGGTCAGCATTACTGTGTCAAAAATTTGCACCGAAAAAGTAAAACAAACCCAGGCGAGCAGCAGCCGGTGACGTTTTGTTATGAGCAACGCCAACGGAACGATGATGGCAATGGCAAGCAGAATGATTTGTTTAAGGTCTGTAGACATAAAGTCAAAAAATTTTGAGACTTAAAATAACTGACTTCGCAGCAGTTTGAGTGTTCGGCGAACTCGTCCCAGAAAGCTGTAATCAAAATTGTTTTGCTGCGTGTAGCTGTCCGCGCGAAAGTCGCGCTCGACAACAGCCGGATGCTGTAACGGGAAATTCATCTTTTGAACCTGCATGCGGCTGAACAATCCGCTTCGGCGTGTGTGTGTGGCGTCTTCGCCAAAACCTATGTTCGAGATCAAGTTAATGCTTGGCAGCGCGGTCAAGCCGTTTTGTCGCCAGCAGGCATACGTCCATTGATGATCCCAAGTGTCAACTTTGCCATCATAAACCGACTGGAAAACCTCTTGCCAGAACTTGATTGTTTTTGGGGCGATAAAAAATTTTGCGAGCCATTCATTGTCACGTTGCTCTGGCCAATCTGGCATTGCCACATCGTAATGTTGCCAGGCGCGTTTCCAGGTCGCCCATCCCCAAACGTGTGGGTAGAGCGAAAAATAGTAACTATGTTCCGGGTGATACTTTCCGAACTGAAAGTTGTCACCCGAAATGGCCATCACTCGCTCGTCGTTTTGGTAATACTCCAACAATTCATCGCAGAAACGAAAGAAGCTTGGTTCCGGTACACAATCATCTTCCAGAATGATTGCACGATCGAATTCATTAAAGACCAAGTCAAGCCCGCTTGAAACGCGATTGCGGCAACCTAGATTTTTGTCAGAATAATGTCTGATGACGCGACACGGCCAGTCAACGTTTTCGGTAATGGTGCGAGCCGCAATGCAAGCTTCAGCTTCACGCTTCTTGTAAGCTCGCGGCCCGTCCGCAATGACAATCAAAGTTTGTGGTCTGGCCTGACGAATTGCTTCGAAGACTTTTGCCGTTAGTTCTGGGCGGTTGAAGATAATTAGCGCGACTGGCGCGGTGACAGAGCAGGAACTCATGAGAAAAGCGGAGACAAACCTTTCAGCTATGACTTGAAGTAAAGCGAAGTGTAATTCATTGATTCGCTTCAGGCTATAGCTTAAGCTCCCGCCGCTTTTGAACCAATTATGAAGATCGTCATTGATGCCACAGCCGCCATTAGCGGGGGCAAGCTTTATCTGGAA
This sequence comes from Blastocatellia bacterium, assembly GCA_044221525.1. Classification (GTDB taxonomy): domain Bacteria; phylum Acidobacteriota; class Blastocatellia; order RBC074; family RBC074; genus RBC074. Next base: position 3,542 of record JBGAPB010000355.1, on the reverse strand, counting down.
AAATTGTTGCCGCAGTTTGCCGAAATTGAATCTCGGCACGAATTTGTCGTCCTTCACGCGGGTGATCTGGATCGGCTGGCTGCGACAATTGACGATCAGCGGTTCAGCTTTTTGCGCGCTAACATTCCTTTTCTAAAAGACGGTCAGTGGGCGGGAGCCAGCATCTTGAGAATGCTTTGGCGGAAGTTTGTGCTGCCGATTCATTTACGACAATCGCAGCCAGACTTGCTCTTTTCAAATTCAGGCGCGGTTCCAAAGTGGAAACCCGCGAAAACCAGAACTGTGATCGCGCTGCATAATTGCATGCCACTCGATTCGGCGTTGATCGAGGAAGAATCTTCACCTGTCAGGCGTTGGCGACTGAAAATGCTACGGCGGCAGATGCAGCGGTCGCTGGCGGCTTGCGACGGTTCGATTGCTTTCAGTGAAGACACTCGGCGGCGGATTCTGGATAACTTTGGCGAATTGCGACACTCGCCTTCAGTGGTTCACCACGCGATTGATTGGGGCGAAGCCGAGCGGCAAGCGTCGGTGAGTGCTGACGAATTGCAACTTGTGGGCATCAATCAGCCTTACCTCCTTTACGTTTCTCAATTTCACCGATACAAAAATGTGCTGCGATTGCTGGAAGCTTTTGCGCGAGTTGCGGTTAATCATCCTCAGTTGCAATTGGTGCTGGTCGGTTCAGCGGGGGACGGCGAATACTGGGATGAAATCACCGAGGCAATTGAATTGCTGGATTTGACAGAGTGTGTCATTGATCGCCCGGCTGTGCCGCGTCAACAATTGATTGCGCTGTATCGAAACGCGCTTGGATTTGTTCAGCCTTCGCTGGCTGAAACCTGCTCATTTCCTTTGCTCGAAGCTTTGACGTTGGGAGTTCCGGCGGCTGTGGCCGGAACGACCGCGATGCCTGAAATGGCTGGCGAAGCGGCAATTTACTTCGACCCACGCAACGTCGGCGAAATGGCTGAAGCGATGGAGCGATTGGTTTGGGATGAAAACTTGCGCGGAGAGCTAAGTCGCAAGGCGATTGAACAAGCGGCGAAATTTACTTGGGAAGAAACGGCTCGGCGGACGCTGGCTGTATTTGAAAGGCTCTGAGTTATGGAGACAGATTTCAAAAACATATTTGATGGTCGTCGAGTGCTGATTACCGGCGCGCTTGGGTTTATCGGTTCGAACCTGGCGTGGCGTCTGGCAGAGCTTGGCGCGAAGGTGTTGGCAGTGGATAGTTTGATCCCGGAATACGGCGGCAATCTGTTTAACATCGCTGGTTTGGAAAATCGAGTTCAGGTGAATATCTCCGACGTGCGCGACGCGCATAGCATGCGGTATCTGGTTCAAGGTCAGGATTACCTTTTCAACCTGGCCGGGCAGACCAGTCACATGGATTCGATGAATGATCCCGACGCCGATCTGGAAATTAACTGCCGGGCGCAACTTTCGATCCTGGAAGCCTGTCGTAAATACAATCCGGCGATCAAAATCGTCTTCGCTTCTACTCGACAACTTTATGGCAAGCCAGATTATCTGCCGGTTGATGAAAAGCATTTGCTGCGGCCTGTGGATGTGAACGGCATCAACAAAATGGCTGGTGAGTGGTATCACATTCTTTACAACAATGTTTACGGCATTCGTTCGTGCGCGCTTCGGCTGACGAACACTTATGGGCCGCGAATGCGAATCAAAGATGCTCGGCAAACTTTTCTGGGCGTATGGATTCGGCTGGTTGTCGAAGGCAAACCGTTTGAGGTTTGGGAAGGTCATCAACTGCGCGATTTCACTTTTGCTGACGATGCTGTTGAAGCTTTTTTGCTGGCGGCTGCGAATGAAAAAGCCAACGGAGAGATTTTCAATCTGGGTGGGGACTCCGTTGTCAGTTTGAAGGAATTGGCTGACCTGGTTGTCGAAATGAACGGCGCTGGTGAGTATCTGACTCGAACTTATCCGCCTGACCGCAAGCGAATAGACATCGGAGATTATTACGCCGACTTTGGGCGCATTCGTTCAACGCTTGGCTGGCAACCTAGAACAAATCTGCGCGAAGGATTGCGACGGACTCTGGAATTTTACCGGGAGCATTTGGCCAAGTATTTGTAATCGGCGGTTGGTTGGGAGTTTTATGAATTTGATTGTTCCGCAGAGTGATCCGAAGGCCGGTTATCTGGCGCATCAGCGCGAGATTGACGAAGCCATCAGGCAGACTCTGGACAGCGGCTGGTACATTTTGGGCAAACAGGTTGCCGCATTTGAACAAGAGTTGGCCGCTTATATCGGCGTCGCCCATTGCGTAGGTGTGGCGAATGGAACAGACGCAATCGTGCTGGCTTTACGGGCTTGTGGAGTTGGCGAGGGCGACGCGGTAATTACGGTTTCGCACACGGCGGTGGCTACAGTGGCTGCGATTGAACTGGCCGGAGCCGAGCCGTTGCTGGTTGATATTGACCCGGCGACTTTCACAATCAGCCCGCAAGCCATTGAAGACGTCATAAAAACTTATCGTGGTTCGGCAAAACTGAAAGCGATTATCGCTGTTCATCTTTACGGTCACCCGGCTGACATGGCTGCGATTCAGAAACTAGCCGCTCGGTACGATCTGCGAGTTGTTGAAGATTGCGCGCAAGCTCACGGGGCTTTGATAAAAGAGGGGATCGGCGAAAAGCGAGTCGGTTCGATTGGCGACATTGCGGCTTTTAGTTTTTATCCGACGAAAAATCTTGGCGCTTTGGGCGATGGCGGAGCAGTTGTGACAAGCGATGCTAAACTGGCTGAGCGGTTAAAGCTGTTGCGCGAATACGGTTGGCGCGAACGTTACGTCAGCGAAATCGCCGGAATGAATTCCAGGCTGGATGAATTGCAGGCGGCTTTGTTGCGCGTGAAGTTGAAAGCTTTGGATGGAGAGAATTCACGGCGAAGACAAATCGCTGCAATTTACGACAAAGGCTTGAAAGCCACTGGGTTGAAGTTGCCGAAATGCGTCGGCGACGTTTCGCATGTTTATCACCAGTACGTTGTGCGAAGCAGCGAGCGCGACGGTTTGAAAGACAGATTGCGGTTAGCGGGAATAGGCACGCTGATTCATTACCCTGTGCCAGTTCATTTGCAACCGGCTTATCGGCATTTGGTTGGTGTAGCTTTGCCTGAAACCGAACTTGCCGCGCGCGAAGTTTTGAGCTTGCCTATGTTTCCGCAATTAACTGATGAACAAGTTGGGCACGTTTGCCAGGCGATAATTGCCCAAATGAATTGAAGGAGAGTTTATGGAATCATTGATTCAACGTCCCCGAAGATTGCGTCGCACCGCTGCAATTCGAGAGATGGTGCGCGAAACAAGACTTGCGCCGTCCGACCTGATTTATCCGCTGTTTGCCTGCCCGGGCGAAGGCGTTCGCAAAGAGATCAAATCCATGCCCGGCGTTTTCAATCTGTCGGTTGATGAACTGGTCAAAGAATGCGAAGCCGCTCGGTCGTTGGGCGTGCGATCAATCATTGTTTTCGGTTTGCCTGAACAAAAAGACGAGCAGGGAAGCGACGCTTTT
>JBGAPB010000354.1:0-5968 GCA_044221525.1 Blastocatellia bacterium | reverse complement strand
CAGGCTTTGTCAGATAACACTATGCATTTGCTGCTGGGCGATTTGCCCAACTCAGCGCTGATGGCAATTACCAACTGACATTATACAAGGGGGCATCCGGAACCTTTTGGCATGCTTACATCAAATTCACCGGATCAACCTCAATCGTAATCATCCTCAAATCCTGATTGGCTTCTTTCAATCCCAGCATTGCCGCATCAAGAGCTTCTCTGGCCTGACGGCGGTATCGGGTTTTAATCAGCACTTGCAGCCGGTGTTCGCCTTTCAGCCGAGCCAGCGGAGCCGGAGCTGGGCCTAAAACTTTCAGGACTTTTTCGGCGTCGGCGGCCTTGATGCGCTGGGCCAGTTCCGAAGCCATGTGAGCAGCTTTTCCATAGTCGGTGTGTTTGATCAGCGCGTTGATCAACGCGACGAATGGCGGGTAGTGCATGTTGCGGCGGAAGTGAATTTCGCGCTCGTAAAACTTTTCGTAGTTCTGACGGCTGGCGAATTCCAGTGCGTAATGTTCCGTGTGGTAACTCTGAATAATGACTTTACCCGGTTTATCTCCGCGACCGGCTCTACCTGCAACCTGGGTCAGCAATTGGAAAGTGCGTTCGGCTGATCGGAAGTCAGGCATGGACAATCCGGCGTCAACCGAAATCACACAAACCAGCGTGACGTTCGGGAAGTCGTGACCTTTGGCAATCATCTGAGTCCCGACCATCAGATCAATGTCTCCGCTGGCGAATTCGTTTAGCAGTTTTTCAAAAGCTCCGCGCCGTCTGGTGGTGTCTCGGTCAAGCCGGGAAATTCGCATCTGCGGGTAAATTTCTTTCAGCAGGGCTTCGATCTGCTCCGTGCCTTCGCCGACGTAGTAAATATACGACCCCTGGCAGGTCGGACACTGACGCGGAACCCGTTCGTGATGGTTGCAGTAATGGCAAATCAAACGGGCTTCGACTTTGTGAAAGGTCAGCCCCACATCGCAGTTCGGACAACCCGCGCGATGGCCGCAGCTTCGGCAGATTAGCGAAGCCGAATAACCCCTGCGGTTAAGCAGCACCAAAGTCTGTTCACCGCGTTCGGCGTTTTGCAAAATCGCCTGTTTCATCTCGTCTGAAAAAACCTGCTGTTTACCGTGGCGCTCAAAGACCTTTCGCATGTCAACGATTTCAACCGCAGCCAGTGGCCGCCCGCCAATGCGTTCGTCCATTTTCAGGTATTGATATTTGCCTGTGTGAGCGTTGTGGAAGGTTTCCATTGAAGGCGTGGCGCTGCCCAAAATGATGACGGCTCCGGCCTGATGCGCTCGCATAATCGCTGTGTCGCGTCCGTGGTAGCGTGGAGTTTCGTCCTGCTTGTAAGAGGCTTCGTGCTCTTCGTCCACCACGATCAAGCCTATGTTTTGCATCGGGGCGAACACACCCGAACGAGCACCGATGCAAACGCGAGCTTCGCCGCGGCGCAACCGATTCCATTCGTCCAGCCGTTCGCCGTCTGAAAGCGATGAATGCAAAATGGCTACGGCGTCGCCGAAATGTTCGCGCAGCCGCCTGGCAAACATAGGCGTCAACGAAATTTCAGGAACCAGCATCAGGGCGGTTTTGCCTTTGTCCAAAGTCGCCCGCATCGCGCGAATGTAAACTTCGGTCTTGCCGCTGCCGGTCACTCCGTGCAGCAAAAACGCAGCGTACTTGTCTTCGTCCAGGCTGGCAGTGATTTGATCCAGTGCGGCCTGCTGTTTATCGGTCAGGCTAAGAGTCGCTTCAGAGCTCAGCACCGGAGACAAATGCGAAAGCGGGTCGCGGCGAACGTCACGCGTAAAGACTTCAACGCAACCGCGTTTTTCCAGAGTGCGAATAACCGACGCGCTGACATCGGCAAGTTCGGTCAAGCCGATAAACGAGATCGGCTCTGGCGATTCAGCCAGCAAGGCAATGACTTTTTGTTGCTGTTCGTTAAGCGGTTTGCCTTCGGCAGGAGCTTGTTGAATCAAACGTACGGCTTGCTGTTTTTTGGCTTTGACGGTGGCGGCCTGCAACTGGCGTTTGATCGTGACGAAACCGGCTCGATCCAGTTCGCGTGCCAGGGCGGCGGCTTTGTTTCTGTCGAACTCTTTGACCAGTTCGCTCATCGGCGTATGGTCTTGTTTGGCGATGAATTCCAGCGCCTGCATCTTGAAGGTGAGCCTGGAGCCTTTGGTTTTAATGGCTTCAAGGCCGGCTTCGGTAACGGTGAACAATGCTTCTGCGTCAGAGTTAATACCGGCAGGCAAACAGCTTTTTATCGTTTCTCCCCACGGAGCGTAATAGTAATCGGCGATCCATTTTGTCAGGTCTAACAGCTCGGGCGTCACCAGCGGGACGGTGTCGAACAACTCCTCGGCTTCCTTGATCTCGAAACTTTCTTCGTCCTGCCCCATCTCTTCCAGAGTTTCGTGCAGATCAACTATGTAACCAGTCAACAGTTGTCGCCCAAACGGAACCAGCACGCGCGCACCGGGTTTGGCGCTGGCCGCTATGTTTTCTGGCAAGCGGTAAGTGAAGGTTTGACCTGCCCCATCTCTTCCAGAGTTTCGTGCAGATCAACTATGTAACCAGTCAACAGTTGTCGCCCAAACGGAACCAGCACGCGCGCACCGGGTTTGGCGCTGGCCGCTATGTTTTCTGGCAAGCGGTAAGTGAAGGTTTGATGGACGTGGAGCGGAATGGCGATTTCTGCGTACATACTGCGTTTGTTGCAGTACGGGGAGCGTAAGCGACCTGAGTCTGGTGAATGGCCAATTGCCGAGACCCAGGTCGCTTACGCTCCCCGTACCGCTATTTGACTCGGTAAACCTTGTACCCCGCGTGGTCAATCACCACAGGGAACGATTCGGCAAAGTAATTTTCGGCGACTGTCATTTCTCCAGAGCGTTCGGCGGGGCCGATGACGACGTATTCAATGCCCAGAGCGACAAGTGGCCCTGCACTTTCAACCCCGCCGCGATAAATCGTTTTGACTTCATTTTCCCGCTGGCCATAGGCGATGCCGTGAGTCCACAAATGACCGGGATAACCCATCACTGATTGGCGTCCGGTCAGAGCTACGACCGAATTGTGAATCGGCGCGTGCAAGATGACGGCACGAGGCGGCGTTTGCTGGCGAATCAATTCGGCGACTTCCAATTCGGCCTGGCCAAAAAGCGGAACGTTTTCAATCGGCGACAACGCCCGCACAACATCAATCGCGCCGGACAGAGTCAGCACCGCCAGCAAAACGGCACCCACAAGTTTCAAAACCTTGAACCGGCTGGCGAAAAACATGGCCAGAATCAATGCCACGAAAACGCACGAAACCAGCGACCAATAAACCAGCACTTTGATGTTGTCCCAATCCCACGGAGCCAGTTTGATGACGTTCGGCACGATGAACCAGAGCGCAAATGGCAGGTAAAACTTCGCCTGACGAAGCGTCGCCAGCCGATTGGCCAGCAAACAAATCACCAGCAACAAAATGAAAAGCCCGGCGTTCGCCGCCCAAAACAGCGCAGGGTTTGTGTCGCCTGCTTCCCAGAAAAACTTCACTTTGAACAGTTCGTTTTTGACCTGAGTCCCGCTCAGGTACAAAGCCTGCGGCAAGGACAGCAATCCCATCGGGACAAAAAACGCCAGCCAGTCTATTGAAAAGAACAACAGCGCCAGCGGCACGCAAACTATCGCTATCGAAAAAAATCCGTGCGCGTGCAACATAGGCAGCAACCCCGCCAAGATTCCGGCGGCAAACAAATACCGGCGACGAGGCGAACCTTTGCCGCCTTTGTCCTGCTCTCCAAGCGCCATCCACCACAGCAAAATTATCAACGCGACAAACGGCAATCCCAGCAGCATTGACCGCTGAGGAATCAACAACGTGGTGAAAACGTTCCCCCATCGCAAAGGAATTTTGCCAGCTCCCCACGGCAAATCTGCGTTCATTGTGTAAGTGTTCGGCAGGTTGGTGATGAAATGAACCAGGCCGAGTTTCACCTGTTCGGAGTCTTTGAAAAATTCGGAAAGCTGGCGGAAGAAATTGATGAACCCAAAGCCGCCGTTGAACAGAAAGATCGCCGGCGCAATGAAACCGGCAATGCGGTTGCTGGTGATGCGTCTGGCCATCAATTCGATCAAGCAAACCAGCGCCAGAGCCAGCACAATGTTGCCGACGAAAAAAGCCGCTCGCCAATCGGCTCCGCAGCGAATGAAAAACGCAGTCAGGAAGTCCACCAGGAAGGGGTAAGTGAACTTCATCCCGGCGAAGATAGGATTTTGAGGCGGCAGGTTTTCGCCATAAGCCATCGAAGTTATGACTCCGAAATGGAACGGCAAATCGCCGAAGTTGTTTGCCGGAGCCGTGTGCAATCCGTCCGGGTAAAACATCACTACTCGGCTGAACAACCAAACCAACACCGCCGCCCAGGCCAGGTAATAAATCACGCCCCACTTGCCAAGCATTTCATCGCTCAACCCAGCGCGGAATACCCTGAACGGTATTTTTCCGATCAGCGCAGCCAAGCCTGCGGCAAGAATTGTCGCTGTCAGTCCGATTGAAAACCGGTTCAGCCCAAAGGCCAGCGCCGACAGAAAACCGATCCAGGCCAGCAAAGCCATTCCGACAACTGCGCCGACGGAAAGGCGAAACCGCAGCTTGGCCGTTTCCAAAACCAGACAGCTAAGCCAGACGCCGTTCGCAATTGCCAACAGTGTGATGAATAAAATGATTATTGTGCCCATCGCCGTTTGTATATCGGTCAAGCCGCTTTTTCACAAGAGCGGATCGCGCTGTCCAAGACGGGCTTCGTGATTAGGCTTACATCCATCAAGGCATTTTTCCCGTATAGTCTTGTTGACCGCTCGCGCAAACGACTCTTATAGTCCAAGCGTTAGTGAACCAGCGCAACATCGGTTGTTTATTCAATAAGGAGAAAATTTGACACAACAGCAAGACCGAGCAACAGCAGGATTCACGGTTCAGAAAGAAGCCGAAGCAAAGCTACCCACCGAATTCGGCCCTTTCCGCATCGTAGGGTTTCGCAGCACCACCAGCGACGAAGAGTTTGTCGCTCTGGTCAAAGGCGAGATCAAATCCGAGGAACCAACCTTAGTCCGCATCCATTCGCAATGCCTGACCGGCGACGTATTTCATTCGCTGAAATGCGATTGCGGCCCTCAACTGAACAGCGCCATGAAGCTGGTGCAGGCCGAAGGCAAAGGCATCATCGTTTATCAGCAACAGGAAGGTCGAGGCATTGGCATCGTCAACAAGATTCGCGCTTACGCTTTACAGGACGAAGGCGCGGACACCATCGAAGCCAATTTGCGGCTGGGCTTTGAAATTGACCAGCGCGAATACGATCAATGCGCCGAAGTCATAAAGCTGCTTGGAGCTCAAAGGCTGCGGCTGATGTCGAATAATCCCGACAAAGTCCGCGCGCTTAGGAAAGCCGGCCTGGAAATCGTCGAGCGCGTGCCGCTGGAACCCACTGCCACCCAGCAGGCGTTCAAATATCTACTGACCAAGAAAGAGAAGATGGGGCATCTGCTGCAACTGAACGGAATCTTTTGAAATGCAGAAGTAGGAATGATGAATGATGAATTTTTCTGCTTTTCATCATTCATCATTCCGTATTTATCCTTCTGAGCATCGCGTAAACCATCTGCACCGGCAATCCCACCACATTTGAGTAACTGCCTTCGATGCGTTCGACGAAGCGCGAAGCGTAACCTTGAATGCCGTAAGCCCCGGCCTTGTCCATCGGTTCGCCCGAAGCCACGTACCAGTCAACTTCTTCATCGCTGAGTTTGACGAACTTGACGCGAGTCAGCGCCACATCCGAAGTAACTTTGCCGTCGCCGACCAGCGAAACCCCGGTCAGTACTTCGTGCCATTTGCCGCTCAACAACCGCAGCATTCGCCGCGCGTCATTGTCGTCAATTGGTTTGGCGGCGATTTCGTTCAAAATGACGAC
>JBGAPB010000353.1:0-5997 GCA_044221525.1 Blastocatellia bacterium | reverse complement strand
CTATCGCACAGCTTCAGCAATTGCCTTTGGCTAACCTGGATCACGATCTGCTGGTCAAGCTGGAAGGCGAGCAAGCTGAAAACTCTTCGGCTTGGAGCCGGTCTTCAGCTCGCCGTGAACTGCATTTTTTACTCAGCCACACGGTTCATCATTACGCGCTGATTGCGATGCTGTTGCGTGTGCAGGGCTTTCAGCCAGCGGCTGATTTCGGCGTCGCGCCGTCAACTTTGAAATACTGGCAAGCCAAGGCTTGATGTATATGGATAAATCTGCAAGCAAGTTACGTTTGTGGTGGAGACGTTGGCGTTGGCGATTGCTGGCGATTTATTTCTTACTGGTTTTGGCGACTCATGTTTGGCGATGGCGCAACCCGGCAGAAAATTTGCCTGAACCTCTGAGCTGTCCCGCCTGTCGTTCAATTCAAGTAAACGCAATTGATGGCGAGCGTCGCCTAAACACTCAACTTCGATTTGCTTATCAGGATCGGGGCCAGTCCACTGGATCCGGCGAATCCGCCTTGCCGATTGTTTTGATCCACGGCAGTCCAGGTGAAGCGCGCGATTTTGAACGGATCGCGCCTATGCTGGAAAAATCGCACAGACTGATAATTCCTGACCTGCCGGGATTTGGCGCTTCAACCAGAGACATTCCTGACTACTCTTTCCGCGCTCATGCCCGCTACCTTGTCGAACTGCTGGACGAATTGAAGATCGAACGCGCTCACTTCCTGGGTTTCAGCATGGGAGGCGGAGTCGTGTTGAACCTGAACGACATTGCGCCGGAGCGAGTTGCTTCGGTCACTATGCTGGCGGCGATTGGTGTTCAGGAAATGGAATTGCTTGGTGATTACCATTTGAACCACGCCGTTCACGGTTTGCAGCTTGGATTTTTCTGGTTGTTACGCGAAGGGCTGCCGTTGTCGCCAACTTCGCATGTGCGAGATTTTTCAGTTTCTTACAGCCGCAACTTTTACGATTCCGATCAGCGACCTTTGCGCGCATTGCTCAGCAAATTCGACAAACCGATGCTGATTATTCATGGCCAGCATGATTTTCTGGTTCCGGTGGAAGCCGCGCGCGAACATCACCGACTTGTGCCGCAAAGCGAATTGGTGATTTCCGATTACGACCACTTCATGGTTTTCAATCGGAAAGATTACCTTGCGCCGCTGTTGACCGATTTCACCGCGCGAGTCGAAGCTGGAAAAGCTCTGACCGAATCCCAGGCCAAGGCCGATCGCATCGTCGCTGCTCACCAACCATTCGATCCCAAAAATCTGCCGAAGTTCATAGGCATAACCGCCGCTGTGGTCGTTTTGCTGCTGGCCGCCGCTACGTTAATCACAGAAGACCTGACCTGCATCACCGCCGGGGTGATGGCGGCTCAAGGTCGTATTGATTTCGCACTTGCGGCATTCGCCTGCTTTCTGGGGATTTATGTCGGAGATCTGCTGCTGTTTCTGGCTGGGCGTTGGTTGGGCAGAGCGGCGTTGTCGCGTGCGCCAGTCAAATGGTTCGTCAACGAGCGCGCCGTTCAGCGTGGCTCTGAATGGATGGAGCATCAAGGCGCAAAGGTAATTTTCATCAGCCGCTTTTTGCCCGGCGCACGATTGCCGACGTATTTTGCCGCTGGAGCTTTGCGAACCAGTTTTTGGAAGTTCGCACTATATTTCGCAGTTGCGTGCATTGTCTGGACTCCATTGCTGGTTGGGCTGGCAATGCTGCTGGGCAAAGGCCTGGTTGAATCGGCTCTGTTCGCCGGACAAGGCGTTTTGCTGAAAGCGTTCTTTGCCGCCGTTTTGATTTACCTGATCGTCAAAACGCTAGTGCGGCTTTCAACCTGGCGAGGCCGCCGCTTGCTGGTTTCAAGTTGGAGACGAATGACCAATTGGGAATTCTGGCCAGCTTACGTTTTTTACCCCCCGGTGGTGTTGTACATCGTGTGGTTAATGCTTAAACATCGCAGCCTGACTTTGTTTACGCTGGCGAATCCTGCAATTCCCGGCGGCGGTTTCATCGGCGAATCGAAGGCTGAAATCTATCGTGGTTTGGCAACTGCGAAAGAGTTTTTGCCAACCTGGCAATTGCTGGAAGCCACGGCAAGCGTCGAAGAGCGAATAAAGCAGGCGAAGAATTTCATCGCCGAACACCGGCTGGCATTCCCTGTCGTGCTAAAGCCTGACGCCGGGCAACGCGGCTCTGGCGTGGGCATTATTCATTCTGAGGCGGAGCTGGAAAGTTATCTTTGCCGGTCAGACGTTGACACATTGATCCAGGAGTATTTGCCAGGCGAAGAGTTCGGCGTTTTCTACTACCGTTATCCAAGCCAGCCAACCGGAAAAATTTTCGCAATTACTGAAAAGAGTTTTCCGACCGTGACCGGCGATGGAATCAGCACTTTGGAGCGGTTGATCCTGAACGATAACCGAGCGGTGTGTATGGCCAAATTTCTCCTAGACAAACACGCCGACCGTTTGTGGGAAAAGCCTGCCGCTGGGGAAATCTTCAAACTGGTTGATCTGGGAACGCATTGCCTAGGCGCGATTTTTCTGGATGGCGGCTGGGCGAAGTCCGCTGAACTGGAAGCCGCAATTGATCGAATCTGCCAACAGTTCGATGGTTTTTACTTTGGTCGCTTCGACGTTCGCACGCCAAGCATTGAAGATTTCAGGCAAGGCAGAAATTTCAAAGTGATTGAATTGAACGGCGTAACTTCTGAAGCTACGAGCATTTATGATCCTAAGAATTCTGTCTTTGCAGCTTACAGAATCTTGTTTAAGCAGTGGCGAATCGCTTTTGAGATCGGCGCTCAAAACCGAGAGCGCGGTTTCAAACCGACCCCAATCCTGACACTGTTGAAATGGATGATCGCCTACCGCGAACAGTCGCAGGCTCACGACGGTTTCAACGATGGTCGGCAGTCGCAGACCGCAGATTGAGTTATGAGAAACGCATTGACGATTTTGGCGGTAGTTGGATTGACGCTGTTTGCCGCAAGCGGCGCGATAGCTGCGACTGCCGACGACCTGGTGATTGAAAAAGTCCGCCGGGTTGTTGAAGAAGTCAAAACCAAGTCTTTTCCGCAACTGCGAAATGCTGAAATCGAGATCAAGCTTTTCGACTCGCCATCGGATTACTTTCAATCGCGGTTTACCTTCACCAGTTTTTTGTTCGGCAAACGGCTGCGATGTTTACTGCTGGTGAACCGCAAGCTGTTTGCCGACGGAGTTCCCGAAGATGGTTTGCAAGCCGTTATCGCCCACGAACTTGGCCACGCGCTTTATTACAAATCCAGAAACCGATTGAAATTGATTGGGCTGGTTCGATTGGCATGCAAAGGTTTCACCGCCCGGTTTGAACGGGCCACTGATTTGGGAGCCATCACCCGCGATTACTCTGAGGGCTTGAAGTCTTACCGTCGCTGGCTTTACACGCGAATACCTGCAAATAAGCTGGCCGAAAAGAGGCGCAACTATTTTTCGCCTGAGGAAATTGACGCCATTCAATTGAAGCTGCGCACTCAACCGGAATTGCTGAAACGATGGTCGCGCCAACCACCAAGGTCTTTGACGGAAATTGAAACGGCCATTGTCAGCCAGATTTCGATTCGTCGTCTTTTGGTTTTGGCGGACTGAAAAAATTTTTCAAAGCCTCAGCGCCAGGAACCAACTGTTCCCACATTTGCGGAGCGGTTGAGCCTAAATCCAGAAAACTGCGAAAACGCCGATCAAATTCTTCCTTGGTTTTCAGGTAAGCCTCGAAGCTGGCCGTCAGGTGGTTTTTCAAAAAATCCTGAATCGAATCTTCACGCGAACGCAAAATCTGAAACAGGAATGGAAGCGGCAACAGGCTCTGATTCTTTTCTTCTTCCAGAATAGCCTGCATCAAGACTGATTTGGTGACATCAGTTTGCGAAGTCGAATCAATCACTTGAATATCGTGGCCAGTGCGAATGATGGCGATCAAGTCTTGATAAGTGACGTAGCTGCCGGTTTCGGTGTTGTAAAGACGGCGGTTTCCGTACCTTTTGATGACAACCGTGTTGTCGTTCGCCGATTGGTCGGTTTCGATTCCGAAAGATTTGGCCTGCGCTTTTTTGGCTGCGCGCTTTTTAGCTTTCTTGGCTGGGTGTGGTTTCGACTTGATTGTTTTCTGAGCCATAAAATTCCTGTTCACCGCGAAATTTGATTTTGACGCGGCGGAGTATAAACTTTCTTCGCCAATGCGACAAGAATTTTCTTCGGTCTAGTTTGCCACCTAACTTCCATAAATATCATTATTTGAGCGACAGAGTGCAGACCTTTTGCAAGAGAATTTTTCGCAATTGCGAAAAATTCTCTTGACCTTTGTGCAGCCAGAAGTATGATGGCCGCCGTCAAATCACTTTTCACGGAGAGACCACAATGATTCGTAAGCTGAGCGGAACCGTAGCAATCATCACTGGCGCAACCAGCGGCATTGGACGTGAAACCGCCCGCGAATTTGCTTCAGCCGGTTCCAAAGTCGTCGTTGCCGGGCGGCGTCAGGAACGACTGACTGAATTGGTCAAAGAGATTGAATCCAAAGGCGGTTCGGCGTTGGCCGTGCCGACGGATGTAGCCGATCAAGCTCAGGTTGAAAAACTAATAGCAGCAACAGTTGAGAAGTTTGGCCGCGTGGATGTGCTGGTCAACAATGCAGGCGTGGCGATTGCTTCGCGCTTTGCGGAAATGCCGCTGGAGGACTTTCGCCGGTTGATGGATGTGAATTTCTGGGGGGCGGTTTTCGCCTGTCGCGCTGCCGTTCCGCAAATGCGAAAACAAAACGGCGGCGGAGTTATCCTGAATGTTTCTTCGATTTTCGGCAAACGCGGAATGCCTTTTGAAACGGCTTACTGCGCCAGTAAGTTCGCGCTGGCCGGTTTTTCCGAAAGCTTGCGCGCCGAATTGATGTCCGAAAACATAGACGTTTGCACGATTTATCCCGGCGCGGTGGAAACCGAAATTTTTGACGCGGCTGCGAACAGCACAGGGTTTGAAATTCCGAACTACATTCCGAAATTTCCGGCCAGTCAGATGGCCAAGCTGATTGTCCAAGCCGCTCGTTTTCCGCAACCTGAAATTGTCGCAGCGTTTGACGCGCAAGCGATCAACATCGCCAACACTTTCGCTCCGGCGCTGGTGGATTTCGCGCTCGGTTGGAGCGTTCCGTTCATCGAGGGCATGCGCCGAAGCAAGCAACAAGTCACTGAACAAAACAGCGGCAACCTTTACCAGCCGCAGGACAAATAACCACGACCATCAAAAGAGTTGGGCGCTCCGCCGAGGTTGCCTGCTTACTCGGAAATGGTTTTTCGCAAACGCGAAGCAGCCTCGGCAGGTTGCTCTACATTCACTTAAGGAGAATTCGTTATGGCAAAAGCTAAAACTGCAAAAGAAACCAAATCTACCAACACAACTGAAACCAACGCTGGCGCAGCCGATTGGGCGTCGCAAGTCGTCGAGCATCTGGTTGACGCGCAGAAAAAATGGATTGACCTGACTGCTCAGCAAAACGCTTTGGTGCTGAAAGCCGTTGAAGAAGGCATGAATTTTTATCGCACGGCTCCAACGCCTGAATTGGGAAGCTGGGCGCGTCAGGGTTATGAAGGCTTTGTCGAAGCTCAACGCCGTTGGGCCGAAGTCGCTTCGCAACAGAGCAGTCAGTTGTTCGACGCGATCAAGGAAAACGTCAGCTTCAGCCCGGCGGATGTGACTCGCGCGGCTTCGGATTTTGCAGGTCAGGGCGTAGAACGTTTCGTCAACGCGCGGACTCAGTGGCTGGATTTCGCGGCCAAGCAAAACGCGCAGGTCATCGAAGCCGTCAAGAAAGGCTTGAACCTGGAAGAGAATTCGCCCGCCGCCGCGCTGGCCGATTTCGCCCAGCAAGCCGTGACCAATTACGTCGAAGTGCAAAAACGCTGGCTCGATCTGGCGACGCAGCTTCCGTTCTTTGGCGCAACTCCAAAGAAATAAACAGA
>JBGAPB010000005.1:0-50169 GCA_044221525.1 Blastocatellia bacterium | reverse complement strand
GCGTGGTGTTTGCGCCAGCCTTGCGATGGTTCGGCGCTGCTGACCTTCCCCAGCTACTTCCGCCGCGAGCGCAAAGAACAGCCCGGCCATCCGAACGTGCTGGTGACCTATCGTTTCAGCGGCCACGTCGAAGACCTTTACGCCACGCTGGTCGTGCGGCTGCATCACACCGAAGCCTTTGAGGCCGACGCCCTGTGGAAAGACGCCGCCGATTTCAAAACCCAAACCGGCCAAAGCCTGGGGCTGAAGCTCGTGCGTGAAGCCGAGGGCGCGGCGCGGTTGGAGGTTTATTTCAATCCCGATGTGGACGAGAACTCGCGGCTGGTCTTTCTGCGCTACGTTCACAACCATCTGACCGAACACGCGCAGGAGGTCATGCGACTGCGGCATTACTGCTGTAGCAATAAGAAATGCGAGGATTACAATCAGCCCTTCACCGATCAGAACCGGATTGATAAGACGCTGGCTGCTGGCAAGGACAGAGTTTTCTGTCCGGCTTGCAGTAAAGCGATCATCTTGCGCGATGTGATGGAGCAGAAATTCGATTCGCCCGGCATAAAAGAACAGGCGCGTCAGCTTCAAGTTGAAAGCCAGATTGTGATTGATAACGAAAGCCGCGAACTGATTCTGGTTGGCCACGCCTTCACCATCACCGCCGAAGCCGGGCAAATCTATCGCGGCTACACCAACAGCGATCACGGCATTGACGGCGAGATCGAATTCAAAGACGACCAGGGACGCGCCACTGGCAAGCGGCTCTATTTGCAGCTAAAGTCCGGCGATTCTTACCTGACCAAAAGGCAGCGCGACGGCGCAGAGGTCTTTCAGATCAAAAATGCTCGGTGGGCGGATTATTGGCGGCAACAGAACTATCCCGTGCTGCTGGTGATTCGCACTTCGGACGGCGAGATTCGCTGGATGGACGTGAGCGAGTATCTGAAACGCGTCCAGCAACCAGCCAAGCAGATCGTTTTCGCGGGCGAACGCTTCGACGTGATGAGCGTGCGGCGCTGGCGAGATACGGCTTTGAATAAAGCCTAGCCGCTTGAGCATAGCCAAATTCCAAATTGATTACTTGAGAAGGCTCCTGTTCGGGCACCGGGTTTTGAAGGATAAAGTGGCGAAGGAAATGTTTTGAGCCCCGCTTTTGGGTCAATGACATAAGTTAGTGATTTCGGCCCGGAGTCCGACAAACTTCAGTTTGGCGAAGTCTCGGCCAATCGCTTTGTAGCCAAAACCGACGACAAACTGAAGTTTGTCGGACTTTGCTTAACTGACCGTCATTGGCCCAAAAGCTGGGCTCAGAACAAGTTATCAATGTTTGAAGTGACGCATTCCGGTGAAGACCATGGCGATGCCGTGTTCGTTGGCGGCTTCGATGACTTCTTTGTCGCGGACGGAGCCTCCGGGTTGGATTACCGCCGTGATGCCGCGCGAGGCCGCTTCGTCCAAACCATCGCGGAATGGGAAGAAAGCGTCCGACGCCAGCACCGTTCCGGTCAGCGGCAGTTGAGCTTTTGACGCGCCGAGTTTGACCGAATCCACGCGAGACATTTGGCCAGCGCCTACGCCAACCAATTGATGCTCAGCCGAGTAAACAATCGCATTCGATTTAACGTGTTTGCAGATCGCCCAGGCGAATCGCAGCCCGCGCAATTCCGCCGGAGTCGGTTTGCGCTCGGTGACGATTTCGAACTTTTCTTCGTCCAGCAATTCGGCGTCGCGCTCCTGAACCAAAACTCCGCCGCTGATTCTTCTCAATTCCAGATGAGTGCTGATGCGCGGGTTTTCGCCCATTCGCAAAACGCGCAAGTTTTTCTTGGCCGCCAGAACCTGTTTGGCTTCGGCGGTGAAGTCAGGGGCGATGATGACTTCGGCAAACATCTCTGCGATTTCTTTGGCCGTGGCTTCGTCAACCGTGCCTGAAAACGCGATGATGCCTCCGAAAGCCGAAACCGGGTCAGTGGACTTGGCTCGCTGAAAAGCGTCCAGCGAAGAGTTCGACACGCCTACGCCGCAGGGGTTGGTGTGTTTGATGATGGCGCAGGTGTGCGGCAGATTTTCAGTGCCGACTGCGCCTTTGGCCCTGTGCTCGCGCAGATGCAGATGATGAATTTCCATCACCAGTTCCCAGGCTGCGTCGGTGTCCAGCAGGTTGTTGTAAGAAAGCTCCTTGCCTTGCAGTTGTTCGGCGGTGGCTACGCCGTGTTCGTCTGATCCGGCCAATTTGTAAAGCGCAGCCTTTTGGTGCGGGTTCTCGCCGTAACGCAATCCCATAGCTTTTTTCAGGTTCAACTCAATCTCTTCAGGCATTGCCGATGTGTCGCCGAGCGCGACTTCAGGATTGGCTGGCTGTCGCGACCACAGGAAGCGAGCGATTTCTTTGTCGTAAGCCGAAGTGTGCCTGAAAGCAGTCAGCGCCAGTTGATAACGAACTACGTAAGGCAATGCTCCGTGATGCGCGTCCAGCATCGCCGAAACCAGAGCGTAATCTGAAGGATCAACGACAACGGCTACGTCGTGATGATTTTTTGAAGCGGAACGAATCATCGCCGGGCCGCCAATGTCTATGTTTTCGATGGCGTCTTCCATCGTCACGTCGGGTTTCTGAATCGTCTGGCGGAACGGGTAAAGGTTCACTACGACCAGATCAATCGGCTGAATGCCATGTTCCTGCATCTTGGCTTGGTGGTCGGAGTTGTCGCGTATGCCCAAAATTCCGCCGTGAACTTTGGGGTGCAGAGTCTTAACTCGGCCATCCAGCATTTCGGGAAAGCCTGTCAGGTCTGAAACATCACGGACGGCCAGTCCGGCTTCACGCAACAGCTTGGCGGTTCCTCCGGTTGAAACCAATTCGACATTATGGGCGGCCAGTTTCTGAGCGAATTCAACCAGGCCGGTTTTGTCCGAAACACTGATCAATGCTCGTGTGATCTTTTTCAACGAATCTTCCACTTGGTTCTCCTGAATATTCTCCACGAAGTTACACAAAGAGGGCGTGAAGAAATCCAATCTTCGTGTTTCTTTGTGCGCCTTCGTGGAGGATGTTGATTTCGTAAGCAGGCGGCGAGTTTACGGTATGGCACAGAAGTTGAAAAGTTATTCAGCGCCGCTCAAGAGTGAAAGTGAGGCAGGCAAATCCCCAAGACTGGGTTTTGAAAACATCAAAAGAGCAATTGAAGGAGGAAGAGGTTATGAAAATCAATAAGTTAGGTCAGTTCAAAGTCAGCATGATGTGGGCTTTATTGGTAGTTCCGTTTTTGGTGCTGTCGGCTCAGGCTCAATGGTTTCCAAATCAAGACCAAGATCGGTACCCAAATCAGTACCCCAATTCGGGCATTTCGCGTTTCAGATGGGAAGGAGTGGTGGATGGCACCAGTACTGTGCGTATCAAAGGACGACGCGTAGATGTTCAAACTTATTCTGGTTTGCCTGTGCAACGGCAAAAGTATGACTTTACGGATGCACTGCCTCGAACGGCGATCAATGTTCAATTAGTCGTGATTGACGGACGTGACCGTGTTCGACTGATTGAAGCTCCGCGCTCGAATAATGATTACGCGGCAGTCGTGCGAATTGACGACCGCAGCGGTGGACGTGACTTTTATAGCTTTGAGCTTCGCTGGAACGACCGCGATTACCGCGACAATGGCGGCGGTTGGAGCGGCGATTCGCGGCGCGATACGGATTTCGTCACCTGGAGCGGGCGAGTTGATGGCGAATCAATTATTCGATTTCGCAGCGACCAAGCCTTTGATCAGATAATCAACGGTCAGGGAGTTTACGGCGAGCGGTACAGGTTCAGCGCTCCGCTGCCCAGCAACTCGGTTGACGTGAATCTGAGCAACACTCAGGGCCGAGGCGAAATTCTTTTGGTCGAACAGCCCAGCCGCAGGAATAACTTTACGACGGCGGTGCTGGTGCGCGACCGTCAGAGCGGGGCAGGGAATTATTCGTTTACGTTGGCATGGCCAAAACAGAATTATCGTGACCCGGATAACGGTCGCTGGGATCGTCGAAGTGATTATCCGAATGACCGGAATGACGACCGATATGATCGTGGCAATGGGAGCAACGGACGCAATGGTCGTGGCGTTAGCTGGTCTGGTCGAGTTGACGGACGCGATTTGATTTACATCCGCGGCAACGATCTTTGGGTGGATCATCGTGATGGCCAGCCGGTGTGCGAAACAAACTACAGTTTTTATAACGCGCTGCCGAATCGTCAGTGCGATGTGAATGTGCGGCAAGTGAAAGGACGCGGCAACGTTCGCATCATCGAACAGCCTTCGCCGCGCAACAACTACACGGCGGTTGTACAGGTCGAAGACCGTGATGGCGGATCGGACATTTACAACCTGGAAATTGACTGGCAGTAAATTTTTCGCTCGTTGTCCCAGAAAAGCCACGTGAGCAAACTTGCTTGCGTGGCTTTTTCTGATTCTTGAAATCTTTTTTGGTGACTTGCCTTGTTCGGACGGTAGCAACTCAATCTGAAAAAGGAAAAATATGATTACGTTGAAAAGCGCGCTCCGATGTTTCGTTTTGTGTCTGGCTGCAAGCAGCCAGATTTTGGCTCAGTCAGATGCAGCAAACTCAGCAGATCGTTCCCCGCAAGTTCGTTTCATTGAAACAACCAAAACATCCACGTTCGAGAAAGAATTGAATGACGCCGCCAAAGAAGGTTTCAGGCTGGCGTGGCTGGCGAAAGGTATTTATTCGGGAAAAGTCAGAGGAATTCTGCTGCGCCAGCCGGAGGCCGCAGGCAACGCTTCGCCACGTTATGAATACAAGGTTCTTGCCACAACTCGAATTGCGACAATGAGGAGCGAATTGGAACAGGCAGCAGGGGAAGGCTACGAATTTCGTGGCATCACCACGGAAAACAACGAGCTTCCATTCAGTTCAAAGGAATCGGTGGCCGTGTTGGAACGCCCCGCTGGCGAAACCAAACGGCGATTTGAATACAGGCTGGTCACAGACAAGAAAAAACATGAAGAGCTTCAAGTCTTGTCAACGGAAGGATTCGATCCGATTGAAGTCTTCGTGACAGACAAATCGTCAATGGAATCCACCTTTTCATTCACACTTTCCCTTCAGCATCTCAACTTCGTTCTCAGCCGCAATGTTGATAAATCCGGCGTGAAAACTGATGGGCGCGATTACCAGGTGATTTGGAAAGCTGACAACGTGAAGATGGAAACTGAGATGAACAAGCTGGCGAAGGAAGGTTTTCAGCTTGATCTGGTTTCAGTTCATCCGGTTGTGTTGATGTCTCGTTCCAAACAGCCACAGCCACAAAAATACGAATACAAAGTGTTGGCCGAAAGCCGTAAAGCTCCGCTGGGAGTCCAGGTCATCAACGCCGGATTGCAGGGGTATAAGTTTCGTGGTGCTCCGTTTTACGGATCAATCGTTGGCGGAGGGCCTTTTTCACCGATTGGTTTGAACCCTGTGATGGAACGGGAAGTTGGCGCAAACGTGACGCTCAACCAGATTGATTATCTAATGCCCAGAGCTTTAAGGGGAGACAAAGAACTGAGCCAGGCGTTGGCTGACGGCTATTCATTCAGCAACATTTTGGGAGTGAATTCGCCAATGATGGTGCTTAGCCGAAAGACTCAATTAAAAGTCGAGTCACCAGTCCAATAACACCGTTTCAAGCTGAAGCCCCAATCGCTGAAGCCAGCGCCAGCAATCTGGCAATCTCCTCAGCCGAGTATTCATAATCACGATGTACGCCTATGCCAAGCGTGCCTTTCATCTGACCATCGGCGTTACGGACGGGAACGACAATCGCTCCGTTGACGCCGGTGGCTTTTGCGCCTGAGGGAAACTTGCCGGATTCGTCAGTTTGCAGATTGCAGACCGAAACCGGTTCGTTGCGTTCGGCGGCCAATCCAGCCATGCCTTTGCCGATTGGAACTACGCTGACGATTGGCACGATGTGTGGCGGCAGGCCGAGATGAGCCTTCAAAATTAAGACGCCGTTTTCCACCAGATGAATCGAACCTGTGTCGGCGGAAAATTCACCGACAATTTCTTCCAGCCGTTCTTGCAAGTTTTTTGACATGGCCTGACGATAACAACGAGCGTGCGAAAGCGTCAACTCTGATATGCGAGGTTCCCAAAAATGAAACGATACTGGTTGGTGGTCGGCTCGATGCTGGCTTTTTTCCTGATCTTGTTCGGGCTGGTTGAATGGTTGCAAGTTCCACTATTGACCGATCCGTCCGCCTGGCTGAATCGTGGCGGGGTCGTTGCGGCGTTGGTTGGCGTAGCTTTGCTGATTGCTGACGTAATTTTGCCGGTTCCGTCTTCACTGGTGATGATCGCCCACGGAGCTTTGTTCGGAGTCGTGTTGGGAACTTTGTTATCGCTGATTGGCAGCGTCGGAGCGGCTCTGACAGGATTCGCGCTTGGCCGAAAAGGAGGCGCCTGGCTGGAAAAAATCGTTTCGCCGGAAGAACGAGCCAGAGTTGAATTGATGTTGGAACGTTGGGGAGCTTTGGCGATTGTCGTTACACGGCCAGTGCCTTTGCTGGCGGAAACCACGGCGATTATGGCCGGAGCTTCTGCCATGAGTTGGCAAAGAGTAACGGCTGCTTCATTTGCCGGATCGTTGCCGATGGCTTTGCTTTACGCGCTTACCGGATCGGTCGCCGCCAGTTTTCAAAATGGTGCTTTGATGTTTGGTTTTATCTTGTTGGTGTCGGGAGTGTTCTGGTTTCTCAGCCAGCGAATCAATAGGCGCTGAGGTAAAGCAAATTGTCGTAATCAATTACAGCCAGCTTCAATTTTCTCAGCCAGCCTTGCCGACCCAGAATGTTGCGCGGCAGATTGGGATATTTAGCAAAGTAGACGACGCTTTGGAAGATCATCTCTCCGGTTTGAATTGTGACTTCGTGACCAAAAGCTTCGATATTCCCACCCAAACTGCTCAGTGTTTTTGGTACTCCCTGGTCAACCGGCACGCCAAGAAACATACCTTCTTCACGACTGAACAAACAGACTTCGCCGCCAGTATCTACCTTTGCCTGAACTCGCCTGGATTTGTTGCCATAGCTGAGGACAACCGGAATCGTAATTCCGGCCAAATCATCCTCGTAATGAAATTCTTCGCTGAAGCTGAGTTCTTGAGTCATTGTCAAAATCCCGCATAAGTTTTGTTGGGATCATCAACGTACGCGAACATTGGCAAATAGGCTCCATCGGCGTCTGCCGCTGCCGCAACTTCTTCGTGATCGAAGCTGGCGGCAATTAGACGATCACCGTCAAGCGCCACCCACTGCCCCACATATTCGTGTTGATGTTCGGCAATCCAACGCATTTCGCGCGTGCTGTCAGGAACCGGAATTGGCTTCAGATGATTGGTTGACGCTCCATTTCGTTGAGGCTGCGTTTCCGACTTCGGTTGGGTTGGCATTGGTTCACGTTGTTCCAACAGTTGCCTGAACTTCTTCTGCTCGAACGGCGTCAACTGGTCAACCAGTTGCAGAATTGTTTCGGCTGTCATTGTTGCCATGGTGTTTACTCCTTTCGCGGCGGCATTATACCGAAAACCTGCGTTAACCTGTCACCAGCATCAACTGCAATTGAGTTTGCAGCTTCTGCATGGTTTTGGCGACGGCAATGAAGCCTGCGGTTTCGCGCACCGGGGCAAGCAGCGGGTCGGAAATCAGAAACGGGTAATTGCCGTAACCTGCCTGCGCCGCTTTGTTTAGCATTTGAATCGCCGATTCCGCATCGCCCAGTTGCGAATAGACCTCGGCGGCGATGAAAAAGTGGTAGCTGCCGAGTTGAAGATTCGAGTCGAAGGCTTCTTTCAAAATTTGTTGGCCTTCGTCAATGTCGCCTTCCCAGGCGCAAAGCATGGCGCGAACCGTCGAAAAGAAAATTCCAGTGTCTCCGGCTTCGAGCAAAGTGTTCAGATGCGCGATTGCTTCGTCGCGCCTGCCTTCGATTGAAGCGATCACTCCCAACCAGAAATGCTTTTCGTAACAGTTGTCCGGGCATTTCAAAAGTTCGCGACGGGCTTCTTCGTAGTTGCCTTTTTGGTACTGAATGAAACCGAGCATGTACGGAAAAGTCATCGGGTTGATTTCGGCGGCTTTGCGAAACAGCGTCAGAGCAATGTCCGGCAGCCCGGCGTAATCGTAGGCGTGCCCCATCGCCTGATAAGCGTATTCGCTGTTCGGAGCGGCTTGCAGCAGTTGTTTGCAAACGGTCAGAGCGTTTTTCAGGTCGCCTTTTTCGCCGTAATAAACTGCCAGCCAGAAATAACCAGCCGGGAGTTGCGGGTTTAATTCAACAGCGCGTTTGGCTGCGATTTCTGCTTTGCCGAACATCGTGTCGTCGTTCAGATAACCTCGGCCATTGATGTATCGCCCAGCCAGCGCAGCCCATGCCGGAGCATAACCAGGTTCCATACCGACTGAAGCTTCCAACATTTCGACTGCCTTTCTGTATTCTTCGGCAGTGTTTCCGGCGTCCAAACCGCGCAGGTAAAACTCGTAAGCCATTGGGTTTCGAACTTCGTCGCGTTTCAACGCCTCCTGTTCCCCGGTCGTCACTTTCAGCTTCAAGCCACGAATCAACTCTTCGCAAATTTTGTCTTGCAAGGTGATGACGTTGTCGAATTTCAGGTCAATGCGTTCCTGCCACAGGATTTCGTTTTGCAGCACGTCAATCAGTTGAACGTTGACGCGGAAAAGGTCGCCTGCTTTCAGGTAGCTGCCGGAAAGGATTGTTTCAACCTGAAGCTCCCTGCCAACTGTGCGCGGTTCGACGATTTGATTGCGGTATTTTTCGACCGCCGACGAGGGGCGAACGATCAGCGATTTCAATGGAGCGAGTTGAGATATAACACTGTCAGCCAGAGCAAATCCCAGGAATTCGATTTCAGGGTCGCCGCCCAAATTTCTTAGCGGCAAAATCGCCAGCCGTCGCCTGTGAGTCCCAGTCAGGCTGTTGGTCGTTCCGGCGGGATTGTTGGGATTAATTGCCGTGGCATAAGAATCGTCAGTGGCGAATTCGTTTTCGAGCGCCCATTGCGTTTCTGCTCCTTCAGGGTCGTCCAATGCCATTCGCAATGCTTGGGCAAATTCCGTAGCCGAACTGAAACGAAAATTGCGATCTTTGGCCAGCGACTTCATGACTATGGATTCCAGAGAAGATGAAACTTCTCCGCGAATTTGGCTGAGCGGCGGCGGCGCTGTATTGACCTGATGTATTAACATTGCTCCGACCGGAGCTTTACCGAACGGCGTCTGTCCGGCCAGCATTTCGTAAAGCAGTATGCCCAGCGAGTAAACGTCGGACCTGGCATCCAATTCCTGTCCAATGCTTTGTTCCGGGGACATGTAAGCAGGAGAGCCAATGACGTTTGCACCGGTCAGGTTCAGCAATCCGGTGTCGGCTTCTTCAGCTTGAACTTCGCGCATTTTAGCGATACCGAAATCCAGGACTTTTGCGTGAACGCCGCCATCAACCTGTTTTTCAATGATGATGTTGTCGGGCTTCAAATCGCGATGGATGATTCCGGCGGCATGCGCCGAAGCGATGGCTGAACAAATCTGTTCCATCAGATCAACGGCCATTTCGATTTCCATCGGCCCTTTGCGCAGCAAGTGGCGCAAGCTGTGACCGCGAGCAAATTCCATGACGATATACGGGCCGTGATCGCTGATTCCGTAATCGTAAATTTGAATGATGTTCGGATGGCTGAGCGAGGCGACAGAGCGGGCTTCGCGGCGGAAACGCTCTTTGATCTTTTCGTCGCGGCTGAGCATTGGCAAAAGCATTTTCACCACTACCAGCCGATCCAGCCCCAACTGCGTGGCTTCAAACACAGCGCCCATCCCGCCTTTGCTCAGCAAACGCTCAACGCGATAACGGTCGGCCAGGACAGTGCCGGCCTGCATTCCGAACCAGCTTTGAGGAGTCGGTTCGGAAGCGTGCGATTCAGGTGGCAGGTTTTCTAAATCTTCAGTTTTCATGACTCACTCTCGGTGCCGTTTCACAGTCTTTCTTTTAGTTTGATATATGCGTTTGCCTTACGACCGGGACGCCAATTCAGTTCTACGCAAGAGCCAGGCGATCGGATTTTGACTCACAAGCCAAGCGCCCTTTTCAGCAGAGCAATCTGACCGGCGTGATACAGATCGTGCTGAATGACTCCGTGCAGCATGGCGTAATTTGAATAGCTGGCATCCGGCACGGTTTCCTCAAGTTTGGCATCGTCAATTTTCTTGATGGCATTGCGCAAAGACTGATTGCTGGCGGACAGATTTTGAAGCGTTATCTGCCAGGCGGATTCGCTGGTATCTGGGACGGGCGGGAAGTTCATTTCATCCGGCGGATTTTTTACCGGGTCGCCTTCCAGCCGTAATCTGGCTATTTGCTCCCAGGCGATGATGTGATTGACCAGCTCCCAGATGCTGTGAGCGCTGGGTATAGGTCGAGTGGCAGCTTGTTCAGCCTTCACGCCGTCCAGCAGTTCGCACAAGCTCGGCCCGTGCCAGGCTTCGCCCTGATAAGCGCGCTTCAGTTGGCTGTTAATGCGATGAGTTTCAGACATTTTTAGCCTCCGATTTTTATGCATAGCCAATTTGAGTAACTGGTCTGCTTTGCAATGTGCTTATAGAACTGAACACTAATTGTTGTTTGAAAGTGAAGACGACCATAATGAATTCGCTTGGTATAGTAAATGCCATCAAAGAATTGTCTCAAGTAATGCTTTGCTGAAATCGGAGAGGAAGTGCAGGAGGCTGAAAATGAAAGTTGGAGCTGAATATCTTGGCGACGGCAGGTGTCAGTTCATCGTCTGGGCTTCACTTGCTGAATCCGTGGCGGTGAAGCTGGTTTCTCCGCACGAACGAATTATTCAAATGGATCGCGCTGAATGTGGTTACTGGCGGGTACTGGCCGAAAATGTGCCTGCTGGTGCGACCTATTTCTATCGTTTGAATGACAGTATTGATCGCCCCGATCCGGCTTCGCAGTTTCAGCCTGAAGGTGTGCATAAGGCTTCACAGATTATCAGTCATCGTGATTTTCCGTGGAGCGATGAATCTTGGAGCGGTTTGCCGCTGGAAGAGATGGTCATCTATGAACTGCACGTTGGCGCCTTTACGCCAGAAGGAACGTTCGACGCAATCATTCCCAGGCTTCAACAACTGAGCGAACTGGGAATCAACGCGATTGAGTTGATGCCGATCGCGCAGTTTCCAGGCACGCGCAATTGGGGCTATGACGGCGTTCATCCGTTTGCAGTGCAGAACTCTTACGGTGCGCCTGATGATTTGAAGCGAATGATTGACGCCTGTCACCAAAACGGAATCGCCGTTTTGCTGGATGTCGTTTACAACCATCTTGGCCCTGAAGGGAATTACCTGGCAGAGTTCGCCCCGTACTTTACCGGCAAGTACCAGACTCCGTGGGGATGGGCGCTGAATTTCGATGGCGAGCACAGTGATGACGTGCGGAGCTTCTTTTTGGAAAATGCGCTTTACTGGTTGCGCGAATATCATTTCGACGGTTTTCGCCTGGACGCGATTCACGAAATTCACGATCAACGAGCCATTCCTTTTCTACGGCAGCTTGTGGAGGCCGTTGCTGTGGAATCGGATGAACAACGTCGCCGGATTCATCTGATCGCTGAATGCAACCTTAACGATCCGCGCATTATTCGTCCGGCGGAACTCGGCGGGTTTGGTTTGAGCGCGCAGTGGAATGACGATTTCCATCATTCTCTTCGGGTCTTGTTGACTGGAGAAAGAAGCGGTTATTACTCGGATTTTGGGCGAACTTTTGACCTGGCCAAAGCCATAAGCGATGGTTTTGTGCTCTCAGGGAATTACTCCACTCACCGAAAATCGAGCATTGGCGATTCATCCGCCGATCGCCCGGCGCATCAGTTCATCGTTTTTGGGCAGAATCACGATCAGGTCGGCAATAGAATGTTAGGAGAGCGATTGTCGCAGCTTGTTTCGTTCGAGGCTCTGAAGTTGGCTGCGGGCGCTGTGCTGCTTGCGCCAAACGTGCCAATGCTTTTTATGGGAGAAGAGTACGGCGAACAGTCGCCCTTTTTGTATTTCGTCAACCATGGCGATGCGGGTTTGATTGCCGCTGTTCGCGAAGGACGCAAAAGAGAGTTCGCTGATTTCGCCTGGCAGGGGGAGCCGCCCGATCCTCAAGCGCAAGAAACCTTCCTGAGATCGAAACTTGGTTGGGAGCAAAGAAATGAAGGCAGAGGTAAAACTCTTCTTGAATTTTATCGCGTGTTGATTCGTCAAAGGCGTGACATTGCGGCGATAGCAAGTTTCAAAAAAGAAGACTCCGCAATCATGGTGGACGAGGCTAAGCGGTTGATTTTTCAGCGCAGAAGTAGCGGCCAGAACGAAATTCTTTGTGTCATGAACTTCAGCCAGAATCCTGAAAGTTATTGCGGCGAATGGTCGCAGGGCGGCTGGAAAAAGCTTTTTGACTCCGCTGATATCATCTGGGAAGGGCCGGGGATGACTCTCCCGGAAGAAATACAAGCGGGGCAAGAGCTTACGATCCAACCGGCCAGTTTTGCGCTTTACTTGAGAGAAAAATCGCGCGGAGCCTAATCCAGTTTGCGCTTTAATGGCGCTTTTAGCCGAAACCAGAAGAACCCGTATCCGTTGAACGAAAGTTGATACGGCTGACTGCCGATAATGGGGAACTCAACGTCACCTGACATTTCCACTGGCACGCAGCCTTCAAACTGGCTCAAATCCATCTCTACCGGTTGAGCTGAACGCGAAAGATTGTAAGCACAAAGCACTGTTTGACCCTGATAGTTGCGTGTGAAGGCAAAAATTTTGCGGTTCTCAGGCTTGATGAATTCCAGCGAACCGCGACTGAAGACAGGATGGCGGCGGCGCAATTCAATCGCGCGTCGCACCCAATTCAGCAACGAAGTAGAAATGCGCATCTGTGCTTCGACGTTGACCGACGCGAATCCATAAACTGGATCCATAATCACTGGAAAATATAACTGCGCGAAATCTGCGCGAGAGAAACCGGCGTTGCGGTCGGCTGACCATTGCATTGGAGTTCGCACGCCGTCGCGGTCGCCTAAATAGATATTGTCGCCCATGCCAATCTCATCGCCGTAGTAGAGAAACGGGCTGCCCGGCAAACTGAAAATCAAGCTATGCAGCAGCTCGATTCTACGCCTTCCGTTATCCATCATCGGCGCCAGTCTCCGCCGGATGCCAATGTTGCAACGCATTCGCGAATCCTTTGCGTATTCCGAATAAAGGTAATCACGCTCTTCATCCGTCACCATTTCCAAAGTCATTTCGTCGTGGTTGCGCAGAAACGTGCCCCACTGGCAATTGTCGGGAATTGCGGGAGTGTGTTCCAGGATTTCGACAATAGGCCGGCGATCTTCCTGGCTGAGCGCCATATACAGGCGAGGCATGATAGGAAAGTGATAAGCCATGTGGCATTCGTCGCCGTTGCCAAAATATGCGACAACATCTTCCGGCCACTGATTGGCCTCGGCCAGCAAAACTCGCCCCGGATACTGCGCATCAATATAAGCTCGCAATCGTTTGATGAACGCATGCGTTTCCGGCAGGTTTTCGCAATTCGTGCCATCGCGTTCAAACAAGTAAGGCACTGCGTCGAGCCTGAATCCGTCAATCCCCATATCCATCCAGAATGACAGTGCATCAAGCATCGCCTGTTGCACTTCGGGATTTTCGTAGTTGAGATCGGGTTGATGGCGAAAGAAACGATGCCAGTAAAAAGCTCCTGCTTGCTCGTCCCACGTCCAGTTCGATGGTTCAGTGTCAACGAAGATGATTCGTGCGCCCGTATATTTCTGATCGGTGTCGCTCCACACGTACCAGTCGCGTTTGGGTGAGTTTGCAGAGCTGCGAGCTTCCTGAAACCAGGGGTGCTGATCTGAGGTGTGATTAAGCACCAGGTCGGCAATGACCCGTATGCCGCGTTTGTGAGCCGAGTCAAGAAAGCGTTTGAAGTCTTTGATGTCGCCGTATTCCGGCAGTGTAATCTGATAATCCGAAATGTCGTAACCGCCATCGCGCAACGGCGAAGCGTACATAGGCAAGAGCCAGATGCAATCCACGCCAAGCCATTCTATGTAATCCAGTTTCTCAATCAGCCCGCGAAAATCGCCGATCCCGTCCGCGTTAGAATCGAAAAAGCCGCGTACATAGACTTCGTAAAAGACAGCATCTTTGAACCATAACGGGTCGTCATTCAGCTTGCGGCGTCGCCCTATCTTCAATGGGATTCCTCCTGATTTTTAAGAAATATGTTCTAACAATACCACTGGCAAATGAACAAAAGCCTTTGCCATCGGCAGCAATATTTTTCCTTCATGCTCAATAGTGCTGACATTTAGGCCGGTGATTACATCACGGTAAAGCCCGCTCGCCAGTTCGTCAGGCAGCAATAGCGCCGTCTTTCCCCAAACTTGTTCGCCAATCGGGAGTTGTGTTGCGTCTCCCAAATTGGTGAAGAATCTGGCCGCCGCCACGACGACAGTTTCACCCTTGGTCATTCGCGCAAAAGCAATGACGTGATGTTCTTTTTCGCCGATGGTGGATATTGGCAGGTAACTTCCGTACGTGAACAGTTCGTCATGTGAACGACGAAATCTTAACGCCTGTCTTGTCAGGTAAAGCTTAATGCGCCCATCCTCCGGTTGGTTTAACAACTCAGCCACAAGTGACGAAGCGTCGTTCCGAGGGGCTTTCTCAAGTGACATCAGCATTTTCTGAAAGTATCCATAATCAACCGTATGCCGATTGTCGGGATCAACTAAACTGAAGTTCCACAATTCCGTCCCCTGATAAAAATCAGGCACACCCGGCGCTGCGATCTTGAGCAGGGTTTGCGCAAGCGAGTTGAAAATTCCGGCGCGCGACACAGCGGCCTGAAACTCAACAAAGGATTTCAGAAAATCGTTGTCCTCGCTTCGCTTCAGCACAGCCTGAGTGAAATCGCGCATAGCCTGCTCGTAACTGTCATTTGGATTGATCCAGCTAGAGTGGGTTTTGGCCTCTCGCAAGGCTTTGATCAGGTATTCTTCAACTCTTTGTATGAAAGCCGAATAAGCCTCGGCATCCATAATCGTAAGCGGCCAAACTCCGGCCAGGGTTTGATAAAACAGATATTCCTCGTTCGCATCGGGAGCCAGGGCTTCATCAAGCAGGGTTTTCTTCTCACGATTCAGATTCTGCCAACGTAAAATGGAGCGGTACCAACGGGTTGGAATTTCTGACAGCACATTGATCCGGGCGCGCACGTCTTCGCTGCGTTTGGTGTCGTGGGTGGATGTGGCTGATAAACTGTGCGGCCATTGGCGCGCTCGATGCTGATTCTGAGTGTGAAAGTATTCCACCGAGACGCCAAACCTGTCAGGGTGGCCACCAACTTCGTTTAGCGAAGAGAGCGGATATGCACGATAAAACGCTGTGTCTTCGAATCCCTTTGCCATTACCGGACTGGTCAATTGCTGAAAGCGGCTGATGAAATCGGCGCGCATTGTGTGTTCGGCTTCGTTCAAGCCAAAAGGATCGTCGAGCAGCAAAATCGAGCCGATGAAATCAAACAAAGAAGAACTGATTGCCGGGTTGCGGCGCTTGGCCGTGCGAATGGCTGAAAGCACATAACCCCGATCTTCCACACTGACTGAAGTTTGGTCGGCACGGATGTAGCTGCGATAAACCGGGAAACAGGCGATCAATTCGACCAGCGCATATTGCAAACTGTTCAGCGTGAAATCGCGCCAATAACGGTGCTGTTCGGATATTCGATCCAATCGCCGCGCCAGCACATGCAATTCACTGGACATCGCCACACGCAAAATCAGTTTCTTGCATTCATAAGTCAGATCATCAAACTTCACCGTGTTGCCGGTGAACCTTTCATACAAACGCCGAAACGCATGCGCTTTGTTCGTATCCACGAATACGCCATTGAGAAGGTTCATGAATTCGTAACCGGTTGTGCCATGCACAGGCCAATCGGCGCGCAACAGTTCGTTGTGGCCTAATATCTTTTCCACAACCAGGTAAAAAGGTTTGCTGTTATCGTTTGTCAGCTCAGGCAGTTGACGCATCAGTGATGTTCGCCTGACTTTTCCAGTTTCAGCTTCGCTGCGTGCCTGAGCCTGCACAGCCAGAATGGCGCGCTGCGAATCGCGTAAGTAGCGCGCCGGATCGGCCAGACCATCCACGTGATCAATTCGCAACCCCGTCACCAAGCCCTGTTTTATTAATCGCATAATCAAATCATGCACAGCGGCAAAGACCGCCGAATCTTCAACGCGGATGGCGGCCAGTTCGTTGATGTCGAAAAAGCGCCGATAGTTGATCTCGTCGGCGGCAACGCGCCAATGACAAAGTCGAAAGGGTTGTTCGGCCAGCAGGGCTTCAAGCCTGTCAAAGCTTTCCGTCTCTCCTTTGACTCCGTTTAGTTCATTGAGCGCCTCTTTGATTGCTTTGCGAACCAGTTCATTAGCTGTGGCCAGCGAAGCCAGTCGCCGTTTGATGATTTCTTTTTCCCGGCGGCGCTCTTTGATCTTTGCCGGGTGAATGGAGGTGCGCGATGGCAGGTGACTAAGCGCTGTGATGATGCTTTCCAGTTCCAGCACGTCGGAATGAGTTTCGCCCAGTTGAGATTTAACGCGCGGCAGCACAAGTTCCAGAATCTGGGAATAAGTGCCCGGAGCAATTGGCAACCGCATTTCATAGTATTGAGCGAAAAAAGCTCCACGTTGATAGACGACTCTGATTTCCTGGTTTTCCAGAACACGTCCGTACTGTTCTCCCAGAACGGGAAGCAACACTTTGTTTTCAAGGTCGGATTTTGGCGGATTCCAATCAACGTCGAAAAAATTGGCAAACGGTGAACCCTGACCATTTTCAAGAACATCGTTCCACCAACGATTGCCTCCCCCGGCGATGCACATATGATTGGGCACCACGTCCATAATCAGGCCCATTTCGCGCCGACGCAGGTTCCTCGCAAAGACAAGGAATTCTTCCTCCGTTCCTATTTCAGGGTTTAGCTTTGAATGGTCTGTAACATCGTAACCATGCAGACTGCCTGGACGAGCCACCAGCAAAGGCGAAGCGTAACAATCGGTGATGCCCAGGTCGTGCAAATAATCCACCAGCGCCGCAGCCTGGTTGAAAGTGAATTCGCGATTGAACTGTAATCGGTAAGTCGCGCTTGGAATACGCGCCTGAATCGTTATTGGGCGATCAGCCATAATCTCTCCTGAGCCAACGCCTGGTTCTTGGTCAGCCAAAAAACAGGCTGGGAATTTGATTTGGTGATTGAATTTTGAGGGGAGATTCAAGTAGGAAGACGGCCACAAGTATAACTCAACCGGCACGGTTCGGTGGATGCAGAGGCGTAAATGGAATGTAGGTTCAGTCTATCCGACTCTCATTCCAAAGGCTGTCGCCTTCTGAGGCGCATAGAGCGAATTGCCAGGCCGCCTATAAACAGTAACGTTAACGCAGAGATAGCCGGGCCAAACATGACCGACGGAGCAGTGTAGCGCATCTCTATGCTGTGCTTTCCTTCCGGCACAATTACTCCGCGCAGCAAATAATTCGCCGAATAAATTGCCGTTGGTTGACCATCAATTGTCGCTTCCCAGCCTGGGTTGGCGATTTCACTGACGACCAGCACGCCACTTTTTTCAGCGTTGGTTTCAATTATCAGCCGGTTCGATTCGTAGATGACAACTTTGGCTTCGGCAATGCCTGAAAATTTGTTTTGTGGAAAACCGATTTTCACTTTTTCGTCGGGTTTTTCCAGCAAGGCAACTTCGCGCGGATCGAAAGTTTGTGGAGCTTCGCCGCGAATGGCCAGCAAAGCTTCTTCTTCACTGACGGCTTTGGCTTCAGGCACCATCCAGGCGCGCGGCATTGCTCGCTGGTTTTCGTAAATCTGCACGTTGTCCTGATCGTAAACTTTGCGCCAATGTTCCGGCAGCCGTTGAATCAGCGGAAAGATTTTGTCACTTGATGAATCATAGGCCGAGACGTTGGAAATAATCAGCGAAGCGTCGCGGGCGACATTGATGATTTCGACTCGGTCAACGTTCAGCTTTTCACCCAGATCAAACCGCGTCCAAAACCGATGAACAGGGAAGCCTTCGCCCTGACGGCTGTCGAAGATGTTAGCCAGCCGATGGCGAATCGAAGTTTTCACATCAGGTCGTTCGTGTGCCCATTCGGATGAATCGCGTCCGGCTTGAAGCTCTTTGCTGATCGCGCGGCCATCGGCAGTTGTGAAATTGATTTGAGCCACGACTTCGCCGTCTTTCATTGGGGACGAATTGGCCATCAACGAAACCAGAGTCAGCGTGTCCATTGCCGAAGTGCCGGTCAGAGTCGCTTTGGCTCCAGGCTTCAATTCAATCGAGGTTTCCGCCGTTGCAAAGCGTGCGTCGTCTTTGGCAATAAAACCCGAAGCGGGAGCTGAAAACTCCACCATAAATCGCACGTTCAGCAAGTCAAGCACCTGCCAGTTAGGAGAGAGAACCTGCCGATCGGGCGGCGCGCTAAAACCCGGCGTCAGAAAGTTCAGACCGTTGCCAAAAGCCTTGCTGTAACGCGCCGACATCAGCGGTTCGTAACCTGCGGCGTTATGGAATCCGTACCGCGCCGAGATGTTGTGTGGCTCGGTTCGCGGCATATCAAAGACGTAATTCGGCGCGACAGAAGTGTAAATACGATTTTCTTCCGGCTTGTACTGTTGCAGGAATTTGGTCGGAGCCGAAACTTGAGTGAAGTAGCTGGCCGGTTTTGCATAACTGAACCACCAGCGTTGCAACAAGATGTAAGGTTCGACAAAACAGGCCGCGGCAATGGTGGCGCTCAACAGCACGTTTCGCTGAAGATGATTGGCCATCTTCAAACTCCAAAATACGCTCAGCAAAACGGCTAAGGTAAAAGCCCCTTTCCACATCAGCCAACCTTGTTCGGACAATTGCAGCGGCGAGTTTGCCGGTTTGCCAGTTGCCTTCCACCAACTGTAACCAATTATCGCCACTGCGATTAGCAAAATCGCGCCGACGAACCAAGAGTTGGGTTTGGCCGCAAAGACTTTGCCTGATTGAACTAATTCAGCAACGCGATCCCAGCCATAGGCCGCCAGAATCGCCAAAGCGAAAGTCCATTCAAAAGCGTGTCGTCCCGGCAGTCGAAAAAGGTTGAGCAGCGGAACGTGGTACAGCAACGGGTAAACAGGCGAGTTGTTGCCCAGCACCAAGACAAAACTGACAGCCGCAACTGCCAGCCAAAACATCAGTCGAGCTTCGCGGTTGCCGCGTTTGACCAAAGCAATGATCGCCGCCAGCGCCAGCAAAGCAGGCAGGCTGGCGACAAAGGTTTCCTCTTCCAGGAATTGATAAAAAGGCGCGAGGAAAGACTGCCACGCTCCGACGAAAGTAAAAGCTCCGCCACTGAACATTTCATAGGTCAGTTTGCTGCGAATGCTTTGCCGCTGAGCCTGCATCGTCGGCAGAATTTGGAAGGCTGACAAACACGCAGCCAAAGCCATTCCGCACAAACAGACGACCAATGGCTTGAACGTTCGTAGTCCCGCCTTCAGGCGGAAGCTTGGCCAGCTAGCGATTCCGCCTGAAGGCAGGACTACGAACGTCAACAGGCCTGCATAAACAACGGCGACAATCCCTACGTACAAAAATCCTTGTCCCAATCCCGTCAGCACTGACATTGAATAAGCCAGCGAGTCATCCACAGCACGGGAAGTGCCAAACGATTTTGAGCGTGTCCGTTCCAGCACAGTCAGCACCAGCGGCAACCACATGACTGAGTTTGTCAGGATTCCATAAGTCGCTATCTGGCTGGCCATCAATCCGCCGTAACCGAACGTCAATCCGGCAAGCAACGACGCCAAACGACTGCGGCCAATTTGCCGCGCGTAAACGTAAGTAAAAATCGGAGCCAACAAAAACGGCGCAAGCACATAAACCTGTTCAGCCGCGTGGCCAGACAAAAACAGATAACCCCAGGTTAGCGGATAGCCCAACGCCAGTTGCGACATTGCAAGCAGCGGATAACCGGACAGCAGAGTCGGTGTCCACAAGGGCAACTGGCCGTGACGGATCATCTCCCAAGCCACGGTTCGCATCGGGTAGGAATAAAAAATCGCATCGCCACCGACAAAGAAATGGCCTGCAAAGGTCGCAGGCCAGAAGAACAAAATGAAAAAGACAAAGATAACGGAAAGCGCCAGAGCTTCAGTCTGAAATCGTTTGAGCATGGTGGTAAAGACTGATTATCCATTGGCCATTACCCGCTAACCATTATTGGGCAGGATATTTTCTTCTGCCTGATAATGTTTAGTGAGCAATGGTTGATGGTTAATTATCGGGAGAGCGCCGCGTTGGTTTAGTGATGGCTTTGGCCAGTCAGATCAATTCTTCGCAATCGGGATGGATCGAGTTGAACTGTTTTTCATCAAGCAAGCCGCCATCGCGTAAAAGCTGTTAGCCTCCTGGAAGAAATCAGGATCGAGTCAATTGCCGATACTTAATCCGATGCGGCTGGTCGGCATCAGCGCCAAGTCTGGCTTTGCGGTCGGCGTCGTATTCGGAGTAATTGCCGTCGAACCAAACGACTTTGCTGTCGCCTTCAAAGGCCAGAATGTGAGTGGCGATGCGATCCAGAAACCAGCGGTCGTGGCTGATGACTACGGCGCATCCGGCAAAGTTTTCCAGAGCCTCTTCCAGCGCACGCATGGTATTCACGTCCAGATCGTTTGTCGGCTCGTCCAGCAGCAAGACGTTCGCGCCGGATTTCAGCATCTTGGCCAGATGGACTCGATTGCGTTCTCCGCCCGATAGCATGCCGACTTTCTTTTGCTGGTCGCTGCCTGAAAAGTTCAGCCGAGAAACATAAGCCCGCGAATTGACCATCTTCGTTCCAAGCTGAATCTGATCCTGCCCGTCAGAGATTTCTTCCCAGATGGTTTTGTCTCCGTCCAGCGTGCGCGATTGGTCTACGTAACCAAGCTGCACGGTCGCGCCGGTTTTGAACGTTCCGCCGTCAGCCTGTTCCTGGCCGGTAATCAATCGGAAGAGAGTCGTTTTGCCTGCGCCGTTCGGGCCGATGATGCCTACGATGCCGCCCGGAGGCAGCGCGAATTCCAGGTTTTCAAACAGCAAACGGTCGCCGTAACCTTTGCTGACATTTTGAGCTTCGATGACTACGTCACCCAGACGCGGCCCCGGCGGAATGTAAAGCTCCAGGTCGGCAGATTGCTTTTCGGATTCCTGGCTCAGCAGTTGTTCATAAGCATTGATGCGGGCTTTGCTCTTGGCGTGGCGAGCTTTCGGAGACATTCGCACCCATTCCAGCTCTCGCTCTAAAGTTTTTTGGCGTTGAGATTCGGCGCGCTCTTCTTTGCGCAAACGTTCCTGCTTCTGTTCCAGCCACGAAGTGTAATTGCCTTTCCACGGAATGCCTTGTCCGCGATCAAGTTCCAGAATCCAGCCTGCGACGTTGTCCAAAAAGTAACGGTCGTGAGTAACGGCGATGACCGTGCCTTCGTATTTTTGCAGGTGCTGTTCCAGCCAGCCTACGGTTTCGGCGTCCAGATGGTTGGTCGGTTCGTCGAGTAAAAGCACGTCTGGCTTTTTCAGCAGCAAACGGCACAGCGCGACTCGGCGACGTTCACCGCCTGAAAGCACGCTGATCGAAGTGTCGCCCGGCGGACAACGCAACGCATCCATAGCCATTTCCAGCCGAGCGTCCAAATCCCATCCGCCCAGAGCTTCCAGCTTTTCCTGAACTTCGCCCTGTCGTTCCAGCAGCTTGTCCATTTCGTCGCCGTCCATTGGCTCGGCGAATTTGTCGTTGATGGAGTCGAATTCTTTCAGCAGGTCAACGACTTCCTGCGCGCCTTCTTCGACGATTTCGCGGACGGTTTTCGATTCGTCCAGCTTTGGTTCCTGTTCCAGGTAACCAATGGAATAACCCGGCGAGATGGCGACTTCGCCCTGAAATACTGTGTCTACGCCGGCCAGAATTCGCAACAGCGAAGATTTGCCGGAACCGTTCAGACCCAGCACGCCGATTTTCGCGCCGTAAAAGTAACCGAGGTAAATGTCTTTGAGGACAGCTTTTTTGTCGTAAAACTTGCTGACCCCGACCATGGAGTAAATAACTTTGTCAGGTTGTTGGCTCATTGTTTTTTGTGATGATTGATTGAAATTGATGCTGTTAAGGCGGGCATCTTGTCGCAGGCTCTGGCAAATGGCAAGACTCGGTTATTTCGATAACCCGCGTTTGATGCGGCTCAGAATTCCGCACAGCATTTCAATGTCGTATTTGTTCAGATTGAATCGGAAAAAGCTGCTGCGGATTCGCCGCTTCAGGTCGGGTTCGTTGCCTGGCAGAACGAAATCAATTTGCCTGAGCACGTCCAGCGAAAGGTCGAATGCTTCTTCGACGGCTCTGGCTGTGGCGGTTTCGGCGGGGCGGGGGAGGATTTCAGTTTGAGCCTGGTCACGGATCAGTTCGTAACAACATACGGCGACTGCCTGACCCAAATTCATCGAAGGGCAATCTGGCAATGTGGGAATGCTCATTACTCTGTGACAGTAACTGAGGTCTTCGTTCGTCAGCCCATGTTTTTCCGAACCGAAAACCAGTGCGAGTTTGTGATCGGCTGCGGCCAAATCGCGGCTCAGATCAAAAGGCGTGTAAACAGTTTGTTTGTCTTCGACCCGGCGGTAATCGGTTGTGCCGACGACCAGATTGCAATCGGCTATGGCTTCGCTGAGCGTGGTGAGCACGCGCGCATTGGCCAGCAAGTCTGTGGCGTTTGGCGCTGAGGTGATCTCGTCCCAGTTTGGCGGATGAACTCCGACGACGGCCAGATTGTTGAAGCCGAAGTTTTCATGGCTCGCGCCACGGCTCCGATGTTGTTCGGGTCGCGCGGGCGAACTAAAACAATTCTGCAATTTGTTAAATTGGGATTGAAGCTGGCTGGCAGAAAAATGTGGGCAAAAGAAAAGAACCTATCATTTCAAAACACTGACACCTGAAAACAACACAAATGCGGCGGAGAAGCTCACATTTTCTGCCAGCCTAGTCTCTTCTTCAGCAAGCTGGCTTTTCATCATTTCCGATTTCAACAGGAAGCTGCCTGTTGTCACGACTCGTTCGCCACCGGATAAACCTTCGATGATTTCTATCAACTCGCCCTGTTTGCGCGTCCGCTTTGACCACTCGCTTTTCAAACTGTCGTTCAACTTGATTGCCGTCGCGGGCGATGAAACCACGGTTTGACCATCCATCTCCTGCAAAGCTTTTGGCTGACCAGCACTGCCGGACGCTTTTCACCGGCAGCCAGGCTGATCGCGGCAAACATTTCAGCTTTCAATTTGCCCTGCCTGTTGTCAGCCAGGCAGCGGACTTCGATGGTGCGGGTTTGAGCGTTCATTACTTCGCCGATGCGTGTGATTCGCCCACTGAATGAAGTGTCTGGAAAAGCCGCAACGTTGATTTCCACCGGCAAGCCAAGCTTCATTGCTGACAGATATTTTTCCTGAACTTCGGCAATTACCCAGACGGACGAAAGATCGCTGATGGAAAACAACTGGTCGCCGGGATTAACACTGGCTCCGGCGGTAATTTCGCGTTTCATAATGATGCCTGCCGACGGGGCGCGAACCATCACAGGGGCATCGTAATCGTGCTGGTTTTCAGGCAAATCAAGATGTTCGCGGTGACCACGAGCGCGTTCGACTTCGGCCTCGGCTCGCTGGATTTCCTGTTCAGCCGATTGATATTCCAATCGCGCCTTGTCCAATTCGTGCTGCGAAATAGCTTTTGCCTGCAACAATCGTTCGGCGCGCTCGACTGCGGATTTGGCAAAGGCTGCTTCAGTCTGTCGCTGCTTGAATTCGGCCTGCGCCTTAAACCATTCCGCTTCGGCTTCGTGAACTTCGTGAGTGTGCATTTTGGCCAGCACCTGTCCCTGACGAACGCGGTCGCCGACCTTGACACTGACATCCAGAATGCGACCTGAAAACAGCGAACCTACGCGAGCAGTCGAATCTTCGTTGATGGTCACGCGGCCAGTGGCTTCAAGCGGAGCGACGATTTCTTTTACCGATGCTTCGGCAAAATCCAACTTGGCCAGCTTGATGGATTCAGCCGACAGCGTCAGCAAGTTCGGGTCTTTGACCGGTTCTTTGGATTCGGGCTTCGCAACCTCAGTCGCGGCGGTTTGAAGTTGCTCAGTCTTGTTGCAACCAGCCAAAGGCAAAACGATTAGCCCAAAGAGCAGAACGCGAAAAGCTGGGTGAAAGCTTCTTCGCCGCAGAGCGGCGGCTGAAGTCCCGGCGTTTCAACGCCGGGAAAAGCGGTCCGGTCCGCGTCGCGTCAGCGACGGTTGAATTCAGGGTCGCGACGCGACGCGGCGCGCTGTCTTCCGTGGATTGAAATCCACGGCTAAAGTCAGCCGCCGCGACGCGGCGAAGAAATTGAGCGAAAAAACCTTTGCGTCTTTGTGTCTTTGTGTCTTTGTGGTGAAGATTTTTTTTGATCTGAATCATTTCCGGGTTTCCTTTCCTGCGGCCAGCGCCAGTTCGGCCAGTGCCAGTTGAAGCTCAAGTTCAGTGCGGTGATAAAGCAGTCGGGCTTCGTTGCGGGCGCGTTGGGCCTCCAGGAGTTTGTATAAATCCGCCGCGCCTTCGCGGTAAGCGACCAATGCGATGTTGCGCGATTCGTCGGCGCGTTGCAGAAAATCCTTTTGCATCTCGTTAAGCCGTTCGGCCAGTTTCTGCGATGCGCGGTAAGTGGTTTCTACTTCGGCGCGGATGTAATTTTCTTCGGCCATCAATTGCAACTCAGCCGAGGTGATAGCCGCCGATGCCTTGCCGATTTCGGCGCGGTTTTTATTGAAGATCGGCAGCGGCACCGTAACGTAAGCAATCGCTGTATTGAATCCGCCTATTGGCGCGTTCGCTTTCGACTGTTGAACGCAGCGAAACCAATTCAGGCCGGCGGGTCAAAGCTTCGTTGCGAATCTGTTCAAGCTCCGCGGCCAGCAACGGTGAACCGACGGTGTTCGGCTCTGCCAGTTGGAAATTGGTGTCAAAGCGCGTGTCGCCAATCGCTTTCAGTAATTCCAGCTTGGCGCGCTCCAGCTCCAAGGTGACCGAAGCTTCCTGGTTTAACAGCGTTTGCTGTTCCAGCCGCACGCGAATCAACTCCCATTCTGAAATGAAGCCTTCTTTCAACCGCGTGGTGTTGTATTCGACCAGTTGGTCAAGGTCGTTGCGATTTTCGCGGACAATTTCCAGCAAAGTCTGGCTTTGCAGAGCGGCCCAGAAACGGCGGGTGATTTCCTGACTAAGCTGACGCCGCAAGACTTCGATTTCGGTTTGAGCCTGATTCAAGTGGCGCTCTGCCAGTTCGGTTCGGCGAGCGGCTTTGCCGGCAGTTTCATATCGTTGAGTGCCGAAAACGAAAACGTCAATTTCGCGTCCGAACGAAAAAGGCGGCTGCTGCCAGGCTCGCCAGTTTTCGGTTTGAAATGTGAGCGTAGGATTTGGGCGCGCGCCAACAAAACGACTGGCTTCGTCCGCCCCCGCGATTCGTGCTTGCGCGGCATCCAGCAGCGGATGTTTGCTCAACGTTTTAGCGACACAATCTTCAAGAGAGAGTCTGGGCAAAGAAAGTTTGCTCTGTTCGCTGTTTGTTTGCGCCGACAGCGTGACAGCACACAGCACGGCGAAGGTTTGCTCTGTTCGCTGTTTGTTTGCGCCGACAGCGTGACAGCACACAGCACGGCGATAAACATAGTTCCGAACAAGGCGCTGAAACAGCGTCTAATCATCATATTCATCAGTTCATCATCGCGGAGAAAAATTGGGTTGAAGAGAGCGGCAAGATAACCGACGCTAAGCTTTTTGTCAGCCCGATGGTATGGAATACTCGTCATCGCTATGGCATTCATCAAAATCGTCGAACCGGAAGAAGCAACAGGAGCATTGAAGTCCGAATACGATTCCGCGATTAAACGCGCGGGCAAGGTTTTCAACATTCTAGATCGGATTTCATATCGGTGTACGGTAGGTTGTCCAAC
This sequence comes from Blastocatellia bacterium, assembly GCA_044221525.1. Classification (GTDB taxonomy): domain Bacteria; phylum Acidobacteriota; class Blastocatellia; order RBC074; family RBC074; genus RBC074. The sequence continues at coordinate 24,018 of JBGAPB010000005.1, read as the reverse complement.
CTGCCGTAGTCTCGCGCTAGCCGAGACATCGGCAGACTTGACAGTCTACCGTACACTCAACTGCAAACCGATCTAAAAGTTCAAAGCCTGAACCACGCTTCGCTGCGAGCTTCAATGCAGTTGTACACGGCGACAATGCATGCGCCGTCGGGTTTGTCGCGCGCAGAGCGTGAAATGCTGGCGACTGTGGTTTCGCGCGCCAACGATTGCTTTTACTGAACCCAAGCTCACGGGGAGGATCTCCGTCTTGAATCTGAAAACAACGAACTGGCCGAAGCGCTCAAACTCGATTTTCGACAAGCCAAGTTGAGTGCGCGCGAACTGGCGCTGTGCGAATTCGCCGAAAAGCTGACCCTAAGCCCGGCAAAAATGTCGCGTGAAGATTGCGAAGCCTTGCGCGCCGTTGGCTTGACCGACCGCGACATTCTGGACGCCGTTGAAGTCATTTCATATTTCAATTACATCAACCGCGTAGCCGACGCGCTGGGCATTGATCCCGAACCGGAGATGCCAAAAAAGTAATGATGTTCGACCTGTTGATTCAAAATGCCCAAGTTGTTGACGGAACCGGCCAGCCAGCTTACTTCGCCGACATCGCCATCAATGGAAAACGAATCTCCGCGATTTACCAAAACGATGGCGGGCAGTTTTCAGCCGAAGCCCGCCGAACGATCAACGCCGACAAACTGGCGGTCATTCCGGGAATCATTGACCCGCATTCGCATGCCGATTTAATTCTGCCGCTAGACCCAAAACGCCAGGCCGAGTTAATGCGCTGCAAACTGGCTCAAGGCATTACAACAACGATTGTTGGCAACTGCGGATTGGGCTGCGCGCCGGTTGGCAACTCCGACGCCGAAGCCATTCTGCGAGCCGTCAATTCATGGATGACGCCTGAACCGGTTGATTGGAGTTGGCGAACGGTCGGCGAATATCTGAACCGGCTGGAAGCCAGCGGCTTGGTGTTGAATGTTGGAACGCTGGCTCCGCACGGGCCGATCAGGATTTCGGCTATGGGGTTGGCAAAAGGCAAACCTTCGCGTTCGCAGTTGAAAAAGATGCGCTCTATGGTTGAGCGAGCGATGACCGATGGCGCTTTTGGGCTTTCGACCGGATTAATTTATCCGCCAGGAATGTATTCGGATTCGGACGAGCTGCAAGACCTGGCTCAGATCGTCGCCGATCACAAAGGCATTTACACCAGCCACATACGAGGTTCCAGCGAAACTCTGATTCCGGCGGTCAAAGAGTTGCTGGACGTTGCGCGTTCGAGCGGAGTCCGCATTCACCATTCGCATAACGAAGCCGTTGGCCGCCAGCATTGGCCGAAAATTGATCGCATTTTGCGGATGGAAGAACAAGCCGAGCGCGAAGGTGTTCGTATCAGCTTCGATATGTTTCCTTACACGGCGGCGGCGACGATGATGATTGCGCTGTATCCGCCGTGGGCATTGGAAGGCGGAGTTGATGAATTGATCCGGCGACTGAGCGACGAAAAGATTCGACGGCGAATCGAACGCGAAATCAAAAGTGCCAGGTCTTCGTGCAAAGCCGGTGGCTGGCCGCACAACCTGGTCAGAGCCACAGGCTGGTCGGCAATTCGTATTGGCTACGTCGCCAGTCGCCGTAACAAGCGTTTTGAAAACCGCAACCTGATCGAACTGGCTGAGCTGACCGGCAAAACTCCGTTTGACGCGATTTCGGATTTAATCATCGAAGAGGGCGGACAGGTTTCGATGCTCATATTTGAAGTCACTGGCGAACGCGAAGAGCGCCAACTTCTTGGCAAATATGCTGGCCATCGCCTCGGGGCTTTTTGCAGTGACGCAGAAGATTACGGAAGAGGCTTGCCGCATCCGGCTGCTTATGGAGCCTTCGTCAAAATTCTGTCCAGGTTCGTTAGAACGGATAACTTAATCTCGTTTGAGGAAGCGGTTAGAAAGATGACTTCTTACCCTTCGCAGATTTTTAGATTAAAAGATCGAGGGACAATCAGGCCAGGAGCTTTTGCCGATTTGGTGATACTTGACCCGCAGCAGGTAAATGACCGCTCCACGTTTGAAAAACCTCGCCGCGAAGCAACCGGAATCAAGATTGTCATCATCAATGGCCGCGAAATCTTTTCTGACGGCAAATTCCACGATGTTTTTCATGGCGAAGTAATTCGTCACAAATAAGAAATGCGGTGCATGATTAATCCGCTTCACGAAGCAGGCTTGCGTGGTAAATTACCGCCGGAATTTCGACAGGAATTTAGAATGGTATTTGGAAAATACTTTTATCCGCGTCCGATTACCTTCCCCAAACCGACAATGCCCAAAAGTCCGACGAACTTCAGTTTGTCGAGCTTCTACAGAAGACTTTTGCTGATTTGCATCCCACAAACTAATCAAAATGTCCCGATGAGGTTACAGATGAAAAATATGATTCTTAGCTGGTCGCGGCCAGCTTTTATAGCTTTATTGGCCCTCTCTGCGCTGGTGTTTGGCCTAATGCCAAAAGGCTCAGCGGCAATGATGGACGGAAATGACAACAAGGCCACAGTTGTTGGCCTTATTACCACTTTGCCTTCGACGACAAATTTTGTCGGCGAATGGGTGGTTTTTAGAACCAAAATCAAAGTTGCGGACACAACGAAGCTTGACCAGACGCGCGGCAAAATCGCAGTCGGCGCATTCGTTGAAGTCAAAGGCACCAAGCAAAACGACGGTTCGGTCCTCGCGACGGAAATTTCTGTAAAGCTTGGCGCTCTGCCCGGACCGCCGATTACCTTCGGCGGCAAAATCGAAGAATTACCCAGCACCACCAATCGCGTGGGCGACTGGAAGGTCGGCGGTAAAATCATCCACGTTTCAGCCACCACCAAACAGATTGAAGATAAGGGACAAGCTGCAGTCGGTGTTTTCGTAGAAATTGACGGACAACTTCAGTTGGACGGCTCGATCAATGCCAGCGAAATCGAAGTCAAACCCGACGGCATTCCCGGAACTCCGGTCAAATTTGTCGGCAAGGTCGAAAAGATTCCCAGCGCTGCCGGACGATTGGGCGAATGGGTTATCAGCGGTCGTAAAGTGAACGTTATCGCGCAGACCCAGGTCAAAGCCACTGGCGGCGATTTCATGATCGGTTCGTTGGTGGATGTCGAAGGCTTGGTTCAAACCGATGGTTCGGTCATTGCCACCAAGCTGGAATTGAAAACAGTGCCTGCGCCGCCTCCGATTAGTGTTTATTTCAAAGGCACGATTGAAACTCTGCCAACTGCGGCGAACTTCATCGGCGATTGGAAAATCAGTGGACGCTTGGTCAAAGTCACCGACAAAACTGCGCTTAATCAGGATAAAGGCAAATTTGTTGTTGGCGCTGCTGTTGAAGTCAGCGGAACGCTGGCCAACGACATTGTCACTGCGACAAAGATTGCCGTGCGCGAAGACAACCCGCCAACGTCAACTCGCTTTACTGGCATTGTTGCTACTTTGCCGCCATCGAACGGGACTGTGCCGGGCTTCATAGGCGATTGGAAAGTCGGCGACCGAGTGGTTCACGTCACCGTTCAGACAAAGGTTGATGAATCAAAAGCCAAGGTTACGGTTGGCGCACTGGTCGAAGTAGTCGGCACGCAGCGCGCAGATCGTTCGGTTGACGCCATCACCATTGTCGTTAAAGACAACGTTCCGGGCGGCCCAGTCAGCTACGTTCGATATTTCGGCACGCTGACCAAACTGCCAGAAGCCAGCATTCAGATTGGCAATGGCCGTGCTGGCGATTGGATCGTCGGCGGCAAAACCGTTCACGTTGAGCCAAGAACTCGTATTGACGAAGAGCACGGACGCGCACTTGTCGGCGCTTATCTGGAAGTCGAAGGCAACCAGCGGGCTGACGGCACAATTGATGCTGCCGAAATCACAGTCGAACGCGACGCAGCGGCTCCGGCTGGAACTGTTGGTTACATTGATTTTTACGGCCCGATTCGCACTATACCTTCGGCTGCTAACTTCGTTGGTGTGTGGCTGGTTGACGGCAAGACGGTCAACGTCAGCGCCACAACCAAGTTGGAAAAAGGCCGCGTAGATTTCGCGGTTGGCGTAATCGTTGAAGTCAAAGGTTACCTTCTGGCCAGTGGTCAGGTGAACGCCACCAAGATCGAAGGCAAAGTTCCGGCAAGCAACAGCAATGTTGTTACTCGCAGCTTCATTGAATTCATTGGCGATGTAACGGCATTGCCGACGACGACAAATTATGTGGGTGATTGGAAAGTTGGCGGACGTACGGTTCACGTCGCGGAGCGAACTCGCATTCGACGCGAACGGGCGGCAGTCACTGTCGGAGCTACGGTTGAAATTTACGGTGCTGAACTTCCGGACGGAACGATTGACGCCAAATTCATCGAAGTTTCCCACGGCCCAACCGGCGCCAGCTTCCAGGCTTTCGACGCGCTGGCTTCTGTCAACGCAGGCAATTATCAGGAAGGCTCGGCTTCGTCGGCGATCATCGCTTCATTTGGAAACAACCTGGCAGGCGGAGTGGAAGTGGCGAAATCTCTTCCGCTGCCGACTGAACTGGGCGGCGTTTCGGTGATGGTTGACGGTAATCCGGCTGGCTTGTTCTTTGTCTCGCCGACGCAGATTAACTATCAGGTTCCGGAAGACGTTTTGCCGGGAGCCGCTCAGGTAACTGTCATGAAAAATGGTCAGCCTGTCGCTCAAGGAACTCTGGAACTCGGCAATGTTGGGCCAAGCCTCTTCACGGCAGATTCCAGCGGAACAGGAGTTCCCGCCGGAGTTCTGTTGCGAGTCCGAGCCAACGGCCAGCAAAGTTATGAAGCTCTGGCTACCTTCAACAATGGCAAAGTCACTCCTGTGACTATTACCCGCAACTTCGGCGACCGCCTGTTCCTGGTGCTTTACGGAACCGGCTGGCGCTCAGCCGATGACACTGACGGAAACTCCGCCAACGGAGTCGCCGAAAGTCTGGAAGTAACAATCGGCGCCGCAAAAGCGCCAGTGCTCTTTGCCGGAGAAGCCCCAGGCTTTGCCGGACTCGACCAGATGAACGTCGAAATTCCGGCGGGCGTAAGCGGGACTGTTACTCTGATGGTCAAAGTCAACGATGGCGAAGGCAACATTGTCCGATCCAATTCGGTGACCATCTCGATTCGTTAAACTGCAAATCAAGACTGGAAAGGTAAACGGGGAGCGTTGTTATTGGCGCTCCCCGTTTACCTTTTAATCCATCTTCGTTGAAAAACGATTTGTAGGTCGAGCCGCAAGGTGATTTCTACGGCCTGGATCAAGTCAGCGTCTTGTTGCCCCGTACGCTGCAAGCGAGCGGCGAACTGCGGTTGGTGCTAAGCGCAGAGGGGCTGGGCGCGAATCAGGTAAGGATTGCATTTCAGTAGTTTGCCGCTTTTTGAAAAGCGAAATAGAATCCAAGGCAGCCAAATAGTCGGGAGCACGTAAGGATGATGAAACGCTAAATGGCTTCTCGTTCTTACGCGTTCCATAACATCAGTCCTAACATTTGTTGCAACAGACAAACGGAGAATAAAGCCATGTTTTCGATTACGCCTAAAAGCCTGAAGCTGAAATCTTTTGGAATCGTATTGGCGATGACTGTAATGCTGGTATCAATAACAGGTTACGCATTACTCCCCGCAAAGGCGACAGCGCGCCAAACTCAAGAAGAGAGGGAATACGAGATTTCTAAGCGTATTTGGCCCGGAGTGCTCGAACTGATTGAAGTGAAGAACCTTCAATCTGCATCGTTCCCTGATGATTTTGAAGTCGTGGTAAAGAATGTTGGGAGTAAGCCAATCTATGGAATCTACTTCGCTCTTATCTTTCAGCGTCCCGGAATTCTTTGGCATCTACTCTATGGTGACGAAAGGTTAAGCTACAAATCCAATTTAGCGGATCCAACCGATGTGCCGATAAAGGTAGGGGAAACGAGAAGTCTCAAATTGCCTGCAGATCAAGTAAAGGTTTTTAAGCTCTGCATTGAAAAGGGGCACTTTACTGATTTCGACACAAAGAAACTATTGATCCATCCACAAATCGTCAATTTCGGAGACGGGACTGGATATGAATTGAAATATCCATACCCGGCAAAAAGAGAAGATAAATAGGAAAAGGATCAGTTGGGCGAAAGCACGTCACGTTGCAACTGCGGAAATACCTTGGAGACTTTGCCGAGAATGTAATCGCCGTAAGTTCCGCTGAAATCGTGAACGCTGGCTTGATCCCAACGATCCTGGCTGTCGTCGTTGGTTTGGATTCCCATCGGAATTGCTTTTACCTCAGCATTGAAGTTCGGATCGAAGAAGAATGGAAACGAGAGGCGGTCACGAGAGGATTGGTTGCGAACTCGGTGCGGCGTCGAACGATATAAACCGCCAGTCATTCGATCGAGCATGTCTCCGATGTTGCAGACGAATGAGTTTTCAATCGGCGGCGCGTCTATCCAGTCCGAATTTGGCCAGCCAACCTTCGATTTCACCTGCAAGCCGCCGAGTTCGTCCTGCTTCAAGATCGTCAAGATGCCGTAATCGGTGTGCTCGCCGACTCCCCAGCCATCCTGATTGACTGCCGGGTAATTGAAAATGCGAAAGAGCGTCAGCGGATCAGCGGTATAACGGTCGGCGAAGTAGCTTTCTTCCAGACCTAAACTCAGCGCAATTCCAGCCATCAACGTATGACCCAGCCGAGTCATCGCGGCCATGTATTCCAACACAGTTTCTCGAAGTCCCGGCATGTGAGAAGGGAAGAGGTTCGCGCCATGCATAGGCGTTCCGGCTTTGACCAGCGGATGATCTGGGCCAAGTTCCTCTCCGAAGTAAATGCCTTCTTTCAAATCCGGCTGTCCAGAAGTGAGTTCATCGCCTACGGGAAAGTAACCGCGCCAGGCTTTCCCGCCCAGCGCCATTCGGATTTCCATCTTGGATTCCAGCAGTTGAGCGAAAAACTGGCGACTCAAACTTTCCAAGTGTTCCTGTAAGGCTTCGTCAACGCCATGGCCCGTGATGTAAAAGAATCCGAACTCCCAGCATGCGTGTTTGATTTGCTCAGCTACAGGCTGACGGTCGCCAGCGTCACCAAATAACCGGCTGATATTGATGATTGGTAATTGCGATTGTTGTTGGCTCATCGCCTGGAATACTCGCCCATTTGTGCTCGGTTTGAAACTGCAATTTGGAACGACGGGGAGCACAGGGATCGCAGAGAGAAACTGATAATCCCTTCTGCTTTCCCGGTTTTCCCCGTAGTTGATCTCATAGGGCCAATAAAAATCCGGTAGCAATCCGGCAATAACGTCTTGCATTACCAGATTGCTACCGGACTCGAAGTTCGCCAACTCAATTGGCGCAAATCCTGGTCGCAAGGTTTATGGAACGAAGTAACCCGTTACATCAATCACCGCGTGAGTGGTTGAAAAAGTGTATGCGTTAAATTGGCCCGCGGAGTTTAGCCGCGTGATGAAAGAATTCCCTCTGATTTCGTAGGGCACATAATTGACATTTGAAACCAAAGGCACACTGTCACCTGTGGGGTAAAGCGTTCCGAAACCGTAGTTGGATAAGTGATTGACGATGGTGAAGTTTCCTGTCACGGCCATCGCCGTGCCAGGAATGGTCAACCCATTGCAGGTCAAACGCCCGGTTTCCAGTCTTGGGGACTGGGCCTGCAAAGGCTGCCCAGGAGTGTCGCATGCCTGGTAACCAGAACGTGTGTCCAGCAATCTCAGCGGTGTTGGCAGCGGTTGGTAAAGTAAGCCTGCGCCATTTGCATCCACTGCTTCAGTGCTGAAATAACCTGTCACGTCAATTACCACATGCACGGTTGAAGAAGTGAAAATGTTGAACTGACCGCTTGAATTCAGTCCACTGATAAAGGCATTGCTGGTTACTCCGTTCGAGACGTAATTCAGGCTGGATGTTTGTGGAATTGACGAGCCAGTTGGATAAAGCACTCCAAATCCACTGGTATTGGCCTGGTTTACCACGGCAAAGTTACCGGTGAAGGCACGCGCCGCCGCCGGAATAGCCAGGCCGTTACAAATTCCCCTGACGCTTTTAGCGTAGGGGCTTTGTGCCTGGATAGGCGTTCCGGGTGTATCGCAACCAGTCTGTCCCGGCCTGGTATCCAGCAACCGCATTGGCGTTGGCAATGGGTGATAGTAAAAACCGCCCGCGCCCGGAGGAGCGAAGTAACCTGTTATATCAATCACCACATCCAGCGTTGTCGAGGTGAAAATGTTGAATTGCCCGCTGGAACTCAACCCGGTGATAAACGAATTGCCGACAATGGAATTGGGCGTGTAATTGACATTGGACGCCAGCGGTGGACTGCCGCCGGTTGGATAAAGCGTTCCGTAGCCGGAGGCGTTGCGAAAATTGATTACCGTGAAGTTGCCTGCGATAGCCTGAGCATTGGCCGGGATATTGAGTCCGCTGCAACTCCCCCTGGCGTTTTGTGTTTGCGGTACTCCACCCTGAACCTGCGCCCCGGTTGCGGTACAACCAGAGTAACCCGGCCTGGTTTCAAGCAGGCGAATCGGGTAAGGCAGCGGATAGTATTGCAATCCCTGAGTTGCTACTGCCGATTCGCCATTCTGTGTAACTGTTACTGTTTGGTTGGCGACTGTGATTGTTCCGGTGCGAGGCAAACCGGGCGATGGGTTGGCGGCGACTGAAAATGTCATGACTCCGTTTCCGTTGCCCGAACCTGTCTGGACTGTTATCCACGAATTACTGTTCGTTGAAGACCAGCCACAGCCGGAAGACGCTGTAACCGTCACAGTTCCTGTGCCGCCACTGGCAGGAATGGAGAAAGTGGCGGGGCTTACGCTGTAACTGCAGGCCAAATTAGTCTGCGTAGTGAAACCGCGCGTGCTGACCGAATTAACAGAATCTCTGACCATCACCGTGAATGAAGAACCGCCCGATTGGGTCGGTGTCCCCGAAATCACTCCCGATTGTGAAAGTGACAGCCCGATAGGAAGTGTTCCTGCGGACACGCTCCAAACATAACCAGGAACCCCGCCCGATGCGGTCAGGGTTTGCGAATAAAAAACTCCAGCCTGAGCATTCGGCAAACTTGCTGTGGCTATTGTCAACGGCGTGACATTGCTGCTGCTGCCGGGATAAATGAACCGCATCGAATCGGCGTCGTCTGGGCGCAGACTGGCGCATCGGCCATCGAAGTGCGCGTAAGCATACATAGTCGCGGTCGAGTCCAGAGAGTGTCCGACTCCAAGCGCGTGGCCGAGTTCATGCGTGGCAATTTCCTGAACGTTGCAACTGTTTCCGAAGTAACAACTGGCATAAGGGTTGAAAGACATGTTGGCTTCAATTGCGCGGTAAAAAGTAATGCCGTTGACCACACGCGACTGATACGGGTTGTAGCTGATGATTCCCGCTGCCGCCAGAATGCCTGAACAACCTCCGCCGGAAGGTGAGAACGGCGAATAGTTGTCGCAGTTGTTGAACGAAATCGTGTTTTCTCCGTCCAGCACCAGCAAACCGCAATTGCCTGTAGAACCACCGTTGCTGACTCGCATGGCGGAACCGCTGACGTTCGACCAAGCGTTCATCGCCGCCAGCATATCGTTGATGATCGTGCTGTTGGGCGCGCCGGAAGGATTGATTTTGAATACGACAGGTTGGCTGGTGTCCGGCTCGAACCAGCGCGGCGGCTGGTTGGGATTGATCAGAGTGAAATTCGGAGCCGGCCCCAAACCTCCGCCAGTCATTTCCTGCGGGCGTTCCCTAACAGTGATGTTGCTGAAGTATTTTGCTTCGTGTTGAACCGCCGCCGCCTTCGTGGCTGAAATGCGCGAACGAAGCATAGAGGTGTATTCTGCAAAATCCGCTCGGTCTGTGATTGGACCGTTTTGCGAACGACCGACAACGCTGACATTTCCATTTGTTGCGTCACGCACGACGGTCAGCTTGCCGGTTCTTTCGCTGTTGATGACTGAGTATTTTCCTAAAAACCAATTATGGACGCGCAAACTGCCATCAGCCCATGTGTCCAGAAACAGCAGAACGTCTTCGCCGGTTTTGAACTCCGGTGTTCCGAAAATCATGGTGCCGCGATTGCCTGCGACTCCGCCGGGTTCTTTAATGACGATTTCCCCAGTGGTGATCTTGCCTTTGAAAACTTCCTGAACTCGTAACGTGATGTAAGTAAAGACTATGTCGCGTTGCAAATCTAAGCTGCTGGCGACAGAAACTACCTGGCCTCTGACAATGGCGCGAGCGCCTATGATCATTTCATCGTCGCTGGGAATGACGACGCTGGTTGCTGAAACAAAACTAAAGGCTGCCAAAACACATAAAAGCGAGAGCGAAAAAGAGAGCGTAGCTTTTCTGAAATACATACTTTTCTCCTACACAATAAAGCACTGGCACATAAAGACGCTTGCGACACACCGATTCCCAAAGATTGGCGTTCTGGCGGCGCAACGTCTCTTCAATACGTATGACTGGTTTTCAAACTTGGGTTCGTAGCTGCAAATCGGGGATGTCTAAACCGGCGACAAGAGAGCCGGTGCTGCCGCAGTAATATCGCGGAGGGGCTGTGAACTGACGCCTTGGGCTGGCGCAGGTGTGTGTAGGAGCAGCGTAAATTTCCGTTGATATATTTCGATTTGATCTGCGAATGAAGTTTATCGGTAAACTGCTCGGAAAAATGTAGAAACAGGCTGACTTAAGCAGACGAATAACATGGCACCATGGTTTTCTCCTTCGGGTAAACAGACGAATTTATACACCTGGACTCTGGCTACGCGAAAAACATAAGGCATTCGCGGGCGTCAAGCCGGGCACGGTTCGACTATAAAAAAACAAAAATTAGAAATGAATCTGGGAGATAACCAACTCAAATCGAAACACAAGCTTTTGGGATGCTTGGTGAGAATGTGTTTCCGATTGACTACGGGGTAGGTCAGATCGAGGGCGTTAATGAGCTAGCGGGGCGCATTAAAACATCGGCTTCTAATTCTGTCAATTACCTTTTCCGTTTAAGTTCAGCTTGGCCGGTGCAGCACCGCGCGCACGTAAGCAAGTGACTGCTCACGAGGAAAACCACTGCTTATGCGCGCGCGCCGCATCAATTCGATTACTTGTCGCTTACTTGATGTTCAACCTGAGCGTGTTGGCGGTTTTGCCGCCGACGGTCAGTATCATATCAACTTCGCCGCGCCCAATCAGGGTTTGTGGTAGTAGGATGTTGACCTGATCCAGCCCTACAAAAACACCTTGTGGCCCTGCGTATTGAACAAGAACCGGAACTCCGCCGACTGTTGCCGAAACATTAGCCAGTCCGCCGTTGTTGCGTAAGCCGGAGCCGAATAGGACTGCGTAAACCTGAGAAGCGGCTACGCCCAAATCAATTGGCACTGAGACGAATTTGTTTTGCGCCGAATCGAAGCGATTGATGGGTTCGTTGGTTAGAGTTCCAGAGGCGGCTATCCGCAACGCAAAACCTGCCGCCACTTCGCGTCCGTTGGAGTTGGCTGCGAACAGCGTTGGCGCGACGGTTGAAACCTGGACAGTGCCGGATGAAACCGTGCCGTCGTCTGAGGTGATGTTGATGGTCGCGGCTCCTGCCGCAGTTCCCGCCGGAATCAGGAAGTTGACTTGAGCCGCAGCCACAAAAAACAGCGGAGCCAGTCGCTCAGTTCCGAGCGCATCTCTGACCACAACGCGAGTTCCGGCCAGCACTGTTGGCAATGGAACAGTGCCCGCAATTTCAGTTCGCACAGCCAGTCCGGTTCCAAAAGCCGCGACGATGGACTCTGCGGCAATCGCCGACGCATTGAAACTGGCGGCTGAAACCGTTGCAAGTGTGCGCGAAGTCGTCAGCCGAAAAACTCCGCGTCCGTGTGTCGCCGCGTAAAGAGTATTCGTCGCTGCGTGGTAACGAACCATGTACGTCGCAACGCGAGGCATTCCATTGCCCAGCCTTTCCCAACTGGAACCGCCATTGGTTGTCTGGAAAACTCCCAGGTCGGTGCCGATGTAAATTGTGTTCGCGTCGTTTGGATTGATTGCCGCCGAAGTCACAGGCACATCCGGCAGATTGCCGCTGATGTCTGTCCAGTTTTGCCCCTGGTTGATGGTTATAAAAACGTGGCCGGGCGTGGTTGGAGTCACGCTGCTGAAACCTGAAAAAGTAATGATTGCGCGCTGAGTGTTATTTTTATCCAGCGCAATGTCGGTCAGAAAGCGATTGGGCAACGGCGCTTTGGTCAAATTGGTGAAAGTTGCGCCGGAGCCGGAACCCGCGTTGGTGGTGATTTGAATCGAACCGTCGTTGGCCCCGGCCCAAACAATTTCCTGTCCATTGGCCAAACTGGGGTGAGCGGCGATGGCCGACATTCTGCCTGTGCCTTTGGTTAAATCAGTTCCGAAACCGTCGGAGCTTGTGCCCAGACCAGTCCAGGTCGCTCCCTGATCGGAGGAGCGGTAAAGCCTGTGAGTGCCAAAATAAATGACATTTCCGCTCTGACCGGTGAAGCCAGTGTTTTGAGCCATTGGAGCATAAAAGCCCACGCGGTCAGCCGGATTGAAATTTCCTTGCAGCGTCGAACAGCCGAAACATCCCCGCCGTGACCAGTTATTACCGCCGTTAAGCGAAATTTCCGGGCCGATCTGCGCGCGTTCTCCGCCGGAGTTATTCTGGTTGAAAAACGTGTGGTAAATCACCAACGGGTTTGACTGGTCAATCAGCGTAAAACCGCCGTCACCGTCACGAATGTGACTCCAGCTCAACTGGCCTGTAAACAGATTGGTTCCATTGTCTTGCGTGCCGCCAACAACGAAGTTTGGATTTGTCGGATGCAAGGCAATGGCTTGAAATTGTGTGATGTTCAAACTGGAATTCAGGCTTTGCCAGACGACTGTGTTTGCCGTGGAGTTGTTTGTTCGCCAGACGCCTCCGTCGTTGCCGGTGAAAAGTATGTTGTGGTTGGCAGGGCTGACGGCGATTGCGTGAGTATCGGCATGCAATCCTATGCCGCTGTCGCCGCGGCTCAAATCGCTCCAGCTTTGGCCGCCGTTGGTGCTGCGGAAAACCGTGCCGCCGTTGTTGGCGCTATTGGCGGAAGTTCCGTAATAAACAATGTTGGCGTCGGTTGGATCAACCGTCAGTTCCAGATTGTAATTCGCCTGGCCCGAAGTTTGCGGAGTGGCAACTTGTGACCAGTTATTTCCGCCGTCGGTCGAGCGCCAAATACCCATCAAATTGTCACCGGCGGCTGCGAATGCAGCGTACAGAGTTGATTCGGTCGAAGGTTGGATTGGCGGCCCAGCTGCGATTTCAACTCGTTGGAAAGTGGGGCTCGTGGCATTGCCAATCGGCAGACCTCCAGAAAGCTGAGTCCAGGTGTTAGGCTCACCGCCCTGATCGGAGCGATAAATTCCCAGGTTCAAAATCGCGGCGAAAACTCGCTGAGGTTTTCGCGGATCAATCAGCACGTCGGTTCCTGTTCGATCAACGTCGAAGTTGCCGGGGTTCAGGTTTCGCCAGTTGATTCCGCCATCGGTGGATTTCCAGATTCCACGATTGCCGATCACCACGATCCCGCTGCCGCCGGATGGGCCGCTGGTCAGGCCGATGTTTGTCGCGGCATAAAGCGTCTGTGTGTTGCTGGGATCAATTTCGATGGTCATGAACGAACAGTTGATGAACGCTGGCAGATTCGGCGCAGTGGTCGAAATCGGGCCGGTAATCTGTTGCCAGGTCGAACCGCCATCTGTGGATTTCAGCAAGCCCTGCCCATAATAAGTGTCGCCGGAGCGATTACCTTCTCCAGTGCCGACGTAAATCACGTTCGAGTTAGTTGGATCAATCGCAATTGCTCCGACCGCCAGCGAAGGTTGATTGTCCATCAACGGAGTCCAGTTCGTTCCGTTATCAATCGAACGCCACACGCCGCCCTGCGCCGCGCCAACGTAAACCGTCTGGTTCGTGGTTCCGTTGTAACCTGGATCAAGCGCAATTGCCGACACTCTCCCAGCCACAGGTGTAACCGAAAAGCCAAATGTCTGTCCGTCGGCAATCGGAGCAGGGCCAAGCGCGGCCCAAATGGCTTGTTGTTGTGGTTCGGCAGCCAAGCCGAAAGCCGACCGCCTCTGTTTCAGCAGGGCTTCTTCCTGGTCAAGTTGCTCGCGCATTCGCAAGCCGGCATCGGGAGGAATATTTTGGGCAGGATAAGCGCGTTGGTAATAAAACCAATCTTCGCGGCGACGGGCTTGGCCTTCCGATTCATCAAAATCCTGAAGCGGCTGAGAGGTTCTGAATTCTTCGGCGGAAATCGCTCCGCCGTTAATTGTCAGCAGAGCCGTAGCGAGCGCCGCCGCCGCGACAATGCCAATCGCAAACGGAAAAAGTCTGGAAGTTCGAGCATTGGCGAAAATTCGGTTGAAAGTTTTTGAAAAAGGAATCTGGAACTTCATGCTGTTACTCCTGGAAGTTGAACATTGAATAAGGGGGCGGATTTTCACTCAACCCTCAGCTTGGAACAAGCGGCCTGCTCCGTTATGATCTGCCTGCGCTCGCAACAAACTGCAAACAATGAAACAAATCGTTTTTATCACCGGAGCATCAAGCGGAATCGGTTACGCTTTGGCGCAGCAACTTGCGCCAAAAGGTTATGCGCTGGCGCTGGTGGCGCGTCGAGCGGATTTGCTTGAGGCTTTGTGCGAAGAAGTTCGCCAAGCCGGCGGCGAAGCCGTCGCGCTCGCTTGCGATGTTGGCGATCAAGCTCAAGTCAAACAAGCCATCGCCGAAACCATCACCCGATTCGGGCGAATTGACCTGGCGATTCTTTCCGCAGGCATAGGCGGCCCAACCAACGCCGCCGAATTCAAGGCTGAAAAATTCCAGCGATTGTTGCAAACAAATTTGATGGGTGTTGCCTTTTGTTTGGAGGAATTGCTGCCCGTGATGCGGCAACAAGGCAGCGGAACCATCGCCGCAATTTCCAGTCTGGCCGGTGACAGAGGTTTTCCGGGTTCGGCTGGTTACTGCGCGACAAAGGCTGCGCTTTCGACCCTGTTCGACGGTTTGCGAGTGGAATTGAAAACTCATGGAGTCCGTTTGGTGACAATCGAACCGGGTTACATAAAAACGCCTATGACTGAAAGCTTCGGCAAGATGCCGTTTATGATGTCAGCCGACGAAGCTGCTCGATTGATTATTAACCGACTGGAACATGGCGACCGCGTCATTCGTTTTCCGCTGGCGGCATCGGCTTTTATGAAGCTGATGCGAATCTTGCCGGTCAGCCTGTTCGACAAAATCGCCGAAAAGCGGCGACCGGTGAAAACCCAAACAACTAACAACTGACAATGAATCAAAAGCAACATTACTTTTCAGGGACGAAATGGGAGCCGATAGTTGGTTATTCGCGCGCGATCCGAATTGGAGATCAGGTTCTGGTCACTGGAACTACGGCGACTGACGAGCAGGGCGAGATTGTCGGGGTCGGTGACGCTTATGCTCAGACGGTTCAGGTCATTCGCAACATAGAGAAAGCGTTGAACGCGCTCGGGGCCGAGCTTAAACATGTTGTGCGAACTCGGATGTTTGTCACGGACATTGCCCGTTGGGAAGAGTTCGGGCGGGCGCATGGCGAATTTTTCAGGGACATTAAACCTTGCGCGACGATGGTTGAAGTACGGCGATTGATAGATGACCGAATGCTGGTCGAGATCGAAGCCGATGCCGTCATTTTGTGATAATGATCAGGATTGAACTATGCGATTTTTTGTTCCTCTCAGACCGAACGTTACTCCTAAAGTTTCTGCCGATGACGGGTACGATGGGGAAGAAGGCGACAGCGTAGAAGATGTACAAGCACGGTACATTTTCTGGCGCGCTTTGTTCTGGCTGATTATGGCTTTTGCCGTGCAGACTGTGGCCAGTTTGTCGCCTGAAACCGTCGAATCTCTTTACAGTCAAACTGCCTATTACTATCTGGCAAGGTGGCTGTCTGCGGTTAATAAGTTCGTTCCCATGCCGATTGGCGAGTTTTTATTCGTCGGCATAATTATCTGGTTTATCGGCTTTACTATTTGGTATCTGGGCAGGGCTTTTCGACGCGAAACCAGTGTTCTCGATGTGCTGAAAGTTTTGGTTCTACAAGTGGCCTGGTTATTCACCGCCGCCTTTGCCGCTTTTCTGGCAATGTGGGGATTGAATTACCAGCGCCAGCCAATCGAAGAGCGCATGAATTTGGAAGTTCGCGCCGAAGGCAGGGAAGAGGCAATTACAGTTGGCAGGAGAATCATCGAAGGCATTAACCGAAACTACACCACGCGCGAAGCCGCGACAGCCACCGGAACCAGTTCGATGACACTGGGCACGCCCAATCTGTTTAAGTCCATAGAAAATGCTTTTCAGCTTGAAACTGCTTTGGGCAAAGCCAGCCAAGGCGGATTCAGCGATCCGAAGCCATTGGCGTTTTCCAGCGTCGCCAACTGGCTGGACATCAGGGCTGTTTATATTCCTTACACCGGCGAAGCCACTTACAACGAAAAGCTGCTGGATTGCGATTTGCCGTTTGCCATTGCTCACGCCAAAGCTCATCAGCGAGGTTTTGCCCGCGAAGACGAGGCCAATTTCATCGCCTTCGTCGTTTGCATCAAATCGAATGAACCTTACATCAGGTATTCCGGCTTTCTGCATGCGCTGAAGGTTCTGGATTTTCTGGCCAAAAGCGACGTGCAGGATACCGAAGCCTTGAAAGCGCAGATTGCCCCGGGGCCGGCAGCCGATGTCAGAGCGCGCGACTCTTTCGGCGCTAGATCGAAAAGCCCGACTTTTTCTGGCATTTCCGACAGCGTCATAAATATTTATTTGCGAGCCAATCGGATTCGCGGCGGACTGAAAAACTTCAGCGAAGATACTCCGCTGATCGTCAATTACATGCTTCGTAACCCAGAAAGATAAAGCCCGAAAAGCATGGAGTTCAGCCTTTAGGTTGCCGGAATTCCGAATCAAGTTATTGATCGAAACAGGCTGAAGGCTGAGCTCCATGCTCATTTTCTAAGATGAGCACTCTGCAAACTGCCCATAAACAAACCGCGCAGCCGCGTCTGGCCGAAGCCGTCAACCGCGCTCAGTCATATTTGTTTTCACAGCAAAACCTGGAAGGTTTCTGGTGGGCGGAACTGGAAGCCAACGTCACGCTGACGGCGGAATACATCATGCTTCATCGCATTTTGATTCACTCCGACGCTCGCAACGGTTTCAGCAACGGACGTGACCGCGAGGCCCAAATTCAGCAAATGGCGCGATACCTGCTGAGGCAGCAACGCTCGCACGGAGGCTGGGAACTGTTTTACGGCGACGGTGGCGAAATCAGCACGACTGTTGAAGCCTACTTTGCATTGAAGCTTGCCGGTCATGATGAAAACGAGTTGCCGATGCAGCAAGCGCGAAAGTTCATACTGGAACGCGGAGGGCTGACCAAAGCTCGTGTGTTTACCAAACTGCATCTGGCTTTGTTTGGAGCATATCCGTGGGACGGCATACCGACTTTGCCGCCGTGGTTTATGTTTTTGCCGAAATGGTTTCCTTTCAATGTGTATTCGATGGCGAGTTGGGCGCGTTCTTCGACAGTTCCTTTGCTGGTCGTGATTGATAAAAAACCTGCGTACGATCTGGGAATTTATGCCGACGAATTGTTTGTCGAAGGCAGCCAGTCAAAAGCCGACACCGGTTTGAAAAACAACGATGGGACAACTGCCGGAGCCTGCTTTTTGGCGGCGGATAAAATGCTGAAACTGTTGAATCGAATTAACCTCGCGCCTGGCCGCCAAGCCGGAATCGAAGCCGCAGAGCGTTGGGTGATTGAACGACAGGACACTTCGGGCGATTGGGCTGGAATCGTTCCGGCAATGTTGAATTCGATTCTGATGTTTCATTCGCTGGGTTATTCGACCAATCATCCTTACATCAAACGAGGCCTGGATGCGCTTGACCGCTTCTGCATCGAAGAAGGTTCGATGAGCGATTCCGAACTGCCTCAGTATTTGCGTTTGCAACCATGTATTTCGCCAACCTGGGACACGGCGCTGGGTTTGTCGGCGCTGCTGGATTCAGGAGTTTCGCCGACTGATTCGCGGGTCAAAGTAGCGGGCGAATGGTTGCTGACCAAACAGATTTTTCGCTACGGCGACTGGGCTGTTTACAACCGAGCAGGCAAACCCGCCGGTTGGGCTTTTGAGTTTTACAATGATTATTACCCGGACGTTGACGACACCGCGGCGGTGATTCTGGCTTTGCTTGGAACTGTTTCGGGACGAGTCAGTACCGCGATTGGTAGGGAGCGGGTGTCTGATGACTATCTACTCGAAGCCTGCCGAGCCGCGACCGAGTGGGTGATGACCATGCAGTGCAAAGTTGGTGGTTGGGCGGCTTTTGACATAGACAACACCAACGATCTTTGGAACCAGATGCCTTACGGCGATTTGAAAGCGATGATTGATCCGCCCACCGCCGACCTGACCGGGCGAGTTCTGGAACTGTTAGGGCACTGGCAATCGAAACACGGCGAGAAGCTTTACCGTGATGAAGACGTTCAACGTGCCATAGCGTTTCTGCTCAGCCTTCAGGAAAAGGATGGTTCGTGGTGGGGGCGTTGGGGAGTCAATTACATTTACGGCACTTATCTGGCGTTAGTTGGTTTGCGTGCGATTGCGCCGTTTGCTGGGTTCGATATGAACTGTGACCGAGTTAAACGGGCTGCCGTCTGGATTCGTAGCGTTCAAAATTCCGACGGAGGCTGGGGCGAAACCTGCGATTCGTATAAGAAGCCGGAGCTTCGCGGTAAAGGCCCAAGCACACCTTCGCAAACCGCCTGGGCTTTGATTGGATTGATGGCCGCCGGGGATTACGAAAGCGATTCTCTTAAGCGGGGAATTGAATATTTAGTCGTCAATCAGAACTCCGACGGCAGTTGGCCTGAAGCCGAATTTACCGGCACAGGCTTCCCAGGACACTTCTACATAAACTATCATCAGTATCGCAATCAATTTCCACTTACGGCTTTGGGCCGTTACATAACCTGGCTGCAAGCAAAGATGAACTGATGCGCTGCATCAGTTTGGTTTGCAGTTCTGATTTATCACTCCTACAGGCTGGCAAAAAGAAAGATGAACTGATGCTTTTGCATCAGCACCGCCTACTCGACTGATCGCAGCTCAACTAACACCCGCTTCAATACCCATCCGTGGTGTTAATCGCCCAAGAAAGCAAAACCCAAAAATGAAAATTCTTCTCTATAACCCGGATAACGGTGTGACTCGTAATTTCATGCCTCACTTATGGATGTTTCTTCTGAAATCGCTGACTCCGCCTGGTCACGAAGTCATTCTGGTGGACGGCAACGCTCACGCCATGAACGAAGAAGAACTTGTGCAGTATGTGCGCGAACAAGGGGTAAGTTTAGTTGGCATTGGCGCGATGACCCGTATGATTGCCAAAGCTTATCGAATGGCTGACGCGCTTCGCGCCGCAGGAATCACAGTCGTGATGGGCGGCCCGCACGTGACTGAAATGCCTGACGAAGCTTTGGGCAGAAGCGGAGGCCTGCGGCATGCCGATGTCATCGCTTTAGGCGAGGCCGATGAAACCTGGCCGCAAATCGTCAACGATGCCGCGAACGGAGAACTGAAAGACATCTACTCCCCGCCGCTGGATGTAAAGGGCAAAGACATCAAACCCAGCCTGCAACCGTATCCCTCGATCCCGTGGGAGACGATGAATCTGGATCAGTTCAACATCGTTCCCAAAGTCTTTTCTTCAATGCTTCAGGGCGTAGGTGAAGGCTGGGGAACTTTTCGATTGATCCCTGTCGAATCCGGCAGAGGATGTCCTTATGGTTGCGAATTCTGCACCGTGACGGGTTTTTTCGGCGATTCGATTCGATTCCGAACCAATGAAAGCGTTGTTGATGAATTATTGCGATTGAAAACTCGCGCGCGAGGAGAGAAAGGTCAGATTGCCGTTTTCTTCATTGACGACAACTTTGCCATCAACCCAAAACGCACAAAATCTTTGCTGCGCGACATCATCGCCGCCAACGCTCAGGTGAACTGGGTGGCCCAGATCAGCGCCAATCTTTTGCGCGACGAAGAATTGGTCGATCTGATTGCGGCTTCGGGCGGCAAATGGATTTTCATCGGAATGGAATCCATTGACCCGGCCAATCTGGCTGACGTGAACAAAGGCTTCAATAAACCCGGCGAATACGCGGCAGTGCTTGATCGTCTGGCTCAACGAGACGTTCACGCGATTACTTCGTTCATCTTCGGAATGGACAACGACACTGTTGGCACGGCGGAGCGAACGCTTCAACAGATTCGTAGCTGGCCGCCGGGATTGCCTGTCTTCGGCACGATGATTCCGTTTCCTTCAACGCCTCTGTACAAGAAGTTGAAAGACGCCGGGCGATTGACGCGACCGCTGCACTGGTTGGAATACCAGCCTTTTCAGATGGCTCACACGCCGCTAAAGATGACCATTGCGGAAGCGCAGGCGGAACTTAAACAGGCCTGGACGAATTCATACAGCGCCGAAGCCATTGGCAAAGCGGTTGATTCGATTGCTCATCGTCCACTCAGTCATCGCATCAATGTCTTCATTGCCCGCTTGTTCTTTCGTGGAATCTACTTTCCGCAAATGGGCAAAGGAGATTGGGCAAAGCTGATTTTCCAAAATCGCCGTACGATCTTCAGTCTTGTCAGAGAAGGCTTTGGCGCGTGGCGTAACCGTGGGAAAAAACAGGTAGCCGAACCCGAAACCGAGGCCGAATTGGAGCCTTTACCACCGGTTTAACAACTGCTCAGCAAGATGAGTTTCTGGGATGACAAATGGGCTAAACGCGAAAGCGAAGCGAACAACCAAGCGCATGAACTGGTTGTTCGCTTTACCTCGCAACTCAAACCCGGACGCGCGCTTGATCTGGCGTGTGGAGTTGGCCGCCACGCGCTTTATCTGGCCGAGCGCGGCTGGCAAGTCTCCGCCGTTGATTCTTCCAAAGTAGCCATCGAAACCCTTTCACGGTCCGCAGCCAACAAAGGCCTGCAAGTTGATGCTCGCGTTGCCGATCTTGAGCGCGGCGAATTCATCATCGAACCTGAAAACTACGACTTGATCGTCAATTGCTGTTACTTGCAACGAAATCTGTTTCCAGCAATCAAAGCCGGAGTCAAAGTTGGCGGCTGTGTTCTGGCGGTGATTGCGATGGTGGACGACGATCCAAAAGTGAAGCCAATGAACCCCGATTTTCTGCTTCATCCAGGAGAGTTGCGAGCACTGTTTGAAGGCTGGGAGTTGGTTCACGATTTTGAAGGCAAGCGCGCCGCAGAAAATCGGGCGATGGCGGAGATTGTGGCAAGGCGAAATTCGCCTGGCGATGTGGTAAAAAGTTTGCCGCAATAAACCTTCAACTCAAACTCAACAAGGAGAATTTGAAATGACAGTGAAACGAATTTTATCGGTTCTGGCAGTTTTGTGTGTGTTGATCGTAGCGGTTGTCGCGTGGCAGCGTCAGCGCGTCAGTCCGCACGAAACCATCGAGGCGACCATCGGCGGCAAAAAGGTCACGATTACCTACGGGCGGCCTTATCTGAAAGGTCGTAAAGCCGTTGGCGGATCGTTGGTTCCTTATGGCCAGGTTTGGCGCACAGGAGCAGACGAAGCGACGGTGCTGAACACCGAAGCCGATTTGATGATCGGCAATTTGGCAGTTCCGAAAGGCAAGTACGCGCTGTTCACTTTGCCAACCGAAACCGGCTGGAAATTGATCGTCAGTAAAACTTTTGATCAATGGGGAGCATTCAGCTACAAGGAAGCGGATGACCTTGGTCGGACGGATATGAAAGTCGGCAAGACGGCTGCGGCGGTTGAACAATTCACCATCTCGCTGACGGGCGGAGTGTTGAAACTGGAATGGGAAAACACGTCGGCTTCGGTTGATGTGAAGGCGAAATAGCAAAGAGTCAGTAACGCGCGACCGGTAGCGAGCGAGTGCTGAAAGCTGCCCGCTACCGCGCGCGGTACTGACTGTTATCGAATAAGGTCGAAATCACCGCCCAGAACTCGTTCAATCTTGCCAGTGCGCCAGTTCCGTATGCTGTCGCGCACCAGCGGCGAAGGTTGTTCGCGGTAACGGCGAACTACTAGCAGCCTTAAATCTCCCAGCCGATCAAATGATTCTTTGGCCAGCTTGGCCAGTTTGTCTGGCGCTTCGATTGGTTCTTCGGGTAAAGCCGAGACCCGAACGCGGGCTTTGTAGCGGTGAAAGTTTCCTTCCTTGCGCGGAGTTTCCAGGATGTGGAAACCGGCTTCGGGCAGCAGCAGCGAAAACGCTCCGTAACCCGACACCGTCGCCAGCCAGCGCATCGGTTGCCGGTCGTTGCCGGTTGTTTGTTCGATTACTTCCAGCTTCATCTTTCGTTTGGCCGCCCACTGTTCGTACATGCCAATCAACCGCCGAGCGAATTCGTCGTTTTCGGCTGCGTCCAAACCGGCGTCGCGCCCGCTTTCGATTTGCAGAAAAGCATCTCGCGGACGATTGTCGGCCAGATCGTCGCAGGCGATTTCCAGCAGGTAAATTTGCTGAGCCAGTCGTTTGATCAAATCGGCTGAAAAGAACTTACGCTTTTCAGGTTCTGAACCAAGTATGCGTCGCAGCAAGGAATCGCCGGAACGCAAACCGACTTCGATGCGGTCCATGTATTCGACCAGCCCCAGCACGCTGAACCGCGATGGAGAATTCCAAAATCCTTTGACGGAAGTTTGCATCAAGGCGGCGTTCTTTTTTGCCTGCCAGTCTTCGGATTCAATTTCGTCAACCAACCGCTGAAAGGCGTCTTTTACAAACTCGATTTCAGCCGGAGTGCCTTGGGCGTCCAGCGCCAATTCTTCCAACCCGCACTCAGCATCAGGTTCAATTGATGTGACGCTAGAATCGGGCACAGCCTGTTCGGGCGGATTCGGATCAATGAATTCAACCTGAATTTCCTTGCCGTCGCTGCGAACGAACAGGAACTGATCGCCGTCTGGAAGCTGGTGATTGACTATGCTCATCGCCAGTGGAGACAGCAGATAACGTTCTATCGCTCGTTTCAGCGGGCGCGCGCCCAGATCGGGCGTGAAGCCTTTATCCAGCAAAAATTCAATCGCCGATTCATCCCATTCAACCGCCCAGTCACGGTTTCTCAAACCTCTGCGCTGAATGACATCGCGCAGCTCTTTTTTCAGCAGGTCGCGCATGACTCCGCGATTCAGCGGGCGGAAGACGACTACGCGATCCAACCGGTTGACGAATTCGCGCCTGAAGGTTTTGCCGATGGTGCGTTCAACCATCGCCAGGCTGAAGCCAGCCGAATCCTGATTGAAACCTACGCTGGTTCCGTGCGGAATTGCCGCGCCCAAATTTGAAGTCAGAATGATGATCGAATGGCGAAAGTCCGCAGTGTAACCTCGCCTGTCGGTCAGGCGGCCATCGTCAAAAACCTGCAAGAACAAATCCCAAACGCTGATGTCGGCTTTTTCAAATTCATCCAGCAGTATGACCGAAAACGGCTGGCGGCGAATCTGATTGACCAACGCAGTCTGTCCGGCAATTTCTTCGGTCTCGCCGATCAATCGGCTAAGCCCGCTGCCGGTTTGCAACTCGCTCATATCAATTCGGATCATTCGCTCTTCAGAACCGAACAGGAACCTAGCCAGAGTTTTGGCAATTTCAGTTTTGCCTGTGCCGGTCGGGCCAGCGAACAGAAAAACGCCTTGAGGTCGTTTCGGGTCGGTGACTCCGGCTTTGATCATCGCCACGCGCTCGACCAGACAATCAATCGCTTCGGGCTGGCCCAGCACGTGCGATTGAAAGTATTCGCGCAACGCGTCCAAATCCAATCCGTGCCGATCGTCCAGAATGCTGATTGGCAAACCGGTCAGTTGAGCCAGCGTGATCAGCAATTCGTCCAGCGTGATTTTGATTTCGGTG
>JBGAPB010000352.1:0-6010 GCA_044221525.1 Blastocatellia bacterium | reverse complement strand
TGACCATACGAACCGAGGCAATCGGCAAATGCTGAGCGTCGTAAGGAATGCGCGTCAAAGTCGTTAGCTGTGCAGCCATCTTGGCGGTGTCGAACAACGGCGTTTTGGATTTTTTCAGCGGATCAACCAGATAAAACTTCCTGCCCTGCCCTGTTTCGTAGCTGTACCAGAACTTGTCGCCAGTCTCGAACCAGTGCGGGGTGACGGCAGTGTCGAAAACCATCTTGCCGACTTTTTGCGCCGTCCAGCGCGAAGCCAGCTCGTAATTGGCTTTGCGAACACGATTGTCCGCGTCGGCTTTTTTGTCCTGGGCGAACGTGGCAACCGGTGAAAACACCAGCCCGAAACAAAGCGTGAGCGCCAAAAGCTGTTTGAATAGCTGCCTGGAAATAAGCTGCATAAATTGAATCCTCCTGAAGACGAAAGAGATTGGATTTGAGTTTTGAATCACGAGTGGAAGCGTCGCCTGTAATGACGCGGAGGCAGATTGGCAGGTTACAACTCCATTAGCCTGGAAGAGTCGAAACAACGGCTCAGAGTTTACGCCTCAGCGTGTAAAAGTCGTTGACACACTGAAGCGTAAACTCTGAGCGGGAAGCTTACTTGGTCGCAGGAGCTTTCAGGTAACGGCTGGCGAACGTCAAAAACGTAGGCCAGTTCGGCCCCGGCGTGTGCCCCGCGCTGTGCTGACGAAACGAAACATCGCCATCCATCAAACCGGTTTCCATCGGCGGAAACTCCATTGTTCCCATATCTTTTTTGCCCAGCAGTTTGTACACCGGCCCGGCATAAGCTCCGGCCAGAAACATTCCTTTGGCGTCTACCCAACCATCGCCTTTTTCCACCGAACCGGCGCTGATGAAAACTGGACGCGGAGCGCACAGCGCAACCAGTTCGTGAGCGTCAACAGGCAAATCGTTCGCCGTCAGCGGCCCGGCGTATTTCATGTAATTGCCTGCCATCCAGTGGTATTCGCTGGGCGCGGCTACGTTTTCAACCATCTCGCCATAATTGTTGCGACGATGAATCTTGGCTCCGCCCGCGCCGGATGAACTGACAAAGGCAATCGCCAAACGCGGCTCGTAAGCCATTGCCACAAGCGTTGCTTTGCCATAACGCGAATGACCTTCCAGTCCGACCATTTTGGCGTTGACGGCTTTGTCGGTTTCAAAGTAATCCAGCGCGCGGCTCGCTCCCCAAGCCCAGGCGCGCAACGCTCCCCAATCGTCGGCTTTGCGCGGCTGGCCTTTGTTGACCAAACCGATGATGCCAGCCGTCAACCCTGCGCCGTTGTCGGCCTGAATGCTGTTGGGTACGAGCGTGGCATAACCCCAGCCTTTGGCCAAGACCTGTTGTTGCCACGGAGTTCCCGGCTGCACCGGAAGCGGTGGAGCATTCGCCGGACGCGGCGGCAGTTGGCCAAAGCCAAACTCCATAATCACAGGAACCGGGCCAGTGGCATTTGCCGGAGTCGTCAGCGTCAACTGGATATTTACGGTGACTGCTGGATAGGACGAATTGTCCACGTGGCCGACCAGTTGTTTGGTGACGACCGGCGTTTCGTATTTGGTTTCGTTGGTTGTACTGACAACTTCCCAATTCACTTTCGGCGTGACTTTCGGCGTGCGGCCATACATTTCGCGGTCGAAATCTTCGACGATTTCAGCGCGGCGCTGATTCCACCAGACTTTTGCAGAAGTGACTTTCTTTCCGTTTTTCAGTACCAGCGGATCAGGCAACGGCGAATACGGCTTCACCTTCGACTCGTCGTAGTTGGCGAAATTCGGAGCGTCCTTGTTGCTGCCATTCGCACCGGGCCGCAATTCTTTAATCTTCAGCAACTCTAACATCCGCTGATGATCGGCTTTGGTGGCTACCTGTTGCGCCTGCATCTGCGCTTGCTGTTCGGGCGTGAGTTGGCGTTGCGGCTGCTGGGCGAAAAGCACAGTGGCAGCAAGCGGGAGTAATAGAGAACTGGTCATCGTTAATACGATGGTACGTTTCATGATTCGATTCCTTTGATTTGTTGAGACCTCTTCCAAGCACGAACCTATACTTTTAACGGCTCGTCACATTCCAATGATTTCCGTTGAAGCGGGGCGATGCACTCACTTCCACATCATTGATTTTGACAACTATTGAGGAGCTTTCGTCCCACCCACAACTTGCCTTGAGCACTGCAACTGCCCCTGCAAGGCTTAGAACATCGAACTCACCATCCGTTGTTTTCACACTGGCCCACCCTTCACCTTCCGCAACATAAAAGCTGATCGTTTCTTTAGACGAAGATTGACGAAGATCGTTACTTAAATCCTCAAGAGCATTCTGACTCAGAGAATGAGGCTGGGTGTTAACGATCAAAAAATGTTCTTTCTTGTCTACTGTGCTAACAGTGAAGTGGAAACCCTGGAGCCATCGAGCATCGTCAATTGGAATCAGACTTTGGCTTATGTCAGAAAGCTTAATGGAAATAGTCACGCATACCCCACGTATGAATTACCTACCGGTTCAGTCCGGCTACATTGTTTTCCCCAGGCGTTCCAGCACACCGGGTAAAAAGATTTCTGTCACTGTCAAAAAATCCTCTGCCAGGTAAAAGCGGTATCTTCGCGCCCACAGCAACGGCGCGGAGTCTGAAAGAGATGGAAAAATCAATTCTGCTTTGAGTTGACGAAACTCAAAGGCTCCGCGCTGGTAACGGACGTTCTTTCCCAGCATTTCGCCAAGCGGATTGTTTCCCATCGCGGCAATCCAGGGATGCCGCGTGATGATGGATTGCGGCATTAACGTTGCCGCAACCACTCGGACGGTTTCACCGGATTTGATCAGCACGTCACGGCGCAACCCGATACCGCCCTGTTCATCCACCCATTCGATCTGCCTTTGCAATTCAACTGACGAAGGCAAATCGTAGGCTTTCCGCAACGCCAAAGTCAGTAAACCATCACCTTGCAACTTCGCTGCAATCAATGGCAAAGCTTGCGATTCGGCAATTGTTTCAGCGGAAAACCAATGATCGGCGGAAAGTAAAAATTCGGTCGGAATAAACTGTAAATCCATTTCAACATCATAGCCCGCCACCCAATTGCCATGAAACAGGTCGTTATCAAGCATTGATCGGCTGCTCGATTTTCAGTTAGAGACGGGTTTGTCAGGTCGCCAGAATGGTTCTGCCGCCGCAATGAATTCAATCGGGACTTCGTTGATGAAGCCCTTCAACCATTCGGCGCAAAACTTCATCCCGGATTGCTCAGACACTACATGCCCCAGCACGATCAAAGCCTTTTTCTGACCTGAAGCAATCATGTCCTGGGCGTATTCGACCAGTTCCCATTCGTTCGTTTCGCCGATAACCAACACGTCCACTTCGGGGCGCGACAGAAACGGAATGCCCGGCTGTAAACTGCAATTGCCCCAACTCGCCATGACACGTTTGACTGACAAGTTGGGATCGCCGACGACGCGCATCGTGCGAATCTTCAGTTTGGTTTGCATCTCTTTCGCCAGCTTGGAAAGCGGAACGCCGGGAAACGTGAACTGGCGAAAGTTCTGCGGGTCATTGTTTTTCTGCCAGCCTAATTCCCGAATCATTCCAGTGGCGACGCCATCCATAGGTTTCAGGCCGTGCCAATGATCGTGGAAGTGGAAGACGACCATCCGGTTTTTGTTCAGGAAGTCGAGTTTGAACTGATAGGTCGGGTCTTGCTGGATGTTGTCTGTGCGATCCTGATGCGAAAAGAACGTGGATTCGTGCGTGATGACCATGTTCTTGCCAGCGGCTGCGGCGCGTTTGACTACATCCAGCGTCGCCATCATCGTCGTGGCAATGCCTTTGACTGGAATGTCTGGCGCGCCAGCAATGATGTTGTCCACGGTTTGCGCGCGCCACGGAATGCCCACGTTGGCCTTGATGCGATCAATGACTTGCCCGGCGGTCAGCGTGGCGCTTTGCGCTCGAATCAGGCCTGTTGTCGCCAATCCCATTGAGGCAAGCAGAAAGCTGCGGCGTGTTGTGTCGTAAGTGTTCATCGTTATTTTGTTATTACCTCCAGTTTCGCTTTTTGAAACTTCACCGAACTGGTTCCGACCATAATTTCAAAAGCGCCCGGTTCAACTACGCGCTGCATATTCAAATCAAAAAACGACAACTTATCCGGCGTGATGGTGAAGGTGACGGTTTTGCTTTCGCCCTGTGCCAGCGAGATGCGTTTGAAGTCTTTCAACTCCATGACGGGTCGCGTAACTGAACTGACGACATCGCGGATGTAAAGTTGAACGATCTCGTCGCCTGCGCGGTTACCGGTATTTTTGACCGTCACGCTGACTTCGGCTGTGCCGTTCGGCCCAATTTGCGGCGAAGCGACTTTCAAATCGGAATATTCGAACGTCGTGTAACTTAGCCCGAAGCCGAATGGGTATAACGGTTCTTTGTTTGAAAACACATAACCGCGCCGCGCCGTTGGTTTATGGTTATACGCAATCGGCAATTGGCCCACGTTACGCGGCACGCTGACGGACAATTTACCAGCGGGGTTGGCATCGCCGAACAGCACATCCGCCACGGCGACGCCGGTTTCCTGTCCAAGATAAAAGCCATCCAGAATCGCTGGAACTTTTTCTGCAATGTAGTTGATCGAAAGCGGCGCGCTGTGAATCAGCAGCACAATGGTTGGTTTGCCGGTATCGACAATGGCTTTGACCAGATCATTTTGGCGCCCGACCAAATCCAGCGTGTCGCGGTCGCCGAGGTGATTGTCTGCCCAGGCTTCTTTGCTGGTGTCTTCATTGCCGCCCACGACAACCAGCGCGACGTCGGAGGATTTGGCGACTTCGACGGCCTCGGCGATGAGTTTGGCGTCAACTGACGGATCGCCCAACGTTGACTTATCCGCCCACCAATTGCCGCCTTCCTGTGTGATTTTGCAGCCTTCGGCGTAATTGACTTTGACGCTACTGCCCATCTTGTCGCGCACGCCTTGCAAGACGCTGACGCGGCGTTGCGGATCGTCGCTGTATCCGCCCAGGTGAGCTTCGGCAGCGTTCGGGCCGATGACGGCAATGGATTGCAGTTTCGTGCGATCCAACGGCAGCAGGTTGTTTTCGTTTTTCAGCAAGACGATGGAACGCCGCGCAGCTTCTGCCGCCAGATCACGATGAGCTTGCGAATTTGTGACTCTGACCGTGCGTTCGACATCCACGTATGGGTTTTCAAACAAACCGAGTTGGAACTTTGCCCGCAAGACGCGCGCAACTGAACGATCTATGTCGGCGATGGAAACCTTGCCTTCGTTCACCAGTTGCAGCAGCAATGGATACGCCGCCGGGTCTGGCAATTCAATGTCTACGCCGGCGGCCAGCGCCTGCCGCGCAGCGTCAGCGCGGTCAACGGCAACTTTGTGACGAGAAACCAATTCGGTGATGCCGTTGTAATCCGCGGCGACCAGTCCGCGAAATCCCCATTCCTGCCTGAGCAGTTTTTCCAGCAGCCAGAAGTTTTTATGCGAAGGCACGCCGTCAATTTCGTTGTACGAAGGCATGACACTCAACACGCCAGCTTCTTTCACCGCCGCTTCAAACGGAGGCAAAAAGATTTCGCGCAAGGCACGTTCCGAGAAATTCGCAGGCGCTGTGTTCGTACCGCTTTCGGGCTGACCGTGCGCGGCGAAATGCTTGGCCGTAGCGATGACGTGTTCGCCATCAATGAGCGGCGCTGCCGACCCTAAAGAAGTCCCTTGAATGGCTTTGATCGCGGCGACGCCCATCCGCGAAGCGAGGTACGGATCTTCGCCATAAGTTTCTTCGGTGCGCCCCCAACGCGGATCACGCGCTAAATCCAGATTCGGCCCCAAGACGTGCTGGCTGCCGCGCAAGCGGGTTTCGAGCGCCGCCGCCGTGAATACTTTCGTGATGAGTTCAGTATCCCAACTTGAAGCCATCGCAATCGGCGTTGGAAAGTTCGTCCCGCCGACAGCCATCAGACCGTGCAAAATCTCGTCATGCAAAATTGCCG
>JBGAPB010000351.1:0-6042 GCA_044221525.1 Blastocatellia bacterium | reverse complement strand
CGATTTCAGTCAATCGCTTGCCTAGTTTGGGGTAATCGCCCGCATCGTTGACGCCTTGAGTCAGCCGCGCTCCGTCTGTGGCCTGCAAATACAAGCCGCCGACTTCTTTCATCCATTTGGCCATCGCCACGCGCTCTTCGATTTCCTGTTTGCGAGTGTCGGGATTTAGCGTCACGTTTCCAGTGGAAATGGCGACAGCGGTCAGTTTTTTGGCGGCCATCAAAGCCTTGAATTCCTGTGGCCGGTCGGCGAATTTTTGGTAAAGGTTCGCGCGAATCTGAATGCCGTGAAAACCGAGTTCGGAAATTTCATCAATCGCCTGTTCGGTTTTATCGCCCCAGGTGATGGCGTGATAGCCGATTTGAAAATCCGATTGAGCGGCGGCAAATGCCGAAGTGGCGAGGCCAGCGCCTACTCCAGCAATTACTGGCAAAGCGGAAGCGGCCAGAAAGTTTCTGCGCGATGTGTTCATGTTGGTCTCCGTTGAAAGCGTAGAAGCGATGGGTGGAGCTTAGTTGACGCCTGCCTTTTTTCGCAAGACAGCAGAGCTTGGGTTAAAGTGCACGCTGTGTGCGGAATTGCCGGAATATACAACTACAAAAACGATCAGCCGATCAACGAATCTGTCTTGCGGCAGATGACCGGCGTGCTCAGCCATCGTGGGCCAGACGATGACGGCTTTTACTTTGGTGAGCGAGTAGGGCTTGGTCATCGCAGGCTTTCGATCATTGATGTTGCAGGAGGCCGCCAGCCGGTTTTTAACGAAGACGGTTCGGTCGCAGTCATTCTGAACGGCGAAATATACAACTACCGCGAACTCGCCCGACTGGTTGAAGCCCGTGGCCACAAGCTGCGAACTCGGTCCGACACCGAAACGATCGCCCACCTTTACGAAGAATTTGGCGAAGCATGCGTTGAGCATCTGCGCGGAATGTTTGCTTTTGCTCTGTGGGACTCGCGGCAGCAGAAATTGTTATTGGCTCGTGACCGCATTGGCAAAAAGCCGCTTTACTTTGCGGAAGTCGGCGGCGCGCTGATCTTCGGTTCGGAGCTGAAGGCTTTGCTTGAACATCCACAAATGTCGCGCGAAGTTGATCCGCTGGCCGTGGCCGATTACTTCTCCTACCAATTCGTTGCCGCGCCAAAAACGATTTACCGCCATGCGCGTAAGCTACGCGCTGGTCATTGCCTGATTGTCACTCCGAACGGAGTAACCGAACGACAATACTGGGATATTGATTTCAGTCAGACGGAACAGCGCAGCGAAGCCGAATGGTGCGAGTTGCTGACGGATGAATTTCGCTCGGCGGTTGATGGACGGTTGATGAGCGAAGTTCCGCTCGGCGCGTTTTTGTCTTCCGGCGTGGATTCATCGGCGGTTGTGGCGATGATGAGTCGTATAAACTCGCGTCCAGTAGTCACAGCAACGGTGGGTTTCAGCGAAGAAAAATTCAGTGAAGCCGATGACGCTCGAAGGTTTTCTGAAAGCCTCAACACCGAACATCACGAACGAATCGTCACACCCGACGCCGTCAGCGTTATCCAAAAACTGGCCTGGCATTTTGACGAACCTTTTGCCGACGCTTCAGCGATTCCGACTTTTTACGTTTCACAGGCTGCGCGCGAATTCGTAACCGTCGCGCTGTCGGGTGATGGTGGAGATGAAAACTTTGCCGGTTATCGCCGCTACGCTTTCGATGCGATGGAAAATCGTGTGCGGGCGATGGCTCCAGCCAGCTTGCGACAACCGCTTTTTGGAGCCTTGGCCGCGATTTATCCGAAAGCCGACTGGCTGCCGCAGCCGCTCAGAGCAAAAGCTACGTTGCAGAATCTATCACTTGATTCGGCATGGGCTTACTTCAATTCAGTTTACGGAGCGATGGCGAATGAGCGCGACGGTTTGCTTAGCAGGGAAGCGCGCGTCGAGTTGCAAGGTTACGATCCGTTTGAAGTTTTTGCCGAACATTATCGTCGGCCAGTTACCGAAGACTCGCTTTCGCGCGCTCAATACGCCGACATCAAGCTTTATCTGGCCGACGACATTCTGACCAAAGTTGACCGCGCCAGCATGGCCGTTTCGCTGGAAGTGCGCTGCCCGCTCCTGGATCATCGGTTGATGGAACTGGTGGCGCGAATGCCTTCGTCGTTGAAGCTCCGCGGCATTGAAGGGAAGTACATTTTCAAACGGGCGATAAGTGGTTTGTTGCCGCCAGAAATTTTGGCCAGGCGCAAACAGGGTTTTGTGGTCCCGTTGGCTGAATGGTTCCGAACGGATTTGCGCGAACTGGCCGAAAGCTTGTTGTTTGATTCGACGGCAAACGACGGCTGGTTGGAATCAAGCAAGGTCAAACAATTGTGGCAACGGCATCAATCCGCTTTACGAGATTACTCGCGCCCGTTGTGGGCGGTTTTGATGTTCCGAATGTGGCAGCGAACCTTTCGCCCAAATCATTGATGACGAACATTCTTACCTTTACAACTTTGTGGCCAAACGCGGAACAGTCGGACTTCGGCGTTTTCGTCAAACATCGCGTAGCCGCGCTGGCCAGGCTGGATGGAGTGAATGTTCAAGTGGTTGCGCCAATCCCGGAAACCCGCTTGCTACCGCGCGCGGTACTGACTCGCTCGTTACGTTGGCAGCAAATGGCTGACGTGCCGGAGCAGGAAGTGATTGATGGTTTGCAAACGTTTCATCCGCGCTATCTGGTGACTCCGAAAGTCGGCATGAGTTTTTACGGAAACTGGATGGCTAGCGGAGCCTGGGAAACTGTTCAACGGCTGCACACTGAACAACCGATTGATCTGATTGATGCGCATTACGTGTACCCGGATGGGTACGCTGCTGCACTGCTGGGCGAACGACTGAACATACCGGTTTTCATCACTGCGCGCGGAACCGACATCAACCTGTTTTCCCGGATGCCACTGATTCGTTCCAAAATTGTCAAAGCTTTGAACGGAGCCGCCGGAATCATCGCCGTCAGCGAAGCTTTGAAAAACCGTATGGTCGAGCTTGGCATTTCAGCCGAAAAGATTGCCGTCATCCGCAACGGCATTGACCGTGAAATCTTCAGTCAGCGCGAACGTGACGAAGCCCGCCGACAACTTGGATTCGATCCTGAAGATCGAATCCTGCTGACTGTATCAGCGCTGGTTTCGGTCAAAGGCATTGACCGTTTGATTGACACGATGAATTTGTTGACCCGATCGGGGCGTGAGGACCGGTTGAAGCTTTTCATTATTGGCGAAGGTTCCGAGCGCGAAAATTTCCAATCTCAAATCTCAAATTTGAAACTGGAAAACTGTGTTCGTCTGGTTGGCGCAAAGTCTCAAAAAGAATTGGCTGATTGGTATTCAGCCGCCGACTTGTTCTGTCTGGCCAGTCACCGAGAAGGTTGCCCAAACGTAGTCATCGAAGCCCTGGCTTGTGGCTTGCCAGTTGTGGCGGCTGATGTTGGTGGAGTTGCAGAATTGATCGCCACGCCAAGTTTGGGGCGATTGGTTTCGTCGCCGACAGCGGAAAACTTTGCTGCGGAAATCCGCGCCGCGCTCAGCACCGGTTGGAAGCGCGAAGAGATTGCAGTATCCGGTGGCGCGCGTTCGTGGGAAAAGGTCGCTGCCGAACTTCGGCATTATTTCTCTGCGAGCGGAAAGTTCTCTAAAGATTAAAAAAGCGATTGAATCGCAGCATCCAACCAAGTAGACTGCGCCCGCGTTTGAAAGTACGCTCAGCATTTATACCAGTAATAAGCGATAGCTCAGCCGCATCGCCAGTTTTTTCAGACAGTTTGACTGTAAAAAATTCGCTAGTCGAAAACCTGACCGGCGCTAGGACTTTTTGTCGCCAGCCAGACAAGAAAAGTTCAGAAGGGGGAAATCATGAAAACCTACAGCCGCATTGTTGTTGCGTTGCTGATCCTGACGGCGTTACTGCTGGCAATGACGGCGTTCGCCCAGGAGAAATCCAAAGTAACGACCATCAAACAACGTCCGCCCGTTGTGTCGGATACGCGGGCGACCAGGGCTACGCCTACGCCTACGCCGAAACCTGGCCTCAGAATTCCAGGAAAAGTTTCAACCGGCGCTTCTTTGCCAGAAGTCTTTCGTGATCAGCAAAA
The DNA here is from genome assembly GCA_044221525.1 of Blastocatellia bacterium. Lineage (GTDB taxonomy): Bacteria > Acidobacteriota > Blastocatellia > RBC074 > RBC074 > RBC074. The sequence continues at coordinate 1,924 of JBGAPB010000351.1, read as the reverse complement.
GCGTGACCCTCAACAGCCGAAGATGCCTAATGTGGTTGGCCAACACTTCAAGACGGCTGACTCCATGGTGCGCGAACGGCAGCCGAATGCCCGAATCAGTTTGACCGAATCGCCGCGCTACAACCCGGATGTCAGACCGTTTGCGGTGATTTACCAATCGCTGAAAGAAGGCGCGGACTTGAAACCCGGCGTTGAGGTGACCCTCGTTTACAACCCTCAGCAGCCAAGACCCGTTTATCCGAAGATGCCGGATTTGGTGGGCATGGACATACGGTTGGCGCAAGCGAAGCTGTCCAGTGATGCGCCAAATTATCCTCAGCGAGCCTTGGAAGAGAGCGTATTCAATCCAAGGTTCAAACCAGGCGAAGTGGTCAATCAAAGCCCGCGCGCCGGAATGGATTTGCAGCCGCGCGGCGTGGCTGTGATGTATTACAACCCGCAACCACCGAAAGTTACCGTGCCCGACGTGATGGGACTGGCTGTGCCGGATGCCGTGCGCAAGATCGGGCAAAACAATCTTGTCGCCAGATTGCCCAGGCGAGGAACTCTCGACAATTTCATCGTGACCGGCCAGTCGCCACAGGCGGGAACGGCTGTTGAGGCTCGAAGCGCGGTGGCATTGACGGTCGCGGCAGCCGTTGTCGTTCCTGACGTAAGGCGTAGTTTGTTGGATGAGGCTCAACAGACCATCAGCCAAAACAAGTTGACGGTGGGATCGGTGAGAACACAGATTTCCTCTGTCAGGCAGGATGAAGTGTTAAGCCAGTCACCAGAGCCGAACAGCGTTGTCGTCGAAGGAACGGCGGTCAATTTGGTGATTGCCAGGACTCGGCAAGTGCGGGTTCCAGATGTTTTGAATCAGCAACAAGGCAACGCCGAGCAGGTGATTGTCAGTGCCAGATTGACTGTCGGGCAAGTGACAACGCGGGAATCGCCGCGCGCTGCCGGAACCGTGCTGGATCAAAATCCGCGTGCCGGAACAATGGTCAACATCGGCAGCCCGGTCAGTTTAGTGATCGCAACTCCTGAGACTGTGGCCGTGCCTGATCTTCGGAACAGAACCCAGGGCAACGCGGAACAGGTGATCGCCAGCGCCAGACTGGCTGTTGGGCAGGTGACAACGCAACAAGCGACGGTTACCGTCGGAACCGTGCTGAGTCAAAACCCGGCAGCAGGAACGCGAGTCACAGTTGGCACCAACATCAATTTTGTCATTGCGGTTGCTGTGCCGGTTCCGCCTCCATCGACGCCCCAATCTCCTCAAACGCCACAGCCTGAACTGCCAAAACCAGGCGATGATGATGTTGTTGTGCCTGACTTGGTGAAGAAAGAATTGCCAGAAGTCTTCGGTTTATTGCGAGCCGTCGGGTTGGGTGTCGGCGATGTGAGGAAGAAAGACGAAAAGGAAGCAGCCAGCTTCATTCTGGAACAGCAACCTGTGGCGGGGCAGCGAGTCAACCCCGGAACGCTCGTCAATTTGGTTATTGGCAAAAAGCCTGACGGCGGACTTTGGAAAGAGTGGCCGAAAGCTTTGTTGGTTGGAGCCTTTGGGTTTGGGGCTTTACTTCTGGGGAGGTTGTGGAAGCGTCTCCGTCCAAAACCTGACCCTAGTCCCGATCCTCCTAATCCTGAACCGGTAGAACCGGTGTTGAGTTTCCGTTCAACGATGAATGCAAATTCGTCGGAGTTTGCGGCGTCAACGGATTTACAGATCAGTTTTTCCCTGCGGTTTCTGCCCAAGGCGGATTGGGGGCAGCAGCACATCACCTTAACCGGCGGTTTCGTAGCCGCTGAAAGCGAGGAGCTATGAATAACGTAGAAGTTACCTTGAAAGAGTTTTTCGGCTTGAAGGACATCAAGTTGGACGAAACGGGGCTGGAAGCCGTCAAGCAACAGGCGGGTAACGCAGTTGCAGGATTTGGCT
>JBGAPB010000350.1:0-6070 GCA_044221525.1 Blastocatellia bacterium | reverse complement strand
ACCATCAAAGCTCCGCCGACCAACGCCAGCTCGATCTTCGTTCCTCGCGCTTTGGCCAGTTGCCCCAATCGCTCAAGCGCCTCAATAATTTCTTGACGGTTGATAGTTGCCATAATGTTGAATCGGCTGTTGTCCGGTTGAAGCTGAAGTATAAGCTTGCCCTGATTGGGCAGCAATGAATGAAGCACAAGCAATGGAAAGCTAAGTTTTCAGCCAGCATGGGTTTTCATCGTCAAGCGAACCTATTTGCACTCCTCTGCGGCATAGGAACCGCAGAGGCTGTGACAGGCTGTGACACTGAGCTATGACACACCTGCGACAAAGGCACCCAGGAAGTCAGATGAAATCCAACAGCACCGGGGCGAACACCGGCTATTTCATCCTCTCCAGCAAATGATCGCTGACGCGCAACGCATTAGCCATAATCGTCAGCGCCGGATTAACCGCCGCGCTTGAACAGAAAAAGCTGCCATCAACGACGTACAGGTTGTCCACCTCGTGAGTCTTGCAGTTTTTGTCCAATGCTGAAGTTTTCGGGTCGTTGCCGAATCGGATCGTGCCGTTTTGATGAGCAACCCCAGCCAGTGGAATTCGGTCGCCGACAAAAGCGTTCAGCGGAATCAGATGTTCGTGGCAATCGGCTTCTTTCACCATTTCTTTTACTTTGGCGTAAAGCCGTTTGTGGCCTTCCAAGTTGTTCGGGGTGTAAGACATCGTGATGCGACCTTCGCGGTCTAAAGTCACGCGGTTGTTTGGATCGGGCAGGTCTTCAGAAGTCAGCCAGAAATCCAGCGAATGTTTGGCTATGTAATCCAGTGTCAAATGCGGAGCGAAAGGTGGCGCTCCGGCGGCGAACATGTTCGCGTCGAACTTGCCGACAAACGAAATGTGTCCCATCGGAAAATCCCATTCCTTGTTAGCAAAGTAAAAATCATTCAGCGCCATAGTCTTTTGAAAGACCGTCGGGTTAGGGCAACGAGAGATGGCGAAAAGCACAGAGTTGTTGTGACCCATGTAATGTCGCCCGACTACGTCAGAACCATTCGCCAATCCGTTTGGATGTTTGTCATTTGCCGAACGCAGCAACAACGCGGCGGAATTGATCGCACCGGCTGAAACTACAATCACATCGGCGGAGTAAACTTCTTCAACTCCCTCGCGCTTAACGACGACGCGCTTTACTTCTCGGCCTGACTCGTTGGTCTCCAACCGTTCGACATAAGCATTGATCAGCAGAGAAACGTTTGGATATTCCAGGGCTGGATCAACGCAGACGACTTGAGCGTCGGACTTGGCGTTGGTCACACAGGCAAAACCGTCGCAGGTATTGCAGCGCACGCACTTGCTGCGGTTCATCTGTTTTTCGTCGAGCATGACGCCAAGCGGAGTGTGAAAAGGTTTGTAGCCTAGCCTTTCAAAATCTTCGGCCAGCTTGGCGATGCGCGGTTCGTGGCTGACCGCAGGATGTGAATACGGCGCGCTGGCCCACGGTTCGGTCATGTCTTCGCCGCGATTGCCGTGAACGTGGTACAGATGTTCGGCTGCGGTGTAGTAAGGCTCAAGTTCGTCGTAACTGATTGGCCATGCGGGCGAAATGCCACCGTGATGTTTGATCTCGCCGAAATCCTGCTCACGCAAACGAAACAACGCCGAGCCGTAAAATTTCGTGTTGCCGCCGACGTAATAATTTGTGTGCGGATGCAACGGCTTGCCTTTTGAATCGCGCCATTCTTCTTTGGTGTTGTACTTGCCTTCTTTGACGGTGGCCTGAGTGCTCCAATTGTCTTTTTCGCGCGGCACATAACCGCCGCGTTCCAGCAGCAGGATGCGTTTGCCGGATGGAGCCAGCTTGTAAGCGAGCGTTCCTCCACCTGCGCCAGTGCCGATGATAATCACGTCGTAATGGTTCGAGTTCATTTCTTCTCCTGATTGATTCCAAATGCGATAGGTCGGCGCCGCGACCGGTAGTGAGCGAGTCTTCATAAATCGCGCTTGCTTCCAGTTGCGGTACTGACGCGTTGTTCACTCTCGCGTGTTTAATCCGAAGAGGGCAGGGAAAAATTCCAGGCGATGAAAAATCAGTGATTTCGATCAGGCAGGTTTAAGCGAGTAAGATTTGGCGAACAGGGTTTCGCTCAACGTCAGCAACAAGATTGCTGCGATCAACAGAGTAGGCGGCAATACCTCCAGTCCGAATTTTCCAGCCAGCACACCGATTAAAGACGGCAACGCGGATTGACCAAGCACGGCGGCAGAAATTTGCAAACCGATTGCGCTGGCAACAAAACGTTTAGCAATTCGATCAGGAGTTGTGACAATCATCGTTGGATAAATCGGCGCGCAAGCCAGGCCTATAAATGCCACACCAACAAAACTGAGCAGGGGAGCAAGATTTATCCACAACAGGATTGCACCGGCGATAATGCCGCCAATGCTGGTTCGCATCATCAGTTTTGTCGAAATGCGATTGGCGACAAAGCCGGAAATAATTCTCCCACCCGTAAAGCATCCCCAGTAAACGCTGGCCCAGGTTCCGGCTGTCATTCTGGAAACGCCGCGCGATTCGGTGAACAGAGTGAATGGCCAGGCTCCGGCGGCGGATTCTATACCTGTATAAACAAAGAAAATTGCGGTACCTAGCCAGGCGGCAGGCAAGCGCCACAATTTGGAGTTGGGAGTTGGAGGTGGGTCGGATGAGGCTCGAGTTTCGTCAGGTGTAAGCGATGCCGGCCACAAATTGCGCGAAAGGCCAAAGCACAACGCCAAAGCAAATTGTGCGGCGGCGACAACCGCATAGCCCAACCGCCAGCTTCGCCCTGAAGTCATGGCCGCAGTCATCATTGCCGGCCCGATGGTCGTCGCCACTCCATAACAAGCGTGCAGCCAACTGGAAGTTCGAGCGTTGTGAAAGTTGGCGATGTAAGTGTTCAGCCCGGCGTCAATCGCTCCGGCTCCCACGCCGCCCAGCAAACCGAATGCGATCAGAATCCACCAGCTTGGCGCAATTGAATAACCGAATAGGCTGACGCTGGTTCCCAGACAACTAAGTGCCAGCAACGAACCGACGTTTACTCGCGCTAGCAACCAGCCGCTGAAAATGCTGGAAAGCAGATAACCCGCGGTAAAAAGTGCCAGAAGCGATCCTAACGCACTCAGCGGCAGCCCAAACGTCGCGCGCATTGCAGGCCAGGTTACGCCGAGCAGACCATCCGGCAGCCCCAAACTGAAAAAGCCTGCGTAAGTCAGCATGACCAACAACAGGCTTGAACGAAATTTCGGCATCGGGCTTAAGATTGCGAGCGAATTTGTAATTGCTCGCCGATGCGCGCGGAGTTTCGCGTCACAAAGTCGAATTGCCGCCATCCGCAGCGACGACAGAATTTGTCGGCGGCTTTTAGCTCAAACTGGCAGCGGCGGCAAGGTTTACAATCACCGCTGCCGTGTTCTTCAGTCTGACAAAATAAGTTGATGATCTCGCCTGTGTTCATAATTTTCTCCTTCTCTGCTTGCATTATTTGTGTTTGGCCAAATGTCTTTGACCGTGAGCCAATAACTGCATCTGCTTTGGATGCTCGCCCAACCAGTTCACCTGGCCACTGCCTAGATCGTAAATTGCACCAACGACTTTCAGTTTACCAGTGCTGACTCGGTGACGGATGATGCTGCTGCGGATGAACAATTCCTGAATCGAATGAAAGACGTTGGTTTTGATTGTCTCCGCAATCAGTTCATCGCCTTTCAAATTTGGGTGATCGTGTTTGGTTGCCCTGACCGCCGGATTGATGTGAGCCAAGACCGGAGGAATGCTTCCGTGAACCTCGGCATGAGTTACTGCGGCTGTGACAGCTCCGCATTTTGTGTGGCCCAGCACCACCAGCAAAGGCGTGGCAAGATGCTCAGTGCCGTATTCAGCCGAGCCGGTTTCATCCAGACTGCCGATGTTGCCAATGACACGAATGATGAACAGATCGCCAATGCCTTCGTCGAAAACCAGTTCAGGTGGCACGCGAGAATCCGAGCAACTGATTACTGTAGCCACAGGGTGCTGGCCTTGAGCAGCCTCAGCTTTGCGAGCTGCGTTCTGACGTGGATATTCCGGCTTGCCGGAAACGAAGCGTTGGTTGCCCTTGGTCAGAGCCTCCAACACATCGTTGGGTGATTGCGGTTTGTCCGCAAAGGCCATAAAAAATAAGCCGAACAGAATGGCAACAGAGTGTGCAAGTTTGAAATGTGTTTTATTGATCATTATTGAAACAAGACGAGCAAGCGCGTCGTTCGTCAGACCTCAATGGTTAAAGAGAAACTCTTTACTGGTCAGAACAGCCCAGACCAAATCTTCGACGCCCTGCCGCCGAATCTCACCTGTGGTTTTCTCTGCTTCCACACTTTCCTTCATCACAGAAAGCAGCCGGTTTATTTCATCTTTTTCAGGCAATCGGCTGAGCGCTGAAAGGTAAAGGTGATTGATGATCGTTTCGTCAGTTGCTCCGAGTTTAAGGAAGGAATCAACCAGCCCGCCCGGAGCGCGCAGTTTTTGGTTGATGGTGTCACCATTGATTACGTGCAAGGCTTGCGTCACTGAAGGTTCGGCGGTTCGTTCGCATTCGCAAGTAGCAAAGCGCGGCGGTTTACCGAAGATAGTCAGGAAGTAGGAATTGACGCGCGCGTCGGGAAGCTGCATCGCCCTAATGCCAGCCGGGTAGCCGGGAAAATCCGTCGCCACGCCGGTGACTTGCGAAACAGCATCGAGCACGGCTTCGGCGGACAGTCGTCTGATGATATAGCGCGAATAGAAACGTTCGTCCTGTTTGTTCGCTTCGTTCGGTTTCGATGACCGCTGATAAGCTGCCGAGTTCATCACTGTGCGAATCAAATGCTTCAAATCGAACCCGTGATCGGTGAAATCTTTAGTCAGCGCGGCCAGCAGTTCTTCATTAGACGGCGGATTCGTTGCGCGCATATCGTCAACGGCTTCAACCAGTCCGCGCCCCATGAAATTTTTCCAGACTCGATTGACTGCGGCTTTGGCAAAGTAAGTGTTTGACGGCGAAGTCAGCCAGTCGGCCAAATGTTCGCGGCGGTCTTTTGGCGAATCGAACGCCAGAGCTTCACCATCCAGCGGAGTCGGCGGCAGCGGTTTGCCCAATCGCGGGTGATTCACTTCACCGACAGGGGTTGAGTAAACCTGAACGTCGCCTGCTCGAACGCCGTTTTTCAAACCTACGCGAGCAAAGAGGTTCGCCATCTGGAAGTATTGTTTCTGAGTCCATTTTTCCAGCGGGTGATTGTGGCAGCGCGCGCAGGTGATGGACATTCCCAGAAAAGCCATCGAAGCGTTTTCGGTCAGGTCGGTGACATCCTTGTGCATCACGTAATAATTGGCCGCGCCGTTTTCAAGAGTGTTGCCGCTGGCTGTGATGATTTCGCGGACGGTTTTGTCCCAGGGCTTGTTTGCCGCCACGCCGTCTCGCAGCCAGTTATAAAAACTCCACATTGCTGTCGAGCCGATCTTGTCGCTGGAAACCAACAGCACATCCGCCCAGCGATTAGTCCAGTAATCTGTGAACTCTTCGCTTGTCAGCAGCGAGTCAATCAACCGAGCGCGTTTGTTTGCCACGCCATCGGCCAGAAAGTTTTCAACTTCCTGCGAAGTTGGCAATGTGCCGGTTGCGTCCAGAAAAGCTCTGCGAATGAATTCGCGGTCGGTGGCTTGTTCCGATGGCGCGATGTTCAAGGTCTGAAGCTTTTTGATGACCAGTTCGTCTATGAAGTTCTGTCGTGGCGAAGCGGCGAAAATTCCAGATGAGATTTTGTTCGGGTAAGGATTGGCTACGCGGGCGAATGCAACCTGGCTCAAATACCACACGCTGATGGCCGTTTCTCCGCTGCCGTTCATTTTGACTTTGCCGTCATCATCCACCGAAGCCGTGCCCGGATCGGCGGAAGAATACTTGACCCATCTGGTTACGTCTTCACTGTGACCGTCGGTGAAAGTCGCCAGCACGCGCAATTGCTGTTCAGCCTTGTCGGTCAGCGTCGAGACTTTTGGCGTGATTTCGATTTTGGTGAT
>JBGAPB010000349.1:0-6681 GCA_044221525.1 Blastocatellia bacterium | reverse complement strand
CCGGAGCAGAAGAACCGTTACCTGCAAAAAATTCTTTCCTGCGAAGAAATTTGGTGTCAGGGATTTTCAGAACCCAATGCCGGTTCCGACGTAGCCGGGCTGGCGACCAAAGCAACGATGGACGGCGACGATTTCATCGTCAACGGCCAGAAGATTTGGACTTCGCTGGCGCACGTAGCCGACTGGTGTTTGCTGTTGGTTCGTACTGATCCGAACTTGCCGAAGCACAAGGGCATCACGGCTCTGCTGGTGGACATGCACTCGCCGGGAGTTGATGTGCGTCCGTTGAAACAGATGAACGGCGACGCCAGCTTCAACGAAGTGTTCTTTGATAACGTTCGCGTGCCTGCGGCGAATGTGCTGGGCGAAATCAACAAAGGTTGGCAAACCGCAATCACCACGTTGATGAACGAACGCGCCCATTTGGGCACGGGGACTTATGTGGCGTTCAAACGCAATTACGATCAATTGATTGCTCACGCGAGGCAGATGAAACGCAATGGCAAGCCGGTCAGCGAAGACCCTGTCATTCGTCAGAAGCTGGCGCAGGCGTTTATGGAGCTTGAAATCTTCCGCCTGACGAACACGCGCGCGCTGAGCAAGATGCAAAACCAAAGCGTGCCGGGGGCAGAAAACTCCATACTGAAATTGCAATGGAGCGAGTACAACCAACGCTTCCAGCAAATCGCCATGGAAACGCTGGGGCCTGTGGCTCAACTGCACGGCTTTGACGGAGGCAAATGGATTTACGATTTCCTTCGCACCCGCGCCAACACCATCGAAGCCGGAACCAGCGAAATTCAGCGCAACATCGTTGCTGAGCGTGTGCTCGGTTTGCCGAAAAGTTACTGATTGGTGTTCGGTGTGCGGTTGTCGGTGGCCGGTAAGAAAACCTGCCGACAACCGATCACCGACAACTGACAACCGGAAAAGAATATGAATTTTGATCTGACAAAAGCACAAAAACTTCTTCAACAATCTGCGCGCGATTTCTTTTCGCGCGTGAATGCAAACCGGAGCGCGTGCGTGAATTGATGGCTTCGGAAACGGCGTTTGACGAAAAGCTCTGGCGCGACATACCCGTCAAGGCTTCACCGGATTGACCATTCCCGAAGAGTACGGCGGATTGGGGTTGAGTCTGGTTGACCTGATCGCCGTCACCGAAGAAATGGGCAGGGCCTGTTTGCCCCGGCCCGTTTATTTCCACGTTGTGGGCTGCCAGCTTGATCGAACGCGCAGGCAATGAAGGTCAGCGCAAACAATATCTGGAACCAATCGCGGCGGGTGAGATGAAAGCTACTGTGGCGTTGCTGGAAGAAACCGGCGAATGGAATCCGGATGCCGTGATGCTGGCTGCAAATAAAGACGGCAAAGAATATCGGCTGCGCGGAACGAAACATTACGTCAGCGATGCGGCTGTCGCCGATGTCATCATCGTTGTGGCTCGTGACAACACCGATTTGGTTTTGCTGCCGGTTGAACGCGGCTCCGCGGGAGTAACAATCACTGAAACTCCGGCGATTGACGCCACGCGGAAGCTTTACACCGTCGAGTTCGACAACGTAGCCGTGCCGGAATCGAGCGCCCTGGCTTTCACGACGAAAACCAAAGAAGCCGTCGAAGACGCAACCGATGTGGCAACTGTCGCGCTGTGCGCTGAAATGCTGGGCGGAATGGTTTGGACTCTGGACACGACGGTTGAATACGCCAAGACCCGTTTGCAGTTCGGCAAACCAATTGGCATTTATCAGGCCGTCCAGCATCAATGCGCGGATATGTTCAACTTCACTGAAAGCGCCAGGTCGGCAACGTACTTTGCGGCGTGGACGGTGGCGGAAAACGATCCGGCGGCGAAACTGGCTGTGTCGGTAGCCAAAGGCTACGCTTCAGACGCGGCGCGCGAAGTCGGCAATCGCGGAGTGCAATTGCACGGCGGCATTGGCTTTACCTGGGAACACAACATTCAGCTTTTCTACAAACGGGCCAAATCGTCGGAGATTTTGTTTGGCGACGCCAACTACCACCGCGAGAAAATTGCGGAAAAGGTGGTTGACGAATCGGAAGGCTAGATTGGGAGCGAAAAATTTAGACAGGATTTACAGGATTCAACAGGATGATAAGCAGTTGTTGGTTTCATCTTGTCCAATCTTGTAAATCCTGTCTATTTTTCCGTCCAAATTACCTTTTTCAGATGCGCCAGTATTCTGCGCATTCTTCCCACCTTCACCAACTGAGCATCGTCAATCTTCTCACCAGCCAAAGTCACTTCGGCATCACTCATCGTTTGGCGGATTTCAATTTGATCAATCGGTAAATTTTGGCGGTGCAGGCTGGTGATGATGTCTTCGGTTTTTGCTCTGGAAGACAAGCCCAGTCGTCGGCAAAGCGTCGCTTTGAATCGCGGGTAGATGTTTTCCAGTGCCAGATCACGCGCTTGGGCGACTTGTTGCAGGTTCGCCATCGAACCGACGAATTCCAGCGGTGAGTGACGATCAACCTGCGGCATAGGCAACGGGCGCGCAAAACGTTTGCCTACGCTGAAAACAATCAGCAGACTCAGTAACAATCCTTGCACCAGCAACCACGGCACAGGCGTTCCGCGAACGTAATTGACTAGAGGATTGATTTGCGAACGGTAGCCGTGATGGAACTCGTCGAAGAAGATTTTTCGCGGCTGTCCATTCTCGCCTTTGCTCAGTGCGCTAACCAGATTCATGGCCAGAGTCAGGTTCGCTCCACGCGCGATGCCGTTGTTGGCAATCACAAAAGGGTCAGAAAGAAATATCAGGCGGCCTTCGCAGTATCGGAAATCGGCGAGCACTGCGCCTTTTTTGTCTCCTAAATGAATGACCGGCGCATAAAGAAACGGCTCGCACTTTTCTTTGGCTGGCGCTTCAGCTGATTCCTCTGGCGATTGAGCCGGAGGGGGTGGCGGCGGTGGAGTTGCAGTCGCTGTCGGAGTAGACGGTTCACTTTCTTCCTCTTCTTCAATTTCAGGCAACTCGAATCTGATTCGCGCGGCCAGCATAGACAGGGTCAGACCGTGCAAGTTGCGAGTCAGTTCGGTTGGCTGGGCGATCAAGCTCTCGCTGCTGGGATCAGCCAGAGTTTCAGGCAGGCTTTCCCAGGGCAGATTTTCGCCCTCGACTTTTGATTGCACCATCGGGTCGCCGAATTGCGATTGTGGGTACCGGCTGACAATCAGCGCGTTGCCTCCGTCGGCAATCCATTTCTGCAAGGCCAGCGCGTCTTCATATGAAATGTCCGTGTTTGGATTGAATGGCCCGACAATTACCAGCAAGTCTTTCGGAGCTTTGACAGCCAGCGATTTGAAATCTTCGCGCAATCGTGTGACGGGCGTTCCCGATTCTTCCAGCAGTTGATAAAACGCGCGCGTTCCGGTTGGGCCGGGGTTGTAACTGGAACGAATCGGCTCTCGTTCGTTTTCAGGCGGTCGGTCGAATTCCAGGTTGCCCGCGGCGCTCAGCGCAATGATTACGCCCAACGCCAAAACAATGCTGATGATGATGCCCAGATAACGACGCATAACTGTTGGCTGATCCTAAACTCCGAACTGTTTGAAATGATGATCCAGGTGTTTGTAACAGAGCGCGCCCCAATCTTTTGCCGAAAGTTTTCCGAAAGCCGGATGTTCCGGCCAGTCGGTTCTTTGGCTGCTGGCAACCAGTCTGGCGAATACCTGCTTGAATTCGGCAATCTCTCGTTCCCATTCGCCGGGAGTTCGTTCGATCAATTCCGGCGCGGTTGGTGCGCCTTTCGGAAAAGGCAGCACGTAAATAATCAGGTATCTGAGCGGCGGGAATCTGAGTGGAGATTTTTTGGGAGCGATTTCCATTTCGCCCATCGTCATTCGCATACCGTCGGTGACGTGTGCCAGCATTTTGGGGCAATCCATTTTTCCCCAGCGAGCCGGTAGATCGGCGGCCAATTTATCTGTGCGGGCCAATAACTCCTCACGCTCTGTTTGTTCCCAGATCGTTTTCATGAACCCCCCATTCATCTGACTGTGTCCTGATAAAGCGTCAGGAAGTCGTTGTATTCGGATTCGGTTGCCGGTTCCTGGCCGTACCAGATGTGTTCAAAAGCTCCGGTCATGACCGAAAAAGTCGGGTAAAGCGATTGCTGCGGTTTCAGTTCGTCCAGGTAATCCCGATTGGTTTTTGAACGATGTAACCGGACTTTGCCGCGCTGTTCCAGCTCGCACAGCATGGCGATATAGGCTCTGCGAATGGCGCTTCGAAAATCGCCTGCGCGCGCCAGCTCTTTGGCGTTGGCCAGCAAATCGGCAGCGGTGGCGTCATCTGGCAATTCTTCGCCCAGCACTTCGCGTGTTTTATCGCCTTTCTTTTTCCTGCGTCGCAATTTTCTTAGCAATTTGACCAGGCCGATAGAAGCTGCTGCCAGCAAAACCAGTGTCACGGCAATTCTGACAAAGTTGGCTGAGCCTGTGCCCAGATTCCCGGCTGGCGAGCTTCGTCCACCGAAAAGTTTCAGCAGCAACTCCTCGATTTTCTTCCAAACGCGCTTCCACCATTTTTTGATGATTGATTCTTTCTGCTCTTCGGGCATGTATTCACTTCGCGCCAGAATCTTTTCAAGCTGAACCTGCTGATCCTTAGCAGTGTTACCGGCTGAACCGTCTAGCGACGTGTTGACGCTTTGTTCCAGCAGCAAAAGCCTGTCGGCGATTTCTATCAGCATCGAACGGGTCTGCTCTTCGTCGCCGTAGGCGTTTTTGATAACCAGTCCGATGGCTTCGTGTAGCCAAGAATTGTTGGTGCGGATGGTCTGGCCGTCGAGTTCTATGTCTTCCTGAATCGGGATCAACTGTTTAATCGAATTCATCGCGGCGATGATTTCCGAACCTTTGGGTTCGCCGTCTATCAACTGGTCGGTCAGTTGTTCGGCGCTGGCCAGTCGCTCTGCGTATTCCTTTACAGACGAAGCCGCCAAAGCAGGTACGCTCCATGCCATCAGCCAGAGCAAAAGAATGGCAGTCAAAAATCCAGACCAGTTTTGAATCAAAGTGTTTTTCATCTTCCCTTAAAATACCGAGCCGCAGACTCGACAAAATCTGTCTTCGTCGCCGGACGGAGTGCCGCACCAACGACACTGCCGTTGCGTGCTTGCGGCCAGCGTTTCTTTCGGCTGTTCGGCCACAGGTTTTGTCTGTTCAATTGGCTCAGCCGCTATTTGCTCGACGACAAACTCAGGGACAAATTCAGGGAATGGTTCGTCCAAAAACTCGACGGTCTGTTCAGTGATTGGCCCTTCCGGCTCAATCGGCGTCTGGTGGATTGGCGTGTAATCGTTCAGCCCAAGAATCGACGGAAAGGAAGAAGAAGCCGCCACCGTTACTGGCGTGTTTATGAATACAGGTCGTGGTTGTAATGACTGTTGCATCATTTCCTGTGTCGGCGGTAACAAACGATTCGCCATCAACTCAATGTCAAAACCTTCCTTGCGAACTCGGCTGTCCAGATAAAGCAGAGTGAAGCCAAGCATTGTAATCGGCGCGATGATGATTTCACTGATTTGGGTCAATGTCTGATAGGAGATATTGAACCAGAAAGGAATGTCCTGTCTTAACGGGTTCCATTCAAACCCCATCCACTCAGCGACTGAAAGCAGCGGCACGAAAAACAGCACCCACACCGACCAGGCAACATAAAACCAAAACAGCAGCAGCGCGGCGATTCGCCATAACTCGCCGCTGGCCAGCGAAAAACTTCGGCTGATTGAATTGAAGACGGTTTTGCCTTCAACCATCATTACCTGTGGAACATAAACGACTCGGCTGTAAATCAGCAGGAAGATCATGAAAACTGACGCCACAATCACCACCCCAAAGCCAGCTGCCAGGGTTGTTTGCAACCAGATCGGAGCGCCTGAAAGCAACGTCGCGCCCGCAATACCGATCATCGCTGAAATCACCACCAGGAAATAAACAATCGCGCCTGCGCCCATCAGAAGTAACCCGACCATGAACAATGCGCCGATCAGCGACCAAAACCTTTCGCCTACGGCGCGATAAACGTCGCGAGCCAGAATCGGTTTGCCTTCAAAAAAATGATCCACCAGCGAACGCGAAGCCCCGCCCAGCACAGCGTAAAACGCCGCTTTGCCAATCAACCAGATGGCAAGTCCGCCGACGATCAACGCCACTGAAACCACCACCCGGCTGTCGCCCCGATTAACCGAAAAGTTGCGAAGGCCCAGTTCATACGTCACCGCTCCGACGTAAGCAATCAAGCTTGGTCCGAACACTATTCGCAGCAAAGCCAGAAAGTTACGCCGGTAAATCCGCACAGCGCGATCAATAACATCGCCTGCCGTCATTGGCGTTAATGTGAACGAGTCGAAGGAGTTCATAAGGATTTGATGGGTAATGTGGCTGAGACTGTTTTTCGATTCAGCTTCCCAATTCAGCCCGACGCATCTTAAGCGATTGCCGTCAGCTTGAAAAACAGTAACCACCGGGTTAGAAATGTTGTGCGCCTTCACCGGAAACCGAATTTCAATGGAGAAAACTATGACTCGAATTGCTCGCTTTGCCCTAGCTGCGTTAGCTCTGTTCGCCTTGGCCCTGCCTTATTCAACAACCACCGCCAGTTCAAAAGCGGAAGAAAAGGAGCGTGCCAGAAAAGCTGCCACTGCTTT
>JBGAPB010000348.1:0-6098 GCA_044221525.1 Blastocatellia bacterium | reverse complement strand
TTTCTCGTTTCATAATGAATGTGAATGAAGTTCCTATTCCAGAATTTTTGTGAGCGGCGTAGTAACTTGAGGCAGTTCAACTGTGACAATCTGCCAGACAATGTCGAAATTGACGCCGAAGTAGTGATGGATCAGTTTATCCCGGACACCCGCCAGACTCTTCCACGGAATTTCAGAGTGCTGGTTTCGTAAATCTTCAGAAAGGTTTTTGGTGGCTTCGCCAATGATTTCAAGGTTGCGAACTACTGCATCCTGCGTTTTGGTGTCGGTTAAAAATGCTTCGTAACTCATCTCCGCCGTGTAAGCTGCAATTCGGCGGCTTGCTTCCTGAATATCCTGAACAAAGTCGCGGTCAGTTCTTTCAGACATAAACAATGCTCTCCGCGATATTCTGTGCCACTTGACCTAATCTGATTGCCTGCAAACCGGCTGGCGTTAAAACATCAACCTTGCGATCAAAAAGGCTTTCTAAATACTCGGTTAGCTCTATGAACTTGAAGCCGATTGGGCGTTCAAATTCTACGACTACATCCACATCGCTTTGTTCGTTTGGCGATCCTTTCGCGTATGAGCCGAACAAGCCTATCCTTTTGACACCATATTCGGTGACAAGGTGCGGGTAATTGTCCCGTAACAGTTGGATGACTTGTTCTCTGGTAAGCATCTTTCGACTTAGGCCGCCGCCGCATAAGCGCGCAGCGGGTGATAAAGCGTGTCGCGTTCGACGGCTTCGAAGCCGGCTTCGTTGACCAGCCGGATGATTTCGTCTTTTGAAGCTTCGTTGTCGTTTTTGGCTTCGACCAGATAAGACTCCATCAGTTCGCCGCCACCGGTGATGGTTCCGTCCAGATCGTTGGCTCCGAAATGCAGAGCTGTTTGAGCCAGCTTCTTACCCAGCATCACCCAGTACGCTTTGATGTGGTCAAGGTTATCCAGCATCAACCGTGAAACGGCGATGACTTTCAAACTATCAATTCCCGAAGGGCCAGGCAGATGTGACAACTGAGTGCCAGCCGGAAAGAACGCCAGCGGAATGAAGCATTGGAATCCGCCGGATTTGTCTTGCTGCTCACGCAGCCGGACGAAATGGTCAACGCGGTCCCAGCCGGAAAGAACGCCAGCGGAATGAAGCATTGGAATCCGCCGGATTTGTCTTGCTGCTCACGCAGCCGGACGAAATGGTCAACGCGGTCTTCGGTGGTTTCAACGTGACCGTACAGCATGGTCGCGTTGGTTTTCATTCCGGTTTTGTGAACCTTGCCAGCCATATCCAGCCAACGCTGGCCGTCGGTTTTGTGAGTGCAAATTTTGGATCGCGTTTCTTCGGCAAAGACTTCGGCACCGCCGCCCGGGCAGGAATCCATCCCGGCTCGGTGGAGTTTTTCAATCACCTCTTCGTCCGTCATCTTGTAAAACTTGGCGAAGAAATCCAGTTCGACCATTGTGAAAGCTTTCAGGTGTAGCGCGGGAAATTCGCGCTTCAACGTTGAAAGCAGGTCAGTGTAGTAAGAAAACGGCAGCCGCGTGTTCAATCCACCGACAATGTGCAATTCGGTTGCGCCTTGTTCAGTGGCTTCGCGGGCAACTTTCAAGCTTTCGTCCAGGCTGTGCGTGTACCCGCCTTCCTGATTGTGTTTGACGAAAAAACCGCAGAATTTGCAGTCGGCGTAACAGTAATTCGTCGGGTTCAAATGGCGGTTGACGTTGAAATAGGTCTTTAAGCCGTGTTTACGACGGCGAACGATGTCGGCCAGGCGGCCTACGCCGTGCAGGTCGCTGCTTTGAAAGAGCGCCATTCCATCTTCAAAACTAAGCCGCTCATCGGCGGAGACTTTTTCGGCAATTGGTTCCAGCCGACGATCAATCAAAAAGTTGTTCAGCATACTTTGGCTCCATCGCGTTCGTAGTCTGCCTGGGCGGCTGAAGCCGCAACCGCCTAAAGGCGGAACTACGTACGCGGTTACTTTTTCAGTTTCTCCTGAATCAATTCTTCAAACTCGGATTTAATAACTTCGCCCGGGGCGATACGGACTCGTTTGGCGACGATGTCGCCTTTCTTCTGGATGTCTTCGGCGGAAATCAGCACATTCAGTGGAGTCCCCCAGTGGCGGTTGTCGTCCACTTTACTGCGATAAATGTAATGCGTGGTTCCTGTGCGGTCTTTGAACTTGCCGTCACCTTCGATGCAGATTGGATATTCTGGTTGATGGCGTTCGATGAAACCACGAAGTTCAGTTTCGTTTGAGTATTCGCAGACGCCGATCACCGTGAAGCCCTCATCTTTGTACTTTTCGTAAAGCTCTTTCATTGTCTTCACGTCGAAGTTCGAGTTGTGACACCACGCCGCGAAGTAATGCACTAAGACGAGTTTTTTGCCTTTCACGGCTTCGCTCAAGCGAATCGTTTTGCCGTCCAGAGTGGCGAAGCTGAAGTCTTTGATTTCCATCTTGGCTTCGCGTAACGGAACGTAGTAATGACCTTTGTCGTCCTGAGCAGCAGCCGAAATGCCAACGATCAGCAGGACAGCACAAAGCAAACAAAAATTCTTCAGAAAGCAGGTCATCATTTACCTCTATTTCATCAGAAAAACGTCAGCCGCAATCGTCACAAACAGAATCACGCTGACCCAGGCGTTGGTGTTGAAGAAGGCTAGGTTTAATCTCGAAAGATCGTCGGCGCGAACCAGCCGGTGCTGGTAAAACAGCAACCCAGCCGTGGCGATGATGCCCAGCAAGCCAATCCAGTGCAAGCCGGTAAGGAAGTACACAAAAGTGAGCGCCACCAGCATAGCCGCATGCAATCCACGCGAAATCCACAACGCCGCCGGAATGCCAAATCGTTGCGGGATGGAATTCAAACCAGCTTCGTCGTCAAAATCTCGATCCTGGCAGGAGTAAATGATGTCGAACCCGGCAGTCCATAACATGACCGCAAGCGAAATCAGCAACGGCACAGGTGAATCAATTGCTCCACGAACGGCGATCCAGGCTCCGGTTGGAGCAATCGAAAGCGCCCAACCCAGCGCCAGATGTGAAAACGAAGTAAAGCGTTTTGTGTACGAGTAAAACAGAACCGAAAACAGCGCCACAGGCGACAACCACAGAGTCAGCTGGTTCAACATTGCCGCCGCCAGGAAAAAGACTGCTGCGGAAATCAGCGTGAATAGCGCGACGAAATTCGTGCTCAACAGTCCGGCTGGAATTGCGCGAGTTGCCGTTCGCGGATTGGCAGCGTCGAATTGGCGATCAACCAACCGGTTGAAAGCCATTGCCGCCGAACGCGCTCCGACCATTGCGACAACGATCCACAGAATTTGCCACAGGCTCGGCAGACCATTCGCTGCCAGCACGGCTCCCAAAAAAGCGAAGGGAAGCGCGAACAGCGTGTGTTCGATCTTGATCATTTCCAGCGTGGTTTTTAGATTCCTTAACATAGCTTCCGTTGGAGTTAAGATTGCAGTGATTTCAAGTAGTCTTCCAATAGCTGCGAATATTGATTGCTGTCGAAGAAAAACGGACCAGTCTGTCGGTAGTTTTCCAACAAAGGCATTCCGTCGTCATAGTTGTTTTCATACCCGAAATCTTTCCAGACAAAATGCTCTGCGGTCTTTTCAATCGTTACCGTAATGGCACCACAACCAATGTCACCGCATTCAGGACAAACGTAAAGCAAGTGGCGTCCGTTCGGTAGTTCAGATTCGCTTTTCAGCAAAAGCTTCGCTGCTGACTCTTTTTGCGACTCAGAAACGCCCCAACCTAAACAACCAATTTGGGCAATGCGAAGCATCTCTTTCAGAGACAGGCCATCAACAACAAAATCAATGTATTGGCGTTCCGTAGCTCCGTTTCCGCCTTCGCGCTTTTGCCAAACGAATTCAAGTGTAGACGTCTTGTTGTTCATGGACGGTGCCTGCATCTTCACCCAATCTCCCCATCCCTCCGTCTCTCCATCGGCTTACTGCCTTCCCAACGAGTCTTCTGTTGATGCCCGACGCCCAAATGATCCAACAGCCGATGAGTGAAATGCTCAACCAGATCATCAATCGTTTTCGGGAAGTGATAAAAGCTGGGCATCGCCGGGACAATGCGAACTCCCAGTCGGGCCAGCTTCAGCATATTTTCCAGATGAATTGCGTTCAGCGGGGTTTCGCGCGGAACCAGAATCAGCGTGCGATTTTCTTTCAAAATCACATCGGCGGCTCGATGAACCAGGTCGCGCGTCAGGCCGCAGGCAATCGCTGCCAGAGTGCTCATGCTGCAAGGAACGATGACCATCGCATCGCTCAGGTAAGAGCCGCTGGCGATGGACGCTCCAATGTCGTTGGTTGAATGAACGATTATCTTGTCAGAGTCTTTTTCAATCAGTTCTCTGATAACTCGCGGATCGGTCCCGGCCACTTTCAGCCCCAGTTCTTCGCCAACTACGCGAACGCCAGCCTGCGAAATGACCAAATCAATTCTGCCGACTTCCGGATTGTCGTTCAGGTGTTTGAGCAGGCGTTGCGCGTAAATCGAACCGCTTGCTCCTGTGATTCCAACGGTGATGGTTTTCATTGGCGTGAACTCGTTCTGGCCTTCTTTTCAACCAGGCAGGCAATATAGGAGTCGCCGCGAAAGCTTGTCAAGCAAGGCTTTCGGCGGCTATGTTGAGGTTATGGATCAGGAACGATTGAAAGATTTACTGCAAAAATTCAAAGACGGCGAAGTGGAAATGGAACAGGTGTTGGAAGGTTTGCGCCACTTGCCGTTTGAAAGCCTGGGTTATGCGACGGTGGATCATCACCGTGCAATTCGTCAGGGATTCCCCGAAGTCATCTTTGGGCAAGGCAAAACGCCGGAACATATTGCGGGCATCGCCGAAAGCTTGCTGGCACGTTCGTCGAATCTGTTGGTCACGCGCACAAATCGTGAAGCCTTTGAAAAGGTAAAACAGATTGCTGCTGACGCCGAGTTTCACGATAGCTGCAACGCCATTTCCGTTCAGCGAGACAAAACCGTTTGCGGCCGAGGCGTGATTGCCATCGTCACCGCAGGGACTTCGGATATTCCCGTCGCCGACGAAGCCGCCGTCACTGCTGAGATCATGGGAAATCAAATCGTAAGGTTGTTCGATGTCGGAGTCGCCGGAATTCATCGGGTGTTGAGCCAGCGCGAACTGCTGCAATCGGCAAAAGTCGTCGTCTGCGTCGCCGGAATGGAAGGCGCTTTGCCCAGCGTGGTCGGCGGTTTGGTCAGCGTGCCGGTCATCGCCGTTCCGACCAGCATCGGCTACGGAGCCAGCTTCGGTGGAGTGGCAGCGCTGCTGGGAATGCTTAATTCATGCTCGTCAAACGTGACGGTGGTGAACATTGATAATGGATTTGGCGCGGGCTTTGTCGCCAGTTTGATCAACCGCGAATGAGTAGCTTGACGCTTTGCGGGAGGCTGGTTGAAACTCCAGACTTGTCCGATCAGCGAACTAAAACGAAGAAGGAAGCATACCTAAAAATGGAAACCAAAATTTACGACAAATTCTTGATCAACGGTCAATGGGTTAAACCAGCCGGAACCGGAACGCCAAAGATGATTGACGTCATCAACTCCACCACCGAAGAAGTGATGGGGCAGATTCCCGAAGGCACAGCCGAAGACGTCAATGCCGCAGTCGCCGCCGCCAAAGCCGCGTTTGAATCGTGGTCAAGGACTCTGGTTGAAGAGCGTCGGCGCTATCTGCAATTGATTGCCGACAACTTGGCCGCGAAGAAGGACGAAATTGCCGCTCTGGTCGCCGCTGAAGTCGGCATGCCTTTGCCGCTGGCGACTGCCGTCCAAGCCGGAATGCCCGCGATGGTTATGGGGTCTTACGCTGAACTGCTCGGCAGTTTTCAATTTGAAGAAACCATCGGCAAAGCTCTGGTGGTTAAAGAACCAATCGGCGTCGTCGGCTGCATCACGCCGTGGAACTTTCCGCTGCATCAGGTGATCTGCAAAGTTGCTCCCGCTTTGGCCGCTGGTTGCACCGTAGTTTTGAAACCCAGCGAAGTCGCCCCGCTGACAGCGTTTGTGCTGGCTGAAATCATCGCCGAAATCGGATTGCCAGCGGGCGTGTTCAACCTGGTG
>JBGAPB010000347.1:0-7232 GCA_044221525.1 Blastocatellia bacterium | reverse complement strand
ATTGCTCCCGATGGAACCCGGCAACAGCTACTACACTGCATTCGGTCACACGCTTTGCAATCACGATGGATTACCACTTGATGAAGATGAAATGAGAGTAAAAAGGCAATGAAAGAGAATTGGGTTGAAATTTACGACACGACGTTGCGCGATGGCGCTCAGGGCGAAGGGCTGGCTTATTCGGTCGAAGACAAGATCAAGATCGCGCGAGCTTTGGACGAAATCGGTGTGACTTACATCGAAGGCGGCTGGCCAGGCGCAAATCCCAAAGACGTGGAGTTTTTTGAACGCGCAAAGTCCGTGCAGTTAAAAAACGCCGTGTTCACGGCTTTTGGCAGCACTCGCCGGGCGAACGGGATGGCGGCGGACGATGCCGTTGTTCAAGGTTTGTTGGCGGCGCAAACTCCTGTGGTGACGATCTTTGGCAAGTCCTGGGATTTTCATGTGGATGTCGCGCTCAAAACCACGCTGGAAGAAAATCTGAGGATGATTGCCGACACCATCGGTCATCTGAAGGCTTGTGGTCGCCGGGCTTTTTACGATGCCGAACATTTCTTTGACGGCTTCAGAGCCAACGCCGAATACGCGCTGGACACGTTGCAAGCCGCTGCTCAGGCCGGAGCCGAAACTATCATCTTGTGTGACACCAACGGCGGTCGCTTGCCGGAAGAAATTGCCGACGCCGTCGCATTGGTTCGCAAACGAATCCCCAACGTTCGCGTAGGAATTCATTGCCACAACGACAGCGAACTGGCTGTTGCCAATTCCATTGCAGCCGTCGAAGCAGGAGCAACACACGTCCAAGGAGTGATGAACGGTTATGGCGAACGATGCGGCAACGCGAATCTTTGCTCCGTGATTCCGAACCTTGAGTTGAAAATGAATCGCCGCTGTCTGCCCGACGGCAAGTTGAGATTGCTGACTCACACCAGCCGATACATCAATGAAGTCGCCAACCTGGTTCCGAACGAGCGCGCGGCTTTTGTCGGTCGCAGCGCCTTTGCGCACAAAGGCGGCATTCACGTTTCCGCCATTACCAAAGCCAAAGAAACTTACGAACACATCAACCCGGAAGACGTTGGCAATGAAACTCGCGTGCTGGTCAGCGACCAATCCGGCGTCAGCAACATTCGTTTCAAATCCGATGACATTGGCGAAGAGTTCACCAAAAACCCAGAAGCCGCCCGCCGTTTGCTGGCTCAACTGAAGACTTTGGAGTTTGAAGGTTATTCATTTGAAGACGCCGAAGCTTCATTTCGGTTGTTGGCGCTCAGTGCGTTGGGTAAACGAAAACACTTCTTTGAAACGATTGAATACCGAATCTGGCTCGGTTCTTTGAATGAACCCGAAGCCATTGTTCGTTTGAAAGTCGGCGACGAAGAAATGCACACGGCCAGTTTAGGCGACGGCCCGGTTCATGCGTTGGATCAGGCGTTACGCAAAGCATTGCGCGGGCATTATCCTCAAATTGACCAGTTCCACCTGATTGACTTCAAAGTCCGTATCCTGGATGGCGAACATGCGACGGCGGCTAAAACGCGCGTTCATGTCGAAACCAGCAACGGCGAACGCTCCTGGAACACGGTTGGCGTGGCAGGGAACATCATTGCTGCTTCGTGGGCTGCATTGGTGGAAAGCATCGAATACGGATTGCAGGTAAACGCATAACAAGTAGATGAAGCCAATTCTCAGAAAAACTCACCTGGTTACCGGGTTAAGCCTGTTGGTGATTTTTCCGCTAACAGGCGCGTATTTGAGATACCGCGTTCCGCATCTGATGGAAGGGAGCGACCGGTATCGGTTTTCGATGCGCGGCAACCACGTTTACATTTTGCTTTCGGGGCTGATTCACCTGGCTCTGGGAGTTTACTTCAGGCAAGTTACGGCTGGCTGGCTAAGCAAGGTTCAAGCCTTCGGGTCAGTTTTGCTGCTTCTTTCTTCAGTTATCATTGTGGCCGCTTTTTTCTTTGAGCCGAAAATCTTCCTGGTACGACCGCACACTTTGAGCGCCATGGTACTTGCATTGACTGGTATGTTGCTGCACGCCTTTTCTGTGCTTCTGGCAGAAGTGAAATCAACGTAGCGAAGGCCACTTAGGTTCGCTTGTGAGGTGCGAAGCCAAGTGGTCTTCGCCGCTACAGGCCGAGGTTCTTCCGCTGGAATTTTTCTTCGCAGTCAATGCAGCGAGTGCTGTGCTGGCAAAGCGCTTCAAGTCGTTTTGACGCTATTTTCTCTCCGCAATCTTCGCATTTGCCATACAAACCCTCATCCAGGCGCGTCAAAGTTTTTTCAATTTGCTTCAAGCTCCGCGCGAATCTGTTCATCCAAAGCGTCCAGAACCTGGTCATTTTCAAGTTCGACTGCCTGTTCTTCAAAGTCGGCATTCAACGGTTGGTTGGAGTGTCGCCGCTCATACGTAATTTTCTCAAGTCGTGTCAGGATCTCGGCTTGCCGATCCGTGATTTGTTTGTGGATGGTTGCGAATTTCTTCATGCCAGACTCCTTTTGAAGACCCAAACCTCTACTCAGGCAAGCAGCAATTGCTATTCCGGCTGTAAGTCGTTGATAACAGGTTGTAAACCAGATTGGAATGAGTGATTTCGCTGCTCAATCATTGCGCGACTTTGCCCAATGGAAGAATTAGCAGCAGAAAATTTGTGTTAATGGCTGAAAAGTTTTTGAGAGTGGAGAGCCAAGTCAAAGCAAGGGAACTTGGGACAGGTCGAATCAGATTTTTCAGGGTGTAGAAAGTCGGGCAGAATCTGGCGGGCTGTGGGGGGCCGCCGTTTCACTCACACTTCGATGCATCCCTAAAAGGTCGAAGCGTGAGCGCAAGCGCGGGGCACCGATGCTTGAAACTACCTGCCGCGCAAGATTGTTCCGTGAATTAAGTTTTGTATTTCCGGATATTTTGTTCACTTATCTGCGCACTGTGCGCTGGTAATCAATAACATCTTTGAGAATTTCGTCCAATCCGTAAGTCGGCTGGTAGCCGATTAAATTGCGAAGTTTTGTTGTGTCAGGCACTCGGCGGTGCGTATGTCTTCAAAGCCGGCTTCGTACGCCTGGTCATAAGGCAGAAACGTGATTTTTGATTTGGATTCGGTCAGTGCCTTGATTCGCTCAGCCAATTGCAGAATGGTGACTTCCTGATCGCCGCCTATGTTGTAAACCTCACCCGTAGCCTGCTGGTTTTCCATCAGCTTCATCAACCCCCCGACAACATCCGAAACGTGAGTGAAGCAACGACTCTGCGAACCGTCGCCGTAAACTGTGATCTCCTGGCCTTCCAGCGCCTGCCGCACGAAATTCGGAACCACCATTCCGTATTGCCCGGTTTGCCGTGGGCCGACAGTGTTAAACAACCGGACAATGACTGTCGGAACTTTTTTCTCTTTCCAGTATGCGATAGCCAGAAATTCATCAATCGCTTTTGAGCATGCGTAACTCCAGCGGCCTTTGTTCGTCGCGCCCATAATCAAATCGTCGTCTTCGCGAAAAGGGATGGTTTCGCGCTTGCCATAAACTTCCGAAGTCGAAGTAATTAAAACTCTTTTTCGCTTTTTGGCCGCGTGAGCCAGCACGATTTCAGTGCCACGAATGTTTGTTTCGATTGTTCTTACAGGGCTTTCGACAATCAACTTTACTCCGACTGCTGCCGCCAGATGGTAAGTTGCATCACACAGATCAACCATCTCCGCGACCAGTTGCTGATTCGTAACCGAATCAAGTGCGTAATGGAACCCCGGTTGGTTTTTGATGTGTTCGATGTTTTCCATCGAACCGGTTGAAAGGTCGTCAATGATGTAAACCTCGTCGCCACGTTTCAGGTGACTTTCCGCCAAATGTGAGCCGATAAAACCGGCTCCACCAGTAATCAAAACCCTCATGTCGCTTCTTCCTTGTTAGGTTGATAGTTATTGTTTTAGTCCAGGCCGAGTGGATGGCTGGCAATTCCTGCTCAGAGTTACTTCTTACCATTCATGGCACTGACTCAATGCTCGTCATTGGCAGTGAACAAATTATGCGAAAAATTGTCAACGACTTCTTTTCCGGTTGCTTAAGCTTGTAGGGTTAAAAATCAGACCGCTACTATCGTACCCTCCTATGCTTTATTTCGCAGATGCGAAATAAAGCATAGGAGGGTATTTAGCTGCAAATAAGTGACATAAGCAGTATTTTGTTCTGCTTCCAGGTCCGGTTTACTGTTGATATGGGCGGAGCCTCCTATATGGCTATCGGTTGTAGGCTATCTTAGGCTCCCGGTTAAAAATTCTCGGTACTTCCGATGCAGCGACTTCAAATTGTAGGTATTCTCTTACAGTCCATTACTGCAGACCGGTGCTTGCTAGAAAATAATCACTGGTAGAGTTAGTAAAGGTGGATGGGATAACTGTTGGGTAAATCGCTAAGGCGAGTTGACGACGGTGCGGATATTTGTGACTACATACTTCTCATGGATCAAAGCCAACTGATTCCCAGCCAAATCCTTAACAAACACCAGCAAAAATTTTCAATTGCTCACGGCGCGGAAGGCAATTGCAGCAAGCATTAATTTTTTTGCGAAGCAGTAATGGGTCAACCAAGCGATTTGAACAACACGGTGCTGCCTCGGCAAGAGGTTTCCTTTACGGTTAGTGAGTTGGGGAAATGTGTCTCTAAACTCGCCAGCGAAAGCTTTTTGCCGGGGTTACTGCCAGGCCTTTTCTGTTTGTTTATTTCGACTCGTCCCCACAATACACAACAAGCGAGCCGCAAAGAAAGAAGAGGAAGAAGAATATGTCATCAGGAGCAATCGTAATCGGGGCAGGTCCTGCGGGTTTAACCAGTGCTTATGAACTGGCCAAGCTGGGAATCTCCTCAACCATTCTGGAAGCTGATCAACAGGTCGGCGGACTGTCGCGCACGGTCAATTACAAAGGCTACAGGTTCGACATCGGCGGACACAGGTTCTTTTCCAAAGTGCCGCTGATCAACGATTTATGGAAAGAAATGCTGAGCGAAGATTTTCTGCTTCGCCCGCGAATGTCGCGCATTCATTATCGCGGCCACTTTTTTGATTACCCGCTCAAAGCCACCAACGCGCTGGCGGGGCTTGGGCCAATTGAAGCCTTTCTGGTTATGCTCAGCTACTCCAAAGCCAAGCTGTTTCCTCACGCGGAAGAAACCAATCTGGAGCAATGGGTTTCCAACCGTTTCGGCCAGCGGCTTTACGAGATTTTCTTCAAAACCTACACCGAAAAGGTTTGGGGCATGCCATGCACTGAGATTTCTGCGGATTGGGCGGCTCAACGCATCAAGAACTTGTCGCTTGTCGAAGCGGTTCGCAGCGCATTGTTTGGCGGCGGCAAAACGGCAGAGGGCGAGGTCATCACCACGCTGATTGAACAGTTTCATTACCCCAGGCTGGGGCCGGGGATGATGTGGGATTGTTGCAAGGATTTGCTGGCGGAAAAGGGCAACGAAACGGTTCACGGCGTAAAAGTGGACAAGATTCGTCATCGCAAAGGCCGGGTCGAATCAGTCATCGGCAGAAAATCCAACGGCGAGCGAGTGGAATTCGACGGTGACCACTTCATCTCTTCGATGCCGTTGCGAAGATTGATTCAAAGTCTTGACCCGTTGCCGCCGGACGCCGTGCTGGAAGCGGCGAATTCGTTGCGTTACCGCGATTATTTGACGGTCGTGCTGATGGCCAAACGCGAACACGTTTTCCCTGACAACTGGATTTACATCCATTCGCCCGAAGTAAAGATGGGACGCATTCAGAATTACAAAAACTGGAGTCCTGAAATGGTTCCTGACCAGTCGCGCAGTTCGCTGGGTCTGGAATACTTCCTCTGGCAAAAAGATGAAGAGTGGACGTGGTCGAATGACCGCTTGATTGATCTGGGAATAGAGGAATGCGCCAGACTGGATTTGGTTCGACCTGATGAGATTGAAGACGGAACTGTCGTCCGAATGAAGAAAGCCTATCCGGTTTACGATCACGATTACACCGAAAAAGTGGACACGATTCGCAACTACCTGGAAACGATTTCAAACCTTCAGACGGTCGGACGTAATGGTTTGCATCGTTACAACAACCAGGATCATTCGATGCTGACGGCTGTTTACGCAGCGCGAAACATTGTTGGAGAAAAGAACGATGTTTGGGCGGTGAACACCGAGCAGGATTACCACGAAGAAGTCCGCGAATCCGAAACAAGCAAAGTGAAGACAATGGGCGACCGCGCAGTGCCCATGCCGGTGAATGCCCAAACCGGAACGGCCAGTGAAGGCGATTTGCAGGCCGATCAAATCATTCAAACTGCTTTTGCCAAACTCGATCCGCTGGCGCTGGGCGTGGCAATTGGAGTTGTCACAGGAATCGGGTTGTTGCTGGCAACGGTTGTGTTGTTGTTGAAAGGCGGCACTTTTGTCGGGCCGAGGCTGGGGCTGCTGAGGAATTACTTGATCGGTTTTGAAGTCACCTGGGCAGGGGCTTTGATCGGAATGATCGAAGGCAGTGTTGGTGGTTTTACGCTGGGTTATCTGGGAGCCTCGCTGAGGAACTGGGGAATGAAAGCTTACGCGCATTTGATTCGGCGTCGCGTCGAAACTCAGGCCGCAGGCAAAGTTCTGGATTAGTTTCGCCGAGGTGAATTTATGACAACAGAGGTGATGGTTATGACTGGAAATAATAGAGTTGAAGAGATTAGTCGGGAAGTAATGAGAATACAGACCGGCGTGCTGACTATGGTTTGCGCTGTTTTGGGCGGGCTGTTGTTGTTTGTATTGACTGCCTGGCTTGTGGTCAAAGACGGGCCGGGAGCCGGGCCGCATTTGGGGCTTTTGGGCAATTACTTTCCAGGATATTCAGTGACCTGGGTCGGCAGCTTCGTCGGTTTGCTTTACGGCGCTCTGACCGGCGGCGTTGTGGGGTGGGTGATCGGCACGATTTACAACCTGGTAGTCGGGTTGAGGAAGTCGTAGGAAAAAAGCCGGATTTTTCAAATGGACAACTCAGTTTCATTGGCTAACCAATCCACAAGCAATTCGGTCGGCATAAAAGTTCAGCAATTCATATGCGGATTGCTGGCAATCGCCTGCCTGATCTGGTCACTGACTGATTCGCGGTTTCGTGATTCTGAAGGTTACGTTCGAGGCAGAGTTTGCTTGCCGATTGCAACGGCTGTTGCGATTGGCTTGCTGAGTTATGCGCTTGGCAAAGCGTGGCGAACGGCGGCGAT
>JBGAPB010000346.1:0-6195 GCA_044221525.1 Blastocatellia bacterium | reverse complement strand
TGGCACGTCCATCGCAGCGGCTTTGGCCAGTTTTTCCAGCCAGGCTTCGTCGCTGAAATCGCGTTTGTTCAGGCGAACCATGTAGTCGCGAGCGACCTGGTAACTTTCGGTAGTCACGTCCACCGGGCGAAGTTGACCTTTGCCAGTGGTTCCATCGAACAGATCAGTCAGCGGCATAGGTGTGAACTCACCATTTTGCATTGTCACCAGAGCCGAGGAACCTCCGGCTTGCAGGTACTTCACGGCGGCATAACCCAAATCGCGCGCGTGCTCTTCATCCATCGGAATCGGGCGAGCGCAGCGCAATTCGTAGCCGATGGTTTTATCAACGATGGTCGGTTTGATGCCACGCTTTTCCAGACGACGTTCAACCACGTTTTTGACTTTGCGACCCAAATCAATTTCGGCGACTCGAATGTTGCCTTGTGCGTCGCGGTCAACTGTTTCCAGTTCAGTGATTTCTTTTTCGCTGAAGCGTTCGGACAAAGCTTCTGAAAGCAAAATCACGCCATGATTTTTGCCCATCGCGCTGCGTTTGATGATCGTGCCTTCGACAATGTCGCAGATTTCATCCAGCGTGATGGTCTGGTTCGGGAATTCTTCCGGGATGATTGTGCAAGTCGCGCTGGCGGCTACGCCAATGCCCAAAGTCAGATGACCAGTCGGGCGTCCCATCGTTACGGCCAGATACCAGCGACCGGTCGTCCGAGCGTCTTCCATCAAACTGGCAACAATGGTTACGCCGGTTTGCCGCGCGCTTTCGTAACCCAGCGAAACCAGCGGGTCGGGCAACGGCAAATCGTCATCAATACTTTTAGGGATTTGAACGACCTTGATCGAGCCTTCGGATTTCCGTTCGATTGCCAAGCTGCTGGCGACCAAATCGTCTCCGCCGATGGTGACCAGAGCTTCAATATCCAGTTTCTTCAGAGCTGCAATTGCATGTTCCAAAGCCTTTTCGTCGCGGGCTACGTTGACGCGCGAAGTTCCGAGCAGACAGCCGCCTTCGATATGAATGCGCGAAACTTCGTCAACTGTCAGTTCGTGCTGCTCATCCGTGTATCGCTCTGCCAACCATTCAAAGCCGTGGTGAATTCCAATCGGCGTGATGCCCGCATCAATCGCCGCCAAAGCCGCCGCCGCAATCGCTCCGTTCACTCCGGGAGCCGGGCCGCCGCCAACTAAAATGCCAAGTTTTTTGATTGCCATAATTTTCGTGGTTGGTGGTTGGTGGTTGGTGGTTGGTTGCCGGAACAAACCAGCTACCAATCACCAATTACCAACCACAGGTTTAAGCGAATCTCTTCCTCAACTCCTCAACAGTCAGATTTCCAGCGTGAGCCAGTTGCTCAACCCAGTCTGCCTGTTCAAAGTCCGTGTAATCCAGCCGCAGCATGTACTGACGCGCGACTCGGTAATTTTCGCTGTTCATGCTGACGTTGCGAACGATGGTTTTACCTGAGTTCGGGTCGCGTATGTCGGCAAACAGCAACGGAACCAGTTGGCCGTTTTGAACACTGACCATCGCTCCGCTGCCTCCACTGAGCAAAAATCGAATCGCCGAATTTCCCAGCTCCCGGCAATAAGCCATATCGAAAGGAATCGGGTCGCAGCAACGAACTTCGTAACCGATGTTTTTGTTGCTGATAGAAACTTTCAGGCCGCGTTGTTTGAATCGGCCTTCCAGTTCGACTTTGACCTTTCGCGCCAGATCAACTTCGGCAAAGCGAATGTGGCCGTGGTCGTCTTTTTCCACGTCCTGAAGATCGGCCAGTTCTTTCGGGTCCAGTTTTTCGATGATGCCTTCTGCCAGAACGACTACGCCATAATGTTTACGCGTCGCGCGACGTTTGATGATCGTGCCTTCGATGATGTCGCAGATGTTGGCGAATGGAACGTACTTTTGATGTTCAAACTCTTCGCGGATCAACGTCAGCGTAGCTCCGGCGGCTTTGCCAATTCCCAAAGCCAGATGACCTGCCTGACGACCCATCGCAACCACGATATGCCAACGTCGAGTCGCCCGCGCGTCTTCCATCAGGTTTTCAACCAACTCAGCGCCAACGTGCCGAGCGGTTTGAAATCCGAAAGTCGGAATGTGCGGCGGCAACGGCAAATCATTATCTATCGTCTTCGGCACGTGAACCGTGCGGATGCTGGACCAATCGGCAACTGTCGCTGAAGACTTCGCGGTGTCGTCTCCGCCGATTGTCACCAGATGCGTGACGCCCAAACCGTTCAGCGTATCCACGACGGCCTGCATCTTTTCATCTGAAGCCGTCGGATTTTCGCGCGCCGTCCCCAACACGGAACCTCCGCGAAAGTGAATGCGCGACACATCGTCAATCGAAAGCTTTCGCGCACACGACGGATCACGTCTGACCAGATGCTTGAAGCCGTCCTGAATGCCCAACACTTCAAAGCGCGACACATCGTCAATCGAAAGCTGCCGAGCGCACGACGGATCACGCCTGACCAGATGCTTGAAGCCGTCCTGAATGCCCAACACGTCAAAGCCTTCGTTGATGGCCTTGATCGTCGCCGAGCCGATGACCGAATTGATGCCGGGAGCAGGCCCGCCCCCAACCAAAATCGCAAGTTTTCCTGCGGATGACATTGTTTTACTCCTGAACTGGCACAGAAACCTGAAGCCGTAGCAACCGGTCTGCGCCAAATCATTGATGGTTGTTCTTTGAATAAGAGGTGAAGTAAGCCGGGATTGTAGCGGAGCAAACTTGGTTTGACCAGTTCAGCATTCATTAGCTGTGGGAATTGCCCGAATCGTTGAGTTTGATCCCAAGCAAAAGTTTGGGGAAAATGAATAGGCGAGGAAGTGAGCAGATTAGGCTTGGGGGCTTCCTGCATTTAACCACAAATGGAGTAGCGCAATGAGCGAGAGCGAATACCAACGAATCGTCGAACACATAATCCAAAGCGCCGCCAATCCGATGATTGCCACGGACGTTGGCATTGAAGCCGCGCAGAAATTCGGCGAACTGGCTGCTCAGGAAGAAATTGAATGGGCATTAGCGGGCGGGTTGGCCATGCATCTTTACGGCAGCCAACGGCTGACCAAAGACGTGAACATCATCGCTTCCAAAGATTTGTCGTTGACTCCGAAATACACCTTGAGCTTTGGCGGCAGCAGTTACACCTTGCAAGTCGGCAAGTACGAAATCCCGATTGACTGGATTGTTCGCAACGACGGCTATGAACTGTTTTACCAAGCGGCGCTGAAACAGGCAATCAAATTGCCAAACGGGTTGCGACTGGTTACCCCGGAATGGCTGGTCATTCTGAAGTTCAACGCCGGGCGGCAAAAAGACCTGGACGATATTGTCTTTCTGCTCAAACAACAAAAACTGGTTGACCGTCCAACCGTCAAGCGAAAAGTTGTTGAAACAGCAGGCGAAGCCGGATGGTTAATCATGCTTTCGGGCTTTCGTCGCTTATGCGACCTGGCCGACGGAAAAACAACCGAACCCAGCAAGTATTACGACAAAGATTGAGCGACCAAAAAAACCACCGGAAGAGTTGTTGACGGTTCGCCCAGGCAGGAGTATGGTGCGCTCGTTACGTAACAATCCAGAATTCAACTGGCGGTGAGCGACTACCGAAAAACGCCGTGACCGTTTCTTTTAACCTGCTGGGATATGACCAGCCCCCTACAAAGGAGGTGCTGCATAGAACTTAGCTCACAATTTAATTCCAATTTTAGACGTTGAAAGAAACGTCGTTACTGCGTCTCCTGACGCAAATGCACTAGAAGTTAAGAAGAGCCTGCCAGACATTCACAAAATGTTTGGCAGGCTCGATAGTTTTATCAGCCGGACTCTTCCACTTTTCCCGCCGTGCCTGTAAAAAGGCGTCATGCGCACACTTGATCTTGTCATTTTGGTTGCTTACCTGGTTGGCACAGTTCTGTTCGGTGCCTGGTTCTCACGCTCACAAAAAAACGTGAAGGATTATTTCGTCGCAGGCGAAAACGTCCCGTGGTGGGCGATTATGGGTTCAATTGTCGCCACGGAAACCAGCACCGTCACGTTTATCAGCGTGCCGGGTTTTGCTTACAACGCGAACTTCACGTTTATGCAATTGGTCATCGGCTACATGATCGGGCGCATAGTCGTCACAGTTATGTTCGTGCCAATGTATTTCAAAGGCCAGTTGCTGACGGTTTACCAGTTGCTTGGCCAACGATTCGGCAGCGGAGTTAGGCGTTTGGCTTCTTTGCTGTTTTTGACGACACGGAGCCTGGCCGACGGGTTCAGACTCTTTGCCACCGGGCTGGTTTTGGCGGCGTTGTTGTTGGCGATGCCTGGAGTTGAAGCCGCGGTTCACGGCTGGTTCCCTTCTCTGGAACCGAAGTTCGCCATCATGATCGTTTCCGTGCTGGTGATGGGAGCAGCGACGATTCTTTACACGTATCTGG
Organism: Blastocatellia bacterium; assembly: GCA_044221525.1. Lineage (GTDB taxonomy): Bacteria > Acidobacteriota > Blastocatellia > RBC074 > RBC074 > RBC074. The sequence goes on along the minus strand of JBGAPB010000346.1, from coordinate 1,763 downwards.
GCGGAATGGCTGCGGTGATCTGGACAGACGTGATTCAGTTGGTGATTTATCTGGTCGGAGCCGTCATCGCCACCTGGATTCTGCTTGGCAAAATTCCTGGTGGCTGGGCTGAAGTCGTTCAAGTCGGCGGAGCCGCCGGCAAATTCACCTGGTTCGATTTCAGTTGGACAGTGACGAAAAGTTATACGTTCTGGTCGGGAGTCATCGGCGGAGCCTTTCTGACAACAGCCACGCATGGAACCGATCAATTGATGGTGCAGCGGTATTTGTGCAGCAGTTCCGCGAAACAGGCTCGCGTGGCTTTGCTGACCAGCGGCGCAATGGTCTTTGTGCAGTTCATGCTGTTCCTGCTGATTGGAGCGATGCTTTACGTTTATTACACCGGACACGCGACGGGCGAAATTGCCAATTTCATGCTCAACGGCAAGCTGCAAACTGACCGCATCTTCCCTCATTTTATTGTGGCTCACTTGCCCGCTGGCGTAGTCGGCCTGGTCATCGCAGCGATTTTTGCGGCTGCCATGTCAACGCTGTCCTCTTCGCTGAATTCATCATCGGCCACAGTAATTGGCGATTTTTACATGCCGATGACCGGCGGCGGCAAATCCGACCAGCATTATCTGACCGTCTCACGTCTGCTGACCGCTGTTTGGGGAGTCGTGCAAATCACTGTTGCCATTGTCGCAATCAAGCTTTCCAGCCGCGTAGTTGATGAAGTGCTGGGCATCGCTTCGTTCACCAACGGAGTCATCCTGGGCGTGTTCTTCCTGGGAACATTCACCAAACGAGTCGGCCAGACGGCAGCGTTTGCAGGCATAATTGCCGGAGCAGCCTTGATGTTGTGGGTGAAGCTTGAAACAGGCGTAAGCTGGCAATGGTACGTGCTGATCGGATCGGTGACTACGTTTGTGGTTGGCTTGTTGGCAAGTTTTGTCGCTCCGGCAAAATCATCAGCGGAGGTTGCGGCATAATGAAGTTTAAGTTTTTGGCTGCGTTGCTGCTTGTCTTTGCGTTTTGTTCGTCTGCATTTGTTTCAGCTCAATCCGGCCAATACCAGCCGTTCGACCGCAAGCTGAGCAAAAAGGACGAAGACTGGGTTCGCAAGACTCTCAAATCCATGACGCTGGATGAAAAGATTGGCCAGATGTTCATGGCCGACGCCAACGTAGTTTTCTGGAATCGGGAAAGCGAAGAGTTCAAGAAGCTGCAACATCAGATCGTGGATAACAAAGTTGGCGGCGTTTTGGTGTTTCGCAGCGAAGTCTTAGCGACGGCGCTTTCCACCAATCGCTGGCAGGAACTGGCCAAAGTTCCTTTGCTGATTTCCTCCGACCTGGAAATGGGGATGGGAATGCGGTTCGATGAAACTCCGTGGTGGGCGCCGAACATGGCCGTCGCGGCTACCGGCGATGTGAAATGGGCGCGGTTGCAAGGCGAAGCGACGGCAATTCAAGCACGAGCAATGGGCGTCAACTGGCTGTTCGCACCGACTTCGGATGTGAATAACAACCCGGACAATCCCGTCATCAACGTCCGTTCGTTTGGCGAAGACCCGGCCACAGTCGCTGAGTTTGCCAAAGCATTCATCGAAGGCGCACAAGCCGCCGGAGCGATGGCTTGTGCCAAACACTTTCCCGGCCACGGCGACACTGCCACGGATTCGCACATCGGTTTGCCTGTGGTGGATGTCAGCCGAGAACGGTTGCTGAACCTGGAATTGGTTCCCTTCCGCGCAGCAATTGAAGCTCGCGTGGGCGGAATAA
>JBGAPB010000345.1:0-6603 GCA_044221525.1 Blastocatellia bacterium | reverse complement strand
GCCCAGCCGATTGTCTTCAGCCAGAAAAACTTCGCCCATGCCGCCCGCTCCGATTTTGGACAGTACCTGATACTGGTCCAGTTCGCGTCCAATCAGAAACTGCTGCTGGCTGTCCGGCTGGGCTGAAAGCCCCGAATCCTTTTCAATAACGCGTTCAATTGCAGGCTTGGCCAGGAAATCGCCTGCCTGTTCGTTACTCAACAACAGTTGTTCGACTTCGTGCCGTAACAACTGATCGTCGCCGCAAGCTTGATCAAGAAAAGCTGCGCGACCAACAGGCTCAAGTTCCAAAGCCGCTTGATAAATATCGCCAATTTTCCGGTAAAGCTCCGGCGTCATATCTGTGGGGGAATGGTCGTCGGTTAATGATTCTGAAAATTCCTGTTCGAGAAGTCAGGAAAACCTTGTCTGCAAGTTTCTGCTTTCCATGAACTTCACAGTGCTGCCCGCTGGTCTGATTAACTTAGTTCGCGAAATAGCCAGGCACGTGCCAGATTCCAATCGCGTTCGATGGTTGCGTGAGAAACTCCAAGAGCAACGGCGGTTTCTTCAATGGTCAACCCGGCAAAAAAGCGCATTTCAACAATCTGGCTGTGGCGCGGTTCAAGCTCAGTCAGCTTGTTCAGCGCGTGGTCCAGCGCCACCAGATCGAAATCTTTTTGTTCGCCTATGCGGTCGGCTTCGCTGAGCGACACTGAATACTGACTGCCGCCGCGTTTGCCAGCCTGAGCGCGCCGCGCATGATCCACCAGCAACCCTCGCATAACAGTCGCCGCCAATCCGAAAAACTGGGCGCGATTTTGCCAGTTCACTTTTTCCTGATTTACCAACCGTAAATAAGCTTCGTGAACCAGGGCGGTCGGTTGCAATGTATTCTGCTCCGCGTGACGGCGTAAGTAACCTTTGGCCAGCCGGCGCAACTCGTCGTAAACGAGCGGCAATAGCTGATCGAACGCAGATTGGTCTCCATCGCTCCAGCGCAGGAGCATTTGAGTGATCTGTTCCGCCACCACTGTTCCTTTGTCGTTTAGTTAAGAATAAATCGAAGATTTTCGCGCGGATCGCAGCGGGCAGGAGTGTAGCAAAAAGCATTGATGCAGCAAACTCGCCAAATTTTTTACCGGTTTTCCCAACGGTGTAGCTTCGTTTTACAGCGGCCAACAGCTACACTGTGCCCCGTTTTCCTGCAATCAAACTTTACCCAATGCGGAGCAAATCAGATGGATTCAATTACTCAAGCCGTGCTTGGAGCGGCTGCGGCTCAGGCGGTTTTGAAAAAACGTTTGCCTCGTGGAGCCGGCATTATTGGAGCAGTCGGCGGGACGCTTCCAGACCTGGATGTTTTCATTTATTCGTTCAGCGATCCGACTGTCGGCTGGACGTTTCATCGCCATTTCACTCACAGTTTGGCTTTCATTCCTTTCGGAGGTTTGCTGGCTGCGTTGCCTTTTCTGTTTATGAAAAAGTACCGCGATGACAAACAAGCAGTGATTCTGGCCGCGATCATCGGTTATGCCACGCATGCTCCGCTGGATATGTTTACCAGTTACGGCACACAGCTCTTTTGGCCGTTTTCAAACCACAGAGTCGCGCTGGATTGGATACCGATTGTTGATCCGCTTTACACCATCCCGCTGGCCATAGGAGTTTTTCTGACAATGAAAACTCTGCGAACGCGCCCGGTCAGAATCGCCCTGCTGCTGACCAGTTTGTACATCTGCTTTGGCGGTTGGCAACATCATCGCGGAGTTGAAACGCAAAACCGCCTGGCGGAAATGCGAGGCCATCACATAGAACAACGGGTCGAACAGGCTCGCGTCATGCCTGCGCCCGGTTGGTTGGTGATGTGGCGTTCGGTTTACGTCAGCGGAGGCAGGCTTTATTCCGACGGCTTTCAATTGAACTGGTTTGGTTCGCCGCGCGTTCTGCCCGGAGCTTCGGCGGATGTGACGACATTCGACGACCTGCCAACGAACGCAAAAGCGAATGCCGAAACCCGGCGGCGGTTTCAAGTTTTCAGTTGGTTTGCAGACGGATTGATCGCGCCGGTTCCGACCGAACAGGATGCTTACGGCGACATGCGAATCACCGCCGAAGTCCATAACCTGACTCCGTTGTGGGGATTGAAGATCAACGCCGCGACCGGCGAGGCTCAACGCTGGAATCCGTCAATTCCGCAAAGCCGCGACATGATGAAAACTTTGCGAAGCCTTGTCTTAGGCGATGAACGCTACCAGACGCTTGACCGGCTGAAGTAGCTATAAACCGGTGCGGAACCAGGAGCGGTAGCGACTGGGTGTTCCCAGAGCGTATAAACCGCGTAGCCACCAGGTCGCTACCGCTCCCCGTTCCGTCGCAAGCATTGCATCTTCTGTAAAAACGGCAAACAATCCGCTCGAACAATTTTCCAACACTTCCATCTTCCAGGAGCAACGCTTATGAAACGAAGACAGTTTTTACAAGCGGGCGCAGCAGGCTTTGCCTTCGCCCCGGCAGTCTTACGCCGAAACTATGTTTACGCCGAAGAGTTCGCGCAGAAAAAAGCGCGCGTCGGTTTGATCGGCACAGGTTGGTACGGCAAATCCGACCTGTTCCGTTTGTTGCAGGTCGCCCCGGTCGAAGTCGTTTCTCTGTGCGACGTGGACAAAAAAATGCTGGCCGATTGCGCTGAACAGGTTGCCGGGCGGCAGGAATCCAAAAAGACTCCGCGCACTTACGGCGATTACCGCGCGATGCTCAAAGAAAAAGATTTGGACATTGTCTTGATCGCCACGCCCGATCACTGGCACGCGCTGCCTATGATAGCGGCTTGCGAAGCCGGAGCAGACATTTACGTCCAGAAACCCATCAGCGTTGATGTGGTCGAAGGCCAGGCGATGTTGGCCGCAGCTCGCAAACATAAACGAGTTGTCCAGGTTGGAACTCAACGCCGTTCGACGCCGCACTTGATCGAAGCCATAGAGCAGGTCATCAAACCGGGCAAGTTGGGCAAAATCGGGCTGGTCGAAATTTATTGTTACTACCATATGCGAACGCGTGAAAATCCGCCTGACACCGCTCCGCCCGATAATCTGGATTACGAAATGTGGACTGGCCCGGCGCCGATGCGGCCTTACAACAAACTGGTTCACCCGCGCAGTTGGCGAGCCTTTATGGAATACGGCAACGGCATTGTTGGCGATATGTGCGTTCACATGCTGGACATGGTTCGCTGGATGCTGGGCCTGGGCTGGCCAAAAGAAATTTCTTCCAGCGGCGGCATTCTGATAGACAAAGCCAGCAAGGCAAATATCACCGATACCCAAACGGCAACCTTCAGTTTCCCTGAATTTCCGGTCGTTTGGACGCATCGCACTTACGGCCATCCGCCCGATCCGAAGTATCCGTGGGGAGCGACGATTTATGGTGAAAAGGGAACTCTGAAAGCCGGTGTCATGAGTTACGACTACATTCCGATGGACAAGAACGAGCAGCCGATTCATAAAGACGTGACCTATGAATTCGAGCAGTATCCGATTGACCGCACTGAAAAAGACCTTGAACGTCACGTCGCTCCTGCCATTCGCGGACACATGCGCGATCTGTTGCGGTGCATCGAAACGCGCGGGCTGCCGGTTGCCGACATCGAGCAAGGCCACATCTCAACCGCAAGCTGCATTCTGGCGAACAACTCCATGAAGCTGGGACGTTCACTGGCCTGGGATTCGCAAAAACATCAGGTCATTGGCGATGCTGAAGCAAACAAATTGTTGACGCGCGAATACCGCAAACCCTGGATTCACCCCAAGGCAAGCTGATCTCTTCAGGCCGCAACAGGTATTTTTGGAAATGGGCAGTTTGATTGGCAATCACTCTGCCCATTTGTTGTTGTCGGCCTGAAACTTACTTTGACCGGAAACCGCGCGCCAAAAACAATCGGGAGAATTCTGAATGGGTAAAGGAAGACTGGAAGCCTTCAGCGATGGAGTAATCGCCATCGTCATTACGATCATGGTTCTGGAATTGAAAGTGCCGCACGGCGACGACCTGAATGCGCTGGTGCCTCTGATTCCGGTGTTTATCAGTTACGTGCTGAGTTTCACCAACGTAGGCATTTACTGGAACAACCATCATCACATGATGCAGGCGGCAAAGCAGGTCAACGGACGCATACTGTGGGCAAACCTGCATTTGTTATTTTGGCTGTCGCTGTTTCCTTTTGTGACCGGATGGATGGGAGAAAACCATTTTACGAAAGTTCCGGTGGCGGTTTATGGCGGAGTTTCGCTGATGGCGGGAGTGGCCTATTTCATTCTGGCTCATTCCTTGACCAGGCATCACGGCAAAGACTCAAAACTGGCAGAGGCGATTGGAAAGGATTTCAAGGGAATCATTTCTATAGTCGTTTACGCTGTGGCCATTTTGCTGGCGTTCATCAATCCCTGGATCGCCTTTTCCATGTACGTTCTGGTCGCAATCATGTGGTTCGTGCCGGATCGTCGAATAGAAAGGGTGTATAAGGAATAATGCCGCTTTTGCCTTTTAGAGCTGCTGACTGAATCAAGAATCAAATTTCCAGGATCAGCTAATCTGGTCTGCTCGCGGCTTGGCGAGCAGACCAGATTTTTTGGTTATTACGGACGCGCTGGCGGCAGCGCGGGCATCTGATCCGCCGCGAAACGCGGCAGAAGGTTGTCGCTCATTGCCAGATGGTAAATGGCGGCAGCGATGACGATCGCCGAGCGTTTGGCGTCGTCTTCGATGATGCGTTCGTAAGTGTCCAGGTTTGTGTGCCAGGTGACGTTGAAATGACCAATCGGGTCTGTTCCATACCCGGCGTGCCGGGCAGACCAGCCTATTGAACGAAGTGTTGTCCGATCCGCTAAGCGCGCGGCTGCGTGATAAGCAGAACCCGTAAAAGCCCAGGTCTTCAAACAACCGAGCCGCGCAGCCTTTATGTTGACGTCATCTCGAAGAAAACGCTCATACCATTTGCTCGCCGGTCTTCCCGAACGGCGAAAGACGTCCGCCGAATTTGCGAAATCCGGTTTGATTTTCCGCCGAACCGAAATGCTCTCTGACGTAAGCCTGCGAACCCAGCAGCCCTTGTTCTTCGCCGCTCCACAACGCGACGCGGATGGTTCGCGCGGAGTCATGATCGCGCCGGATTTGACCAGAGCGTTGATGATGCGCGCGGCTTCCATCATTGTCGCGCAGCCGATGGCGTTGTCGGTGGCTCCGGTGGCCGAATGCCATGAATCCAAGTGGCCGCCCAACATGATGACTTCGTCTTTTTTGTCCGTGCCCGGAACTTCGGCCACGGAGTTATACGAAGTTTTGCCTTCGGGATAATCGTGATTGACGATGTTGAATTCCAGTTGGACTGGCGTGCCGTCAGCCAAAACGCGAGTGATGCGCCCGTAATCTTCATTGCTGAGAACTGCGGTGGGCGGGAATTTTGCCGGATCGAAGTTGCGATTATTGAAAGCGCGCACACGGCGCTGTTCCATGCGGCCTTCGTTGGCGGTATCAACCACCATCATTTGCGCGCCGTTGGATGCCAGAAATTCGCCGGTGCGCTGATTGACTTCTCTCGCTGTAAGTTTGCGCGGCTGTCCGGGTTGCTGCTCCGGTTGTTGCTGCCGTCTGGCATTGGGCGGGCCTCCACCGGCAACATTGCCTCCCGAAAAGCGGGATTTGGCCTGTTCGTCGGTCATACGCTTGTTTTCTGGTTGCATACTGATCGGGATGACGACGTGTTTGCCAACGAACACGATTTTGCCTTTGACCTTCTGCTTTTCGCTGTCCAAAAACGCTTTGAATTCGTCTTCGGTCGGCGAAGCTGGCGGAGTCATTTGATAAGCCTGCCCGGTGATGGTTCCTTTGGTGCTGGGCGTCCAGGCCAGAACTTCAAAAACCAGAGAATCCTTGAAAGGCGACAAAACGTACCCGGATGCGCGCTCATTCAGCCAGCCTGAATGGCCGAAATCCCACGGTTCCAGATGGGCGTTGGCAAATCCCCATTCGCCCATGGTTTTGATTGCGTATTTGGCGGCGGCTTCGTGATTTGGCGAACCTGTCAGACGCGGGCCGTAAACGTCGGTGAAGTAATGCATGACCCGCATAATTTGCGAGTTATCCATTCCTTCTTTTCGGATTTTGGTTTGAATGTCTGGATCAGCGCCAGCCGGGCTTTGGGCAAAAGCCGATAAGGGGCTGACCAAAAGCGTCAGGCAGAGCATCGTTACTCTGAATTTTCGCAGCATAGAATCTCCTTGTTGGAATGCAGGTTAGGTAGACAGGATTTGCAAGATTCAACAAGACTGGCTTTGATCCTGCGAAATCCTGTAAATCCTGTCGAAAAATTTTGTCTTTGTCGGCGGCTATTGTCGCTTTTTCGCGTTGCTTGACAAGGTTTCGAGCGCAACTTTAGACTCCGTGTCCAATTCGACATTCCAAACAAACGAAAGTCTAGCTTCCAGAAAATAAACAATGCGCGTCATATTGGCTTCATCTGAAGTTGTGCCTTACTCGAAAACCGGCGGGCTTGGCGATGTAGCCGGAGCTTTGCCCCAGGCTTTGTCGCGCGTTGGTTGCGACGTGGCGGTCATCACTCCACGTTAC
>JBGAPB010000344.1:0-7548 GCA_044221525.1 Blastocatellia bacterium | reverse complement strand
TCCCGGCTGAACTTGTTGACAAAGCAGAGTTCAACCATAAACCTTATCTAAACCAGAAATTTATCCACTGGCATAGCCATTGCTGCCTATCCTCAAGTCGCACTTCTTTCAAGTTCTTCAAGCTTTAAGAAAAAGAATTTAACTGCGAATAAGCTTGGGGAAAGCACATGAGCAGTCAAAAACAGTGGTTTAACCGTTCTCGGCCCATGTTATTCGTGGTCGTTTGTAGTGAAGCGTTATTTTTAATAGCTACAACAAATCAAAACTAAGGCAATAGAGTATTAACTTATGAAATCAAGGTTAGCTTATCTAAAAACAGATTTGGTGTCGGGGTTGGTGGTTTTTTTGGTGGCGTTGCCGCTCTGTCTGGGCATTGCACTTGCCAGCGGAGCGCCGCTGTTTTCGGGCATCATTGCCGGCATTATCGGAGGTATCGTCGTCGGCTCGCTCAGCCATTCGGAGCTGAGTGTTTCGGGACCTGCCGCCGGGTTAACCGCAATTGTGTTGGTGGCTATCAGCACTCTTGGATCGTTCGAGACATTTTTGATGGCGGTGATTTTGGCTGGATTGATGCAAATCGCACTTGGATTTGCCAAAGCCGGGACGATTTCAAATTACTTTCCGTCAAACGTGATTGAAGGAATGCTGGCTGCCATCGGAGTCATCATCATATTGAAGCAATTGCCGCACGCCGTCGGTTACGACAAAGACAACGAAGGCGACTTTTTCTTCATTGAAAAAGGAACCGGGCATAACACGTTTTCCGCCCTGATTGACGCGGTGAATTATTCGCATCTGGGAGCGATCATTGTCACAGTGGTTTCGTTGGTCATTTTGATTTCCTGGACGAAAATAGAGTTCTTGAAAAAGATCAAACTCATTCAACGCTCCTTAGTGGCGGTTATCGTTGGCGTCATTCTGAATGAAATCTTCAAAGCCAGCGGGTCGAATCTGGATATTTCTCAGGAGCATCTGGTCAGTTTGCCGATTCCTTCGTCGTTTTCGGACTTTCTGAGCCAGTTTTCCCGTCCTAATTTTTCAGCGGTGACGAACGTAGATGTCTGGATTGTCGCCGTCCACGATTGCCGCAGTTGCCAGCATCGAAACGCTGCTTTGCATAGAAGCGGCAGACAAGATGGATCCGTTGAAAAGGTTTACCAGCACAAACACAGAGCTTAAAGCTCAAGGCGTTGGAAACCTTATCAGTGGGTTTATTGGCGGCCTGCCAATGACTTCGGTCATTATCAGAACTTCGGCGAACGTAAATTCGGGAGCGAGAACCAAAATCTCAGCCATCGCTCACGGTTTTTTTCTATTGATCGCTGTAATAGCAATTCCCTCCATCCTTAATAGAATTCCGTTGGCTTGTTTGGCCGCCATATTGTTGATGACTGGCTGGAAATTAGCGAATCCCCTTCGGTCTTCAAGCATATGTGGGATAACGGGAAACTACAGTTTGCGCCGTTCATTGTTACGGTTGTGGCAGTTGTGTTTACCGACCTGCTGAAGGGCGTGGCAGTCGGACTGGCCGTCAGTATTTTCTTTATCCTCAGAGACAATATGAAGCTGGCTTATTTCTTTAAGAAAGAAGAACACCACGCAGGGGAGACCATTCACATTGACCTGGCCCAGGAAGTGTCGTTTTTGAACAAAGCTGCAATCAAACAAACTCTGGCGCACCTGCCGGAAAGTAGCAGCGTAATAATCAATGCCAGCAACTCCGCTTACATTGATCACGATGTTGTCGAACTAATCAGAGACTTTGTCAATTTGGGATCAAAAGACAAAGGCATTGCCGTCAGTCTGGTTGGATTCAAGGAAGCTTACAGGCTGGAAAACACCAGTCACGTCAGCTCTTACTGATCGAAAAACAATAGTAACTCTTGAGAGCAGTCATTTCAGGCTGCTATCGAAGTTACAAACAATAATCAAAAAGAAGAGAGGAAGGTGATTAAATGAGAACTTTGACCAAGGAACTTCAAGAAAAAATGACTCCTGTTGACGCTTTAGAGGTGTTGAAGGCTGGTAATCAGAGGTTTATCAGCAACCTGAAAGCCAATCGGAATTTGTTGCAGCAAGCCAATGAAACGCGCGAAGGCCAATGGCCGTTCGCCACAATTCTAAGCTGCATAGACAGTCGCACTTCAGCCGAGCTGATTTTTGATCAAGGGCTTGGCGACATTATGTCAATTCGCATAGCCGGAAATATAGTCAACACAGATATCCTGGGCAGTGATGGAATTTGCCTGCAAAGTCATCGGCACCAAGCTGCTGGTTGTTATGGGCCATACAAATTGCGGAGCTGTTAAAGGCGCCTGCGACCACATAGAGATGGGGAATCTGACTGAGTTGCTGGCCAAGTTGCAGCCAGCGGTTTATGAAGAAAGAACTTTTACCAACCCGGAAGAAAGAAGCTCTTCAAATCCCAGGTTCGTCGAAAACGTGACCTCAATCAATGTGGCTCGTTCCGTGAAATCAATCATCAGTCGAAGCTATATCCTGGAACAGATGGTGGAAAAAGGTGAAATCGGAATCATTGGAGCAATGCATGATTTGGAATCCGGAGCTGTGACTTTTTACGAAGAGACCTTTTTCATTTCGAGGAAAGACATAACAACCAAAACGAAGTCTAAATAACAGTTGTGACAAAATGATTGCCGAGCTAGCCAACAATTCACCATCAGAAAAGCTATCAGGCTTAAACATTTGCAGCATTCGGTTGCCAATGCGGCGCATTATCTGCCCGCGCAAGGCCCAATTAGGCGTGTTCATACATCACAACACGCTTCATGCCTTTTCAGCATTTGCCTTTTGAAAAAGCAGTGCAGAAAGCGGCACGGCTGTTTGGGACTGAGCTCTTTATGACAGAGGCGGCTTATCGAACAGAACTGTCAGCCGGGCGGATTCACTTGCAAGACCTGGAACTGGTGCTGGCAAACAGAGGCGGATAAAGAAGTTCTGTCTGGTTGTTTGACCCGCCGCGAGTTGCGGCGCGCGATGCTCGATCCCGGATTACGTTCAATTACGCCCGAAAACATCGAATGGTTGATGGACGAAAATGAATTGCTGGATGGTTTGCGCCCGGACCTGGGTCAAACCAAACGGCAAGCCCTATTAAATGGCGGTGGCGAAAGTGCTGCCGTGCGAGCCTTGTTTGCCGCTTGTTATCGCCGGATGCCGAATCCTGAGCCGGCATCGCCTACATCACCGGCGCGTCCGCAAAATGCGTTACTGGCTTTAACCGGAATTGACACCGATGAAACCATAAATGCCTGGCTGATACGTTTTTGCTCTGTGTTTCTGGATCAGGGGCAATCCTATTGGCCAATGCCGCTTCGCGAAGAAGGGTTTTATAAATCGGTTCGCACGTTGATTGCTCAGCCGGGTTTTTGCCGCCTAATTTGCTGGTTGGACTGAAGCAGACTTTCGAACGGCAGGAACGTCGGCAGATGAACGCCGATGAAGTCGTGCTCGATTGCCTGAACAAATTCGCCGCGCCCCAATCGGAATTAAAGAGTTGTTGCTAACAGCCGAACTGCTGGCTTTGCCGGGTTGGGCTGGGTTGATGCGAAGCTGAAGAAGAACCTGCTTTGGCTCCTTATGAACAGGTGACTTGTTCGTTGATGGATTTTCTGGCCGTCCGTTTAACGATGACCGTGGTTGCCAGCGAAAACGCCTGGCGTGAACGGAACGAGCAGCAATTTTGGTCGCTTTGGCGCAAACCTGCCCGCCGTCGCCTGTGACGGAATCTCAGTTAATGGCCGAAACCGCGCGCGTTTTTGACGTAGCTCAATTGCTGGGTTTGTCAGCCGAGAAAATCAATTCGTTGCGCGCCGATGAATTCAAATTGCTGGTTTTCGATCAACGCTTTTGGCGATTGGGAACGCCGCCGCGTCTGGCACCTGGCTTACGAATATCGCCACGAACAGGAAATTCTCAGACCTTTGCTGACGCACCGCGCAACGATTGACCCGAGTCGTCCAGCGAATCGCCCAACTGCCCAGGTAATCTTTTGCATTGATGAACGCGAAGAATCACGCGCCGCGCATTGAGGAAGTTGCTCCCAGCGTCGAGACTTTGGGAGCGGCTGGTTTTGGTGTTGCCGTCAATTATCAAGGCTTGGACGACGCCCATGGCGTGGCTCTGTGTCCGGTCGTGGTTACGCCTCAACACTCCATTCTGGAACGTCCGAAGGAAGACCACCTGCACCTTTCGCGGAAACGTCAAAGTCGTCGCAAGATTTGGGCGCAGGCCGCGCGCAATGGTTTCGTCGGTTCGCGCACGCTGGTCAGGGGCTGGCTTGGGGCGCTCGGGTTTTGGCTGGCTTTCGCTTTTTCCGCTGACTACTCGTCTGTTGAAACCGCGTCTGGCCGGGCTTTTGTATGCGCGACTGTCAGGCTGGTTTTTGCCGTCGCTGGACACTGAATTGACAGTGATGCGCGATGAATCGGCAAGCCCTGAAAAAATGGCTGAAAAGGCGGAAAGCTTGTTGCCGGGTTTTACCATTCAGGAAATGGCGGATCGGATCGGCGGCACTTTGCGCGCGGCTGGGTTGATCGAAAATCATTCGCGGCTGGTCGCAATTCTTGGCCATGGTTCCACCAGCCTGAACAATCCGCACGAATCCGCGCACGATTGCGGCGCTTGCGGCGGAAGGCGCGGAGGGCCGAATGCGCGTTCGTTTGCGGCAATGGCCAATCACCCGCAGGTGCGCGCTCGCATGCGCGAACAGGGAATGAACATTCCTGATGACACCTGGTTTGTCGGCGGTTATCACGATACCAGCAATGACCTGGTAGAGTTTTTTCGACACCTCGGCGATTCCGGTTACGCACACTGAAGAGTTTTCGCGCCTGGCCGACTGGTTGGATCAAGCTCGCGCGGCAGAGGCGCTGGAACGTGCGCGCCGTTTTGAAGCTGCTTACCGCGACACAACCCCGAAAGCCGCCTTGCGCCATGTCGAAGAACGTGCCGAACATCTGGCTGAACCTCGCCCTGAATATGGACATTGCACCAACGCCGTCTGCGTCGTTGGTCGGCGCAGTCTGACGCGCGGATTGTTTTTGGATCGGCGCGCTTTTCTTATCTCTTATGATCCTGACCGCGATCCGAAACTGGACAGCCTGGCTGCCATTTTGGGAGCCGCCGGCCCGGTCTGCGCAGGCATCAACCTGGAATACTATTTTTCATTTGTTGATAACGAAGGTTATGGCTGCGGCACGAAATTGCCGCACAACGTCACAGGTTTGGTTGGAGTCATGAACGGCCACGCCAGCGATTTGCGTACGGGTCTGCCCTGGCAAATGGTCGAAATCCACGAACCTGTCAGGCTGTTGCTGATTGTCGAAAATACTCCTGAAAAGCTGATGGAAGCTGTCCGGCGCAGTTCGCTGGTGCTGGAGTTGGTCGAAAATCGCTGGATTCGTCTGGCGGCGATGCATCCCGCCGATGGAAGCATTCATGTTTATCGCGGCGGAGTTTTTGAACCTTTGAGCGAAACGGTCAAATTGCCGGAAACGGTTTCGTCCGCGAATTGGTTTGGCGGCAAATTGGAGCATTTACCGATTGCGCGAATCACGGCAACCGCTGCTCACGCCGGCAGCGTCTGTTGAGAAATGTCAGCTATGAATGAACGCATCTTACTTGGTTTGCTGATTCTGCTGCCTGGCAGTTTATCCGCAGTGTTGGGTTTTGGCTGGCTGCTCGGCTGGAAAATGCGCGAACGGCTTGTCGCCCGTTTGACGACGATCTGTTACAGCCTGGTGCTGTTGATCGTTGCCGCGATGTGGTGGGAATTGCTCTCTGGCGGCAAAACTCAGTTGAGCGCCGTTTATGGCGACTGGTTTCACGTCGGCCATTACCATTTTCCGCTGGCTTTGTGGGTTGATTATATTTCGTTGCCTTTGCTGACTTTGAGCGCATTGTTGACCGTTCTGGTTTCAGCTTTTTCGCGGCGTTACATTCACAGGGATGAAGGGTTTTTCCGATTCTTTATCCTGTTGAATTTGTTCGGCGCAGGCATTCTGCTGTTCTTCGCTGCTGGTTCATTCGACCTGATGATCGGCGGTTGGGAAGTTGTCGGGATAACTTCGATTTTGTTGATTGCCTTTTTTCAGTATCGCAATGATCCGATTAACAACGCGATCAGGGTCATTGCCACTTATCGAGCCTGCGACGTGGGGCTTTTGACGGGCGTAGTGCTGATGCACATTTTCGTCGGTACTTCTGAGTTCACGGAAATCCTGCCAAACCAGCTTCAAGCTCACACGCCGCTGTTGGGAAGTTCAGCCACGATCACGGCGTTTTTGCTGTTGCTGGCTGCGATGGGAAAAGCCGCGCAGGTTCCATTTTCGGGCTGGTTGCCGCGTGCGATGGAGGGACCTACGCCGTCGAGCGCGATTTTTTACGGCGCGCTTTCGGTTCACGCCGGAGCTTATTTGCTATTGCGCGCTCAGCCCATAATTGCGGCTTCGTCGTTTGTGTCTGAAGCGATCATTTTGATTGGTTTGCTGACCGCGCTACACGGAACGTTTGTCGGGCGAGCTTGCGCCGATGCCAAAACTTCGCTGGCTTATGCCGCGATGGCGCAACTGGGAATCATCTTCATCGAAATCGGTTTCGGGTGGCAGCAATTGGCGTTGTGGCATATCACCGGTCATGCGTTGGTTCGCACGCTGCAATTTTTGCGAGCGCCTTCGATGCTGCACGATCACCACAGAGTTCACGCCGCCGCTGGCGGCCACCTGGGCGTGACCGGTGTTCATTTCGAAGCGTTGTTGCCGCAATCGTTTCAAAGCTGGCTTTATCGGCTGGCGCTGGATCGCGGGCACCACGACACTTTCCTGGATCGTTTTGTTGTTGGGCCTGTGCTGCAAATTGCCGGCATAATGCAGCGGTTTGAAGCGAAATGGATCGAGTATTTTGGCGGAGCAGGTATTCACCACTCTCTACCATTGGCCAGCAAGGCAGGTTTGACCTCAAGGCAATCGCCGCTTTGGCGCAACACGGAGGGAGCGGATGTCTAATCACTTACTCTTTCTTTTGCTGAATTTCGGCATATTTGCACCGCTCCTTTTTTCGTTCGTTATCTGGAAGATGACCTCGCCGGAGCAGGCGCGCCGCAATTCCGTGTTGATCTTGTCGCTAAGTTTTCTTGCCTTGCTTTGTAACAGTTTCACCGTTGCAAACGCGCCTGATAGCCGTCTGGCCGAACCATTTGAGCAATGGTTTTTGGTTGATGCGCTGAACGCGATTCCGTTGTCGCTGTTTGCAGCGCTTAGTTTGGGGATTGTGTTGCTGGCTCCGAAACACAAGCTGACGCCGCAATGGTTGGCGGGTATTTTGTGGTTAAGTGCGACGACCTGCACGACTTACGCGGCCAACAATCTGGTGATTTTTGTTTTGGGCTGGGCGGCTTCGCTGGCTCCGTTTTGGATAAGGCGAGCTTTTGCGTTGCCTGATCCACAGGCCAATGCCGTGATCGGTGGAAATGTCAGCGGCGGCGCATCCCGTGACAAAACGATTCCTGTTTTTTCCAAAAACGTGCTG
>JBGAPB010000343.1:0-8753 GCA_044221525.1 Blastocatellia bacterium | reverse complement strand
ATTACCGCTCCTGAATCGCCGCCTTTCAGCAGACCTGATTTGGTATCCAGCGCCAATCCGCCCATCGGAGATTTCAGCTTTGAAGAATGGCAGCCGTAACAGTTTGTCGCCAGAACAGGACGAATCTTCTTTTCAAAGAAATCATCGCCGACCGATTGAACCGACTGAGCGCTCATTCGCCCCGACGCATAAGCTGCGAGGGTGAGCAAAAACAACGAGATGAACGTCAGTTTGAATTTTGTGCGCGTCATCTGTGAATCTCCTGTTGAAGCCTGAAACAGAGTTGTCTAAATTTGATCGAGGATGATTTTTGCGATTGTCAGATAAATCAGCAAGCCGGTCGCATCCACCAAAGTCGTAATCAACGGCGCGCTCAGCACAGCCGGATCAACTCCGAAGCGATGAGCGGCAATCGGAACAATCGCTCCGACGGTCGTTGACCAGACGCAGATGACCAGAATCGTCGTCGAAATTGTCACCGCCAGATGCCAGTCGTGAGTCACCCAGTAAGCCTGCCCGAAAGCCACACAGCCGATCAGCACACCGACCAGCAAACCTGTGGTTGATTCGCGCAGGGCGACTCGCCAGGCGTGCTTCACTCCGATTTCGCCCAGCGACAGGCTGCGAATGACCGTCATGACGGTTTGCGCTCCGGCATTGCCGCCTGTCCCGATCAGCAAAGGAACAAAGAAGTTCAGAGCGACGACTGTTGCCAGTTCGCTTTCAAAACTGTGTAAGACTTTGCTGGTCATCGTTCCGGCGACGAACAGGAATAGCAACCAGCCGATGCGCTTTCTGACTACGCGCAAAATCGGATTGTCGAAATAGGGTTTGTCCAGAGCTCCGGGTTCGACACCGGCCATTCGCAAAATGTCTTCGGTTTGCTCTTCAATCAAGACGTCAACAACATCGTCAACGGTTACAAACCCTACGACGCTGTTGTCGCGTTGCAGCACAGGCACAGCCAGCAAATTGTATTTGGCGATTTTTTTGGCGACGGATTCCTGGTCTTCGTCGGCCTGTACTGTGACCGGTTTTGGCCGCATGACTCTGGTAATGGATTGATCCATCTCAGCCATCACTAAGTCGCGCAAGCTGACCGCTCCCAGCAAATGACCATTGGCCGGGTCCAGCACGTAACAGGCGTAAATGGATTCTTTTTCGCGGGCTACCAGACGAGTGGTCATGATTCCACCGGCGGTGTGTTCTTCGTAACTGAGCAGGTGTTCGAGTTCGGCTTTGACTTCGTTGCTGACTTTGGCCAGAACGCGGCGACGTTCGGTCAACCCCATTTGTTGGATGATGTCTGTGCGTTCGTCGGCTGAGAGTCCTTCCAGAATCATTGCGGCGCGCGTCGGGTCCAATTTTTCCAAAATCGCGCCGCGCCGGGTCATCGTTGGCTGATCCATCAACTCGATTCCGCGCGGAACCGGCAGCATCAGCATGACTGTCGCTGATTCGATAAGCTTCAACTGGTTCAGCAGCTCGACCAAATCTTCCGGCGCAAGATCAGCAACCTGTTCGCTGATCCCGACAAAGCTTTCGTCGAGGCGAAGATTGATTCGGTCGCGTAGTTCTTCTACTGTCGGCATCCATCACCTCCCGTTGAAGATGGAGGGACGGAGAGACAAAGGGAAAGAGGGAATCTCATAACTTCCAATCTTCGGGATGAGTAATCATGTTGATAAGCATTCCAAGTATGGCGTCGTATTCCTTGTAAAGCTCTTTCCCTGTTTCAGTTGTAAGGTATCCACATTCAACACAAAACTGAATCCAGACTTGAGTTTCACACGCTTCGGCTTCGCAATCACCAAGCTTGCTGATCCAAGCAGCCGGGTATCGTCGCTTTCGCCAGGCTTCTCCTAAATTGGCACAAACAGACCGCGAGAACGTCGAATCTGGTCGGTCAAAGAGTACTTTTCTTCTTTCGGGAAAGACTTGGACAATTCAAAAATACGCATCGCAGCCGCAAAGGATTTTTTGTAAACCTCCAAATCCGTATGCCTGCGTACAGCTTTCTTGCCCTCTTTATCCTTGTCTTCCTTGTCTATAAGCCCTCCGTCCCTCCATCTCTCCATCCCTCTCTAACGTCGTTCCTCCCACTTTTGCTTCAACGAACTCAGCAGGTCAATAAATCGCAAATCGCAGCGCAGATTGTCGAAACGGTTGTTGTCGGCAAAGAGCGGGTAATTTTCATTGCCAAGAGCAACGGCTTTTTGCAGCCATTCAATAGCCGCGTCGCGATTGTTTTCCATGGCGTAAAAAGATGCCAGCCAGACAGAAACGTCGTGATCGGCAGCGGCGGTTTCTTTAACTTGATCGGTTATCAACGCGCTGGCCTCTGCGTGTTGACCGGCGGAACTCAGACACCAGGCAAGAACGATTTGCAGCGGATCGAAATGCGGATGCTGCCGCAAAACGTCTTCGGTAATTTCTCGACAACGATCAACGTCGCCTTGATTGAAGTAGGTGATCGCCAGAAAAGTTTTTATCAGTGGATGGTCTGGTTCAACAGCCTGGCCTTTTCCGAATTCGGCGATGGCTCGTTCGTATTCGTGGCGGTACATATAAATCCGTCCACGGTTGTAACTGGCGATAACCACGTCGCGCGGGCTTAGCTCCAACAGCTTGTCATACTGTTTTAGCGCGCGGTCGTACAATCCGTTCAGCCGGTAAAGCATTCCGGCGATGATGAAAACCGTCGGGTCGTGCGGAGCTTCGCGGCGCGCGTCGGCCAAAGTAGTCAGCGCCTTTTCCTTCTCGCCTTTGTTCAAGTAAACGTAAACCATCTGCAAACGCGCTCCGGCAAGTTTTGGGTCAAGTTCCAATGCGCGCGTCAGTGAAGCTTCAGCCAGATTAAAGTAATGCTGGCCGCCGTAACCTTGCCCGTGATGAACCAGACAGCGTCCCAGGGTGTAATGCGCGCGGGCAAAATTCGGATCCAGCCTGATTGCTTCTTCAAACATTTTGATCGCCACGTCCAGATCATGGTCGTCAAAACTGTGAGAGATGTATTTGAACAACAGGTCGCGTCCGCGCAGATAAAACTCATAAGCCTCGGCGTTTGTCGTTAACGGCTTTTCTATCTTCTGCTGCTCTTCTTCGGTCAGCTTCAACTTCAAACCGGCGATTACCTTTTCGGTTATGGTGTCCTGAATCGTCAACAGATCGTCCGCTGCCAGATCAATTTTTTCACTCCATAAAATTTCTCCGGTTGCGGTGGCCAACAATTGAGTCGTGACGCGGAATCGTTCGGCTGCTTTGATAAAACTGCCGACCACCACAGTGCTGACGGCCAGTTCTTCACCGACCTGACGGGGTTCCACATTCTGTCCGGCGTAACGCGCAATGTATTGCGACGGGCGAACCACCAGCGAACGCAGATGAGCAAGTTCGGCAATGATTCCATCGGCCAAAGAGATTTCGTAAAAATTGTCTTCGGCGTTGCCCGACAGATTTTTGAACGGCAGCACGGCGATGGTGCGTTTGCTTTCGGTTCCCGCTTCCGTCACCCAAGCCGGCGATAGTGAAGAACCGCTTTGGCTGCCAAAACTTTTTTGACTTGCGGACGGCGTCGAACGTGAATCACCAACAGAGCGATTGGGCGACTGACTGCCAGATGATTGGCTTGGAGAAGAGTTTGGCGACCTGCTTGGCTGGCCGTTTCGCTTTTTGCCGAAAAACCCTCCGCCAAAAACCTTGCCGAGCGCGCTGCTCAACCGCCACGAAGTGCGCGCTTGTTGTGGAGCCACCAAAGTTCCAGCCACATCGCTGGGAGCAATCGCTTCGCCAGTCAATTCGCGCATTTGAGCTTTCAACTCCTCCAACATTTCGGCCATCGTCGCAAAACGGTCTTTAGGATTTTTGGCCAGAGCACGATCAACAATCGCCTGCAAATGCGCCGGCGCAACCGGGCAATCATCGCAAATCGGGTACGGCTCTGAGTTAATAACGGCGTGCAGAATTTCTATGCGATTGCGCCCGCTGAATGGCTGATGGCCGGTTGCCATTTCGTAAATCAAAACACCCAGACTGAAAACGTCAGTGCGATGATCCACACGGTCACCGACTGCCTGTTCAGGCGAACCGTAACCCATCGTTCCGTAAGGCACGCCAAGTTCGGTCATTGATTTGTCTGGATCGTAAAGCTCATCGCCGCCCAACATTTTGGCCAGCCCGAAATCCAGCACCTTAACCTGGCCTTGATCGTTGACGATGATGTTTGATGGTTTGATGTCGCGGTGAACTATGCCTCGCGCGTGAGCCGCAACCAGCGCGTCGGCAATCTGAATGGCGATGGAAAGCGCGCTGCGAAGTTCCAGCGGCTGCCCGGCGACAACCTGTTTCAAAGTGCGGCCGGGGATAAACGGCATGACGATATAAAACCAGCCGTCGCTTTCGCCAATGTCGAAGATGGCGCAAATGTTCGGATGATCCAGCACGGAGGCAAGCTTGGCTTCGCGTTCAAATCGGCGGCGAGCGGTCTGGCTGGCGGCGAGTTCAGGCAGCAGAGTTTTAAGAACAACCAGGCGATTCAGCCGGGTGTCTTCGGCTTTGTAAGCCGTTGCCTGCCCGCCCTGTCCAAGCTGTTCGATAATGCGGTAGTGAGAAAGTGTCTTGCCGGGCGCGAGCGGGGTCATCTGAATCCTCTTTGTGATTTGGTCTTTACATTGAATTCGATTGAGTGGGCGCGCCGGAGTTTTATGCCGCGCGAATGTCATCAAAAGAAGCTGCCGCATGCTACTACCCGATGCTGGCGGCTTCAAGGTGTGAATCGAGAAGAGTTCAAACTATGCCAATGAAGAGAATTGATGATTCAGTCAACCGATTAGATTAATCATTTGCGGCCTTTTTGCTGCCGGTCACGGTTGCGCCAGTATTGAAATTCGTCGGCATGGACTTCGTAATCCAGCTCGCCTATGCGCGCCTGCATGCGCTCCTGAGCATCCGCCACGCCTTTGTTGTAAATGCTCGGCCCTATTTCTTCCAAAATGAACCCAAGCAACGCGCCCGCTTTCAGATTGCCTAGCGGTTCGTCCATGTTCATCTCAAAGTATTTTTGCAGCGATTCCAGCGCCGTTTGTTTTGCTTCTTTGGTCAGTTCGATGGTCATAAGTTTTATTTTCGATTCGCATTTAGATGTTAGGCATTATCACCTTTTGGCGACGTTTTGCCCGATAAGAGCGCGGCTATCGTCATTGCAACTGCAATCAGCAGCCACGATGCTCCTGGAACAACAAGAAATCTGAACGCGGGTTGCGGCCTGGGAGGCCCCAAAGCAACATCCCCGTAAAGAGTCAACGACACCAGCGCCAGAACTATCATCAAACTGTAAAGCATTGCCCTGGTCGGAACCGCCCAATGCCGCGAAACAACGTTAGCCAAAATGAGCGCAACAAACGGAGAAAGCACCCAGACAGCAAACATCAGCACCAGCAATTGGATTCGTTATGGCTCCCAACACGAAGCATAAACCGGAACGGTTTCCATGGCCCGGTTAAGGCCATGATTAAGGCCGCTGTGCGTAGGGAACCCAAAAAACCGCTTCTTATACCTGAACGCACTTTTTCGACTTTTACGGGGTTGATGCTCATATCCTCCTTGACCTTACGAAATCAGAAAGTACAAAACCTTCAGCTTCTTTATGACGGTAAAAACTATTGCGGATATTCATCCTAACTAACAACGCGACGGTCAACCCGCCAATGCCGCCAAGGATCATGCTGCCAACGCCACTCATCAGGAATCCCGCAACTGCGCCAACAAGCATGGCAATGATTACTGCCAGGAGTTCAGAACAAAGGCGCGTTTGGGAAACAAAATCACTCCCAGCCAGTTCCTCCGCGAGCATGCGCGACCGCATCGAACCGTCCCAACAACCTCCAAAGCGGCGAATAATCGCGGGACTGTACACCAACTCCGCGCGGCGATTCTCAATCCATTTTGAGAGAACCACCATCGTCACAAGCTGGTTTGATTTCCGGTGATGGCCGATGACTTTGACCTTTTGTACCCATCTCCCCACAGCGGAGGAAAGCAATAGACCTTTAGGAAGCCGGAACGAAAATGCTTCGTCCCCTTCGTTGCTCGACCTCCAGGCCCGTAAGGATGCTGATCAATGATATTGCCGACCATACACCAAACAGGCGAACCCTCATTTTCGAGTTGTTCATTTTCCGGTTCGAATTCATAGCGACATTTGATTTTAGGCCGGCGAATGCAGGCGATAACATAAAGCCAGGGTGTAGCGTTAGCTTAAACCTTGTGAAAGAAACAAAACAATTTCTTCCAGTTGCGTGTCAGGCAGTGCGGAGCTTCGCCACCAGGGTCGCCAGCTCCTGCAAGACCAAATAGCCCAACGAGGCATAAACCAGCGCAAATTTCACTCCGGCGCAGACTCCGGCCAGCCGAGCCAGAAAGTCACTGCCGTTTGTGGCGAGCATACGAAGCAGCGCCAGTTTTCCGTCGCATCAAGTAGCCCCGCAAGCAGCACCGCCCAGGAGATGAAAACTCCCACCGCGGCCATTTTGTTGAAGGCGGAACCGGCCAGCATCGCGCAAGCAAGCGAAAGCGTCAGCGGGTAAAACACCAGAAAGCCGAAATCTATCAGCAGTTGCTGCCGAGCCGTTTCTTTAAGTGAGTCCCAGGAAGCTAGGATGGCCTCTGCCTTCGTTTTGCTCCAGGCAAACTCATAAGACAGAATTCCTTCCGGCGCGGCAGAAGTTCGGAGCGGTTTTCCCTGGCTGGTCAGCTTGAAGGCAAAAAAGAAGCGTTCCAACCAGAAGGGGATGGCATACAACGGCCATCGGTACGGCGAAGAAACCCAGGCAAACGGATGTGTCATAAGTTTAAGCCTCCATTTCCGACTCGGCTGTCGAAGAGAATTTACTGCTTGATTTGATACGGATTAGCTGCGCGGCGGAGTATAGTTTCGCACCTTACGGCGGAGCAATTGTTTTCAGAAAAGCCACTGCGAAAGATTGTCCCAACTCCATTAGGAGTGATCTGTTTATAGCATTCGTTGGCAACTTTTCAAGTTCGTCAGGAGCGAATCAGGTAACAGGCCGCCCCTGACGAAGCTTGAACAACTTCTCGCGCCCCATTTCTATAAACAGGTCGCCTCCTGACAGAGCTTTGATGCTCAAGACAATTTGATGGAGTTACGGTATTTTGACCGCCGACTGACCTGTGATTTTCTCATCCAACTGCCGATGAAAATCGGCTAGACAAAAAAACCTTCCGGGAGAAGTTATGAAGAAACCCTGTTTGATGATTTTGATACTGCTTGTGCTGAGCGGCTTTGTCTACGGTTCGGCAATCGCTGCCGACGAACCAATGTTGGTCAATGCCGATTGGCTGGCCAAACACATTGACGACAAAAATCTGGTGCTACCGCACGTTGGCGACAAAGAATACGACGCCGGACACATCCCCGGAGCGTGCCAATCCTGCGAACCGATTTTTTCGACGCCACCGGGCGAAGGCAGATTGATTTTGCAATTGCCGCCGGTTGAACAGTTGAAAGCGTCGTTTGAAAAATTCGAGTGTCGGACAATTCACGCATCGTCATTTACTTCGGCGCTGGCGGATGGATCACTCCAGCGGCGCGTCTATTTCACTTTGATTATTTGGGACTAAGTGGAAAAACGTCCTTGCTGGACGGCGGCGCCGAGAAATGGAAAAAGCTGGGCAAGGCGTTGACGACCGAAGTCAAAACCGTCGCTCCGGGCAAATTCACCCGCACGCCAACCCGGCTCTGGTGGCCGAAGCCGCCTGGCTGAAAGAAAACCTGAACACGCCCAAAGTCGCCGTCATTGATTCGCGGCTGCCGAACTTTTACTCCGGCAAAGACAACGCTGGAATGCCGCGCGCAGGTCATCTGCCCGGAGAGAAACACCTTCCTTTCCCCATGCTGGCGGTCAGCGACACAGATTTGAAACTGAAAGACCTGACGGCGCTGCGAAAGCTGTACGAAGAGGCCGGAGCCGACAAAGGCAAAATGGTCGTCACTTATTGCCACATCGGCCAACAAGCCAGTCTTGGTTATTTCGTAGCCAAAATGCTGGGTTACAACGCGAAGCTTTACGACGGATCATTCGACGAATGGAGCCGCAACGAAAGCTGGCCGATTGAAGCGGATAAAAAATAGGCTCAGCGGCTGATTTGAAATCTGCGCGGCGCGGCTGTGATTGGCAAAAGAATTTTGCTCGCTCCGGCTGCGTCGCGCACAGCAAAGACCCGGACTGAGTGTTCACCAATTGACAGATTGAACTGTTCAAGTTCGAAGCTAAAACCGTGATTGGGCAGTGCCGTCACGCCAGCCGAAACCAAATCCTCTCGCCGACGATCAGCCAACTGGCTGGCTACAAACTTTTCATCAATGAAAAGCTGAACTTCCAAAGCTACGTTTGAGAATCTAGGATCGTTGACCCAGCCGGAAATGCGAACTTGATCCGCAACGTCAATCGCTCCGCGAAGCTGAGGACTGAAGGTCGAAAACGCCGCCAACGAGGCCACGACGCAAACCAGAATCACTTCGACAAAAGATTTGGCGATGATCGCGCGCAACAATCGCGTTGGCATTGAGTTTTTAGACTGCGTCTCCATTCAACATTGTGACTGAATCATCGAATGCGCCATTCTGGCCAACACTTCGACTCGTTTATCGAAGTGGGCAAAGCGTTCGTCTTTGGTCTGGCCAACGTGGTAGCGGTAAAAAATCTGCTGAATCACAACCGCCAGTTTGAACAGCG
>JBGAPB010000342.1:0-8216 GCA_044221525.1 Blastocatellia bacterium | reverse complement strand
GAATCGAAAAAATCGATGAATTGTCTAGTCCGCCCAAAAAGCTGATAGAGCTTGTTTACAATTATTACGTACAAGAGGGGTGAAATCATGAGCAACAACCCATTGAAAATTCGTCAAGTCCATCACATAGAAATGTACGTCGGCAACGCCAAGCAGGCCGATTATTACTATCGCAATGCCTTTGGCTTTGACCGTATTGCCTACACCGGGCTGGAAACCGGCAATCGTGAGCAGTGTTCTTATGCTTTGCAGCAAGGAACGTTCAAACTGCTGCTGACGACTCCGTACACCTCGCTGGATAAAGCGGGCTTGCACATTCTGAAACACGGCGACGGAGTGCGCGACATCGCCTTTGAAGTTGACGACGCTGACTTCGCGTTTGAAGAGGCAGTGAAGCGTGGCGCGGAGCCTGCCGTGGCTCCGTATTCGATCAAAAGCCAGCGCGGGGAGGCCAGGCGGTCGGCGGTCAAAATTTACGGCGACACGATCCATTCGTTTTTCTCAAAGTCGAATTATGACGGGCCGTTTATGCCGGACT
The DNA here is from genome assembly GCA_044221525.1 of Blastocatellia bacterium. Lineage (GTDB taxonomy): Bacteria > Acidobacteriota > Blastocatellia > RBC074 > RBC074 > RBC074. The sequence continues at coordinate 7,678 of JBGAPB010000342.1, read as the reverse complement.
TCGTGGAATCAAAAGCGCCGGGACGAAACGCCGGTTTGTTGCGGCTGGATCATTACGTGGCCAATGTCGAATTCGGACAGATGACGCGCTGGGAAGATTGGTACAGCAAAGTCATTGGCCTGGAACGATTTATGACCTTTGACGACAAAGACATTTCGACCGAATACACGGCGCTGAACAGCATTGTCATGGCGAACGAATCCCGCAGCATCAAATTCCCGATCAACGAACCCGCTCCCGGCAAACGCAAAAGTCAGGTCGAAGAATACAACGAGTTCAACCAGGCGGCGGGCGTGCAGCACATCGCGCTGCTGACTACTGACATTGTCAAAACCATACGGCAGTTGCGCGCCAACGGCGTAGACTTCCTGGAAGTGCCGGACAGTTATTACGAACTGCTCAGTGACCGCGTTGGCAAAATTGATGAAGACATTGAAACTTTGCGCCAGTTGAAAATCCTGGTTGACCGCGACGACGAAGGTTATCTGCTGCAACTGTTCACCAAGCCGGTCGAAGATCGTCCGACTCTGTTTTTTGAAATCATCCAGCGCAAAGGCGCGCAAGGCTTCGGCAAAGGCAATTTCAAAGCTTTGTTCGAAGCCATCGAGCGCGAGCAGGAACAGCGCGGGAATTTGGTATGATGACGAACACCGGAGCGCGGACATTCCTGTCCGCAAGCTGGTCCGCGGATTTCCAGTCCGCCCATCAATCGAAAGCAATATCAAACACTTGGAGCGCGAATATTCTTTTCAGCAAATTGATTCTCGTGGATGTCCATTCACCCGTCCAGGTTTGGCTACTCAAGGTTGTCTGAAATTTCAGTGACGGGCGGACTGGAAGTCCGCGAGCCAGGCTGCGGACGAAAACGTCCGCGCTCCAACTACATAGGGATTCTTATGAGCAAGAAACTGAAGATTATTCTGGGGGCAGTGGCGTTGGTCGTTTTAATCGTGGGTGGTTTTGCCGCTTACACCTGGAGCGCGCTGCATTTGAGTTATTCCAGCGGCGAACGCGCCGGTTACGTGCAAAAGCTGTCAAAAAAGGGCTGGGTCTGCAAAACCTGGGAAGGTGAGCTGGCGATGGTTTCCATGCCCGGAACCGCGCCTGAAATTTTCTACTTCAGCGTTCGCAATGATGCCGTGGCGGACAAGCTCAACCAGTCGTTGGGCAAACGCGTAGCCATACATTACGAACAACATAAAGGCGTTCCCACCAAATGCTTTGCTGAAACGGAATACTTCGTCACCGAAGTTAAAACCGTAGAGTAACTGGTCATGCCTGATCCGACTTTCAAACCGCTGACTGGCTGGCGCGAATTCCAGCCGGAAGAAATGCTTCGCAGAGCCGCAGAGTTTCGCCAGCAGATGCAACGCCGCCGCACGGTCAGATACTTTTCCGACCGAGGCGTTTCGCGCGAAGTGATCGAAGATTGCCTGCTGGCAGCCGGAACCGCTCCCAGCGGAGCCAACCTGCAGCCCTGGCATTTCGTCGTTGTCAGCGATCCAGCAATCAAACATCGCATTCGCGTCGAAGCCGAAAAGGAAGAACACGAGTTTTACACTCGCAAAGCTCCGCAGGAATGGCTGGATGCGCTGGCTCCGCTCGGCACGGATGAGCACAAACCTTTTCTGGAAACTGCGCCTTTCTTGATTGTTATCTTTTCGCAAAGTTATGGCGTGCTACCGGACGGACGGAAAGTGAAAAACTATTACGTGCAGGAATCCGTGGGCATCGCCACCGGGATGCTCATTACCGCAGTTCACAACGCCGGTTTGGTTTCGCTGACGCACACGCCCAGCCCGATGGGTTTCCTGAACGAGATTCTTGGGCGACCTGCGAACGAAAAACCGTTCCTGATTTTGGTCGTAGGCTATCCGGCTGAAGACGCGGTCGTCCCGGACATCGGCAAAAAGCCGCTAGAAGAAATCGCTACATTTCTGTGATGGACACACTCAAGTACCAATCCGGTTTTGGCAACGAATTCGGCACGGAAGCTTTGCCTGGCGCGTTGCCCGTTGGTCAGAATTCTCCGCAACAAGCGCCGCTTGGCTTGTACGCCGAACAACTGAGCGGCACAGCCTTCACCGCTCCGCGCTCGGCCAATCGTCGTTCGTGGCTTTATCGCATTCGCCCTTCGGTTCTGCACAAACCTTTCCAACAGATTTTCAATCGCCTGCTACGAAGCGAGCCATTCGACGAATTGCCTCCAACGCCGAATCAGCTTCGCTGGGATCCGCTGCCGCTGCCGACCGAACCCACTGATTTCGTAAAAGGTTTGACGACGATTGCGGGAAACGACGGCATAGCCATTCACATTTACGCCGCCAATTGCTCAATGCAGGATCGGTTCTTTTACGACGCGGACGGCGAATTGCTGATCGTGCCGGAGCTTGGCGGACTGCGTTTTCATACAGAATTTGGAATTATCGAAGTTTCGCCCAAAGAAATTTGCGTCATTCCGCGCGGCGTGAAATTTCGCGTTGAATTGCTCGACGCCCAAGCCAGAGGCTATATCTGCGAAAATTACGGCGCGCTGTTCAAGCTTCCAGACCTGGGGCCGATTGGCGCAAACGGCCTGGCCAATCCGCGAGACTTTCAAACGCCGGTCGCGTCTTACGAAGACCGTGAAGGTGGATTCAAATTGATTGCCAAATTCTGTGGCAATCTGTGGGAAGCCGAAATCGGTCATTCGCCGCTGGACGTGGTCGCCTGGCATGGAAATTATGCGCCGTACAAATACGACCTAACGCGGTTCAACACGATCAACACGGTCAGCTTCGATCATCCCGATCCTTCCATTTTCACGGTGCTGACTTCGCCAACCGATACCGTTGGAACGGCAAACTGCGATTTCGTCATCTTCCCTGCTCGCTGGATGGTGGCTGAACACACCTTCCGCCCGCCGTACTTTCACCGCAACGTGATGAACGAATACATGGGTTTGATCTGCGGAGTGTATGACGCCAAAGAAAAAGGCTTCGTGCCCGGCGGAGCTAGCTTGCACAATTGCATGTCGGCTCACGGCCCGGACACCGACACTTTTGAAAAAGCCAGCGCCGCTAAACTCGCTCCGCAGCGTTATGAAAACACCCTGGCATTTATGTTTGAATCGCGCTCGGTCATTTGCCCGACGAAATTTGCGATGCAAACTCCGGCGTTGCAAAGCGATTACTTTGAATGCTGGCAAGGTTTGAAGAAGCATTTCAACGGCATACAATAAACCTCGAATCACAAAATTGAGGAGTTCGAGCTTATGTCAAATCAAGCGGCAAAAATTGCAGTTGCGCCAGAAGCGCAAAACAAACTGTCACCGCGCCTGCATCCGCAAAGACCGGCAATCACCATCAACTCTGAAAAGCTGAGCGGCGCGCCAACCATCGCCGGAACGCGATTGCCGGTGACGGCGCTGATAGATCACTTGCTACTGGGATACAGTATTGACGAATTCGTTGACGAATTTGACGGTGCGGATCGGGGCGACGCTCAAGCGGTGTTGTTGAAAATCAAAGAGGCGTTGGAACAAGGCTGGCTGGCGGAGAAGGTGGATTATTGATGCGAATCCTGTTCGATCAAGGGGTTCCCAAAAAGCTTCGCCGTGAACTTGTCGGCCACGAAGTGCGAACAGCTTATGAAGCCGGACTGAGCGATTATTCAAATGGCGAATTGTTGCAAGCAGCCGAAGTGGATTTTGATGTTCTGGTCAGCACCGATTCCAACATCAAATACCAGCAACATCTGCCGGATTTCGACATTGCCCTGATTGTCCTTCGCGCCTTCACCAATTCTCTGGTTGATTACCTGCCGCTCGTTCCGCAATTGCTGGAATCGCTTCAAACTATAACTCCCGGCTCGGTTAAATACCTTTACTCAGATGAACGATTGGCTCGCAAGGACGAAACAAAAGGCCAGAAACAATGAACAAACCGTTACGCTTTCTGCTGGAAAACCTGATTGATTACGCCGGATTGTTTCCACCCGCCGACTTGCCGATGGCTGAAGCAGTCAAAAACTACGCCTTATATCTCCATAGCGAGCACAGTTGGATGCTGGGCAAGTTCATCGTTCCGACTGCTCGGTTGGAAGAGTTTGAGCAAGCCGCTGCAAGCTGCTGGCCGAGCGATGGCAAAAACGGGGGCTGGAAGTTGAGCGCGCTTGGCGGGGCGAATCTGCAAGACGATCTGGCAAACATCAATCGTTTCAACCATCGCCGAACGGTTGGCGAAACTGCGGCAGCGGTAATAATTGACACGATTGAACTCAAAGCTTCGACAGTTGCCGAAATCGAATCTGCAATGCGTGTGATGCACCCGACGCTGACCTGTTTCATTGAAATCCCAATTGCCCAAGACCCAACAGAATTGATCCAAGCCATCGGCGAACACGGTGCGTTTGCCAAAGTTCGCACGGGCGGAGTGACGGCGGATGCTTTTCCGTCATCGCAAAACCTGGCGCGTTTCATCGCTGCCTGCGCCGAAGAAGACGTGGCATTCAAAGCGACAGCCGGGTTGCATCATCCGTTGCGTTCGGTGAACCGGCTGACTTACCAGCCAGACAGCGCGTCGGCAATGATGCACGGATTCCTGAATGTGTTTCTGGCGGCAGCCTTTGCTCAAAACGGATTGGTCACAGAGCAATTGACCGAGATACTGGAAGAAACTTCGCCTGAAGCTTTTCGCTTTGAAGAAGGTTACGTTTATTGGAAAGACGAAATGCTGGTTGTCGGCCATTTACGCAACGCGCGCCATTTGTTTTCCATCAGTTTCGGTTCGTGTTCGTTCACCGAACCGATTGAAGATTTACAACGTCTGCAACTGCTTTGACCCCAAATGATTATTTTGCTCAACGGTTCGATCAACGCCGGAAAAAGCACAGTTTCAAAACGTCTGTGCGAGTTGCTGCCGCGCACCGCTCACGTCGAAGTGGACAGCCTGCGCGATTTCATCAGTTGGATGCCACTGGAAGAAAGCATTCCCATCAACATCGAAACTTCCATCGCCGTTACCAAAGTCTTTGTCCGGCACGGGCTGAATGTGATTTTCAGCTATCCGCTGCGCCCGGAAGATTACGAAATCCTGCTGCGCGAATTTGCCGAACTAGGAGTGCCGGTTTACGGCGTGACGCTGCGGCCCGCCTGGAAGTTTCGCTGACCAATCGCGGCACACGGCAATTGACCGATTGGGAACGCAGCCGAATTCCTTATCATTACGAAACCAGGTTGAACGAACCGACATTCGGCATTGTCATTGACAATCCCGAACAAACGCCGGACGAAACCGCGCGAGAAATTTTAGGCTACATTGAGAGGTAAGAAATGGCCATCAACGAAACGCATGATCCGAATTTGCGAAGCTGGGTGGAATCGGCCAACGATCCGAACACGGATTTTCCGATTCAGAATCTGCCGTTTGGAATGTTCAAAGGAACCAACAGCAAAAAAGTGGCGTCGGTGCTGGGCAGGCAATCACTCTGCGGATCTGCGGAATGTGGAAAGGCTGACTTTTTGCCGACCTGGCAGGAATTCAATTGACGCATAACGCATATCATTCACTGAATGACCTGGCAGGCTATGAAGAAAATCACCGGAGCATTGCGAAAACAGGTGATCCAATTGTTGAACTACAGCAATAGAGAAATTGCGAGAGATCATACTTTAACAAGCAAGATTCTTGTTCCGGGATGGCTGAGGTTGAATTGTTCGCCTGCTGACATCGGCGATGACATCGGACTTTTACGGTTTATCACGCCAATGTCGGCAAGATGTTCCGTCCCGATCAGCCGCTGATGCCGAATTACAAATGGATTCCGATTGGCTATCACGGACGGGGCTTCGTCCATTGTCCCAAGCGGCCTCTGCCGATCTGTCGGCCTTCAGGCCAAACGATGCCAGACGGAGCTACCGCGCCCAGCTTTGGGCCGAGCAAAGTATTGATTACGAACTGGAGGTTGGCTTTTTCGTCGGAAACGGCAACGAACAAGGCGAACCGATTTCCATCACTGAAGCGGAAAACAATATCTTCGGGCTTTGTCTGGTCAATGACTGGTCGGCGCGCGACATTCAGCGTTGGGAGTATCAACCGCTGGGGCCGTTTTTGTCGAAGAGTTTTGCCACGACAATTTCTCCATGGATTGTGACGACGGAAGTTTTTTGCGCCGTTCCGCGTTCCGGCGTTCCAGCGCGCTATGATCCCCAGCCGCTCACTTACCCGGATCTGCCGCAAAACCGCGAATGCGGCGGCTCGACATCAAGCTGGAAGTGCTGATTCAAACCGAACAAATGCGTCAGCAACACATCACCCGCATCGGTTGAGCAGCAGCAACACCAAAGACCTGTACTGACGCTCAAGCAAATGCTGACGCATCACAGCAGCAACGGTTGCAATCTGCGTTCAGGCGATCTGCTGGCCAGCGGAACGGTTTCCGGCTCAACCAAAGACAGTCAGGGCAGTTTGATCGAATTGACCGAACGCGCCTGCAACCGATCACTCTGCCAACCGGCGAAGTCCGCCGCTTTCTGGAAGACGGCGACGAAGTCATCCTGCGTGGGTGTTGCGAACGTGATGGCTTGCCGACCGGTTTCGGCGAATGCCGTGGCAGAATTCAGCCTGCTTTGTAACCCTGTTTTGTTCGAGGGAAAAAGATGTTGCCCAACCAAAATCCTTTCGCAGATTGGTCAAACTGACGCTGGCGTTCGCACTTTTCGCCAAGGCAACATGCCTACGGACAAGATTGAAAGTTTGCGCGAAATCAACGACGAATCGAAGTTCAGCCGCATTCGCTGCCCGCAATGCAAAATGGCAACCGAATTCAAACAGCCGGTATGGCGGAGATGGTGGACTGCCGGAATATTCTCTTTCGCGGTTGCGCACGGAATGGAACACCTTCGACACACGCGGACGATGTCCGGGCTGCAGCCATCTCTGGCTGTGACGGCATGTCTTTGGTGCGGCCAGTATTCGCCGCACGAAGATTGGTACACCGACGAAAAGGAATAAGCCAAAACTCCGTTGACACTTCTACGAAACGAAGTAATATCCCGCCCACTTGCGAGTTGATTGCCGGTTACCCCCAAAAACCCCTTTTGAGGACAACCAGCGACAAACTGAATTGCATGTCTGTCCGGCATGCAGTTTCGGAGGAACCATGAAAATCAACTCGACGTGTGCTCTCACCTTGCTGCTTTTGGCTTTGCTCAACTGTGTTTCTGCGTTTGCTCAAAGCGATAACCCTGAACCAACTCCAACGCCAATTTCGACAAATGCTGCTGCGCCCGGCAACGCAACGACGCCACAATCCAACAACACCTTTTCTCGAATGGGAATTTTTTCGGCTGAAATCAATTTGGGCGGCTTCGGGCCACGAGGCGATTTGCGCCAAAGCGGTCTGTTTGAAAACGCCTTCGCGCTTGGATTCAACGGCGGCCTGACTCCGCCAAAAGCGCGCCAACTGCAAGTTGATTTCGGCATTGATATGGCGTTTGAAGGCTTGACCGGTCGCCGAGACATTCCGATTGCTCCGGGCTTGGGGATTCGGATCAATGACGTGCAGGCCTTTCCGTATGTCGGCGGGCGCGTTTACCTGACGCCTCGTAGCAGCAAAGTGCTGGTGTCGGTTGGCGGCGGCGGAGCCTTGGGCACTTACAATGAATACATCAACGACGGAAACGATTACGGCCCCAACC
>JBGAPB010000341.1:0-6701 GCA_044221525.1 Blastocatellia bacterium | reverse complement strand
GTGATTCCAGTGGTTGAATCACCCATACAGGCTATTGAAATCCGATCTAATCTGCGTTTGTCCGCGTTGACCTGCGGCTGGACGTTTCTAAAGTGTCGAACTGATTTCTGAAATTAGCCGCAGATATTCTGCCGAAGTTTTCTTAGCCGAACGTTCGACGCGGTTTTGCCAAAGCCAATTGGCGACTGCCGCTGTCTCCGACTTTTTGCTGTACTCAGCTTCGACCGCCAGCCTGGCGGCGTAAAATAGATAAACCATTCGATCAGCCAAGTCTCGAAAAGCAACTCCGGCGGAAAACTCATCCAACGCCAGCGTCGTTTCGATTTCGCTGAGCAATTCTTCCAACTTCGCCAAACCGCGAGCTTTCAACTCTGCGTCGGCCAGCGATTCAAACGTTTGACGAATCGTTTCGCCATAAGCTTCGTGCAATTTGTTGCGCTGGCAATCGCGCACCGATTGAGCGATCAAGGTTCCGTGAGCGCCTTCCCAAGCTTCGAAGATAACAGAATCGCGCAGCAACCGCGGCAGAACGGAAAAGTTTTCCATCGCGCCGTTGCCGCCCAGAACTTCAATGCCTTTGCGAATCACGTCCGTAGCCGAAATCGAACTGCGATATTTGTTCAGGTTGACCATCAGCCGGAAAAACTTCTTCGTCGTTTCATTGGCTCGACCGGCTTCGATTTCATCGCGCAGATGAGCCAGATACAAACTGCCGGAAGTTATAGCCATTGTTTCGGCTCTCATTTCGGCCAGAACATCCTGAACCAGCGGAAAGTTTTTGATCGGAGCACCGAAAGCTCGGCGATGTTCGGCGTAAGTTTGAGCGATGACATAAGCGCGGCGCGCGGCTCCGGCTGAACCCACGGCGTTGTAAATCCGCGAAGTGTTGATGACGAAATTCATGGCGTGTTGAAAGCCTTCACCAGCTTCGCCGATTCGATAACCAACGCAATCGCGGAAATCTATTTCGGCTGTGGCCATGGATTTCGTGCCAAGCTTTTCCTTCAACCGGCGGATGAAGATTCCGTTCAGCGAATCGTCATCCAACAATCGAGGAACCAGAAACAGTCCGATCCCTTTTGTTCCCACTGCAGAGCCTTCAGGTCTGGCAGTCATCAGAATCAAGCCCGCTGTCGCGTTGGAGCAAAACCACTTCTCGCCGTTGATCAGCCACTTGTTTTCTTTTGGATTAAGTAACTTCGCAGTGCAGGAGTTTGCTCCGACATCTGAACCGCCTTGAACTTCAGTCAAAAATTGTGCGCCGTGATAGTAGTGGCTGAATCCGGGATCAAGAAGATGCGGAAGGAATTTCGCTTTCAACTCTTCGCTACCTGCATACTGCAAGGTTTTGATAATTCCGGCGGTGCAGGAAACCGGGCAGTTGTGACCGGCTTCACCGTTGTAGGAAGAGATATAGAACAATGCCAACGCCAGCAAATTATTTTCCGGCTCAGCGTAAACGCTCATGACGCCGGAGTTGTAAATGAACTTTCCAATTGTTCCGTGATGAATTGAACTCCAGACATCTTCAGTGCGTTCGCCTGTCGCCGAATACCGATCTAATCGTGGCAGGTTTTCAGGCTGATTATCTTCCCGCGCAGCCCAATCAATGATTTTTGCCTCACTGCCAAATTTAGAAAGCCGTTTAGTGTTTTGCTGAAAACGTTCTTCGCCCCAGAGCATTGCTAGCAGGCTTTGCAAGTGGTGATCGGTCTCATAAAAGTTGTCGGGCTGGCTTCGCTCCCATTGATTCAAATCTTCGCGGCCTTGTTCGGCGGTTGGCGAATTGATCTGGCGGGCGAGTTCTCTTGCTGGTGTACTCATAAAAAATACCTTGTTGAACGCTTGATGGATCGGGTGATCTTGCGCCGTCAAGATAAAGGCAGTAAAAGTCCGGCGCAAGCTTTCACGCCTACTAAACGCTGTGATCTTGCGCGGCCAAGATAAAGGCAGTAAAAATGTGGGCGCAAGCTTTCACGCCTACTAAAACTCGAAGGAGAACCAAAAGATGTCCAAACGATTTTTGCTGTCAGGCAGTATTGTGCTGTTGGCTGTTGCGACGATTGCCGGTTGGCAATTCAATGCGACTTCAGCGCCGCGCGAAGTGAAGTTCAAAAAGACTGTGCTCGACCGTGAGTTCCGCTCAGAAGGCGTTGCCGTCGCCGATGTGAATCACGATGGCAAACCCGATGTGCTGGCCGGAAATCTGTGGTACGAAGCTCCGAACTGGACGCTTCACGAAATCCAACCGCCGGGAAAGTTTGACGCGGCGAAAGGTTACAGCAACAGCTTTGTCAATTTTGCGATGGATGTGAACCGCGACGGATGGATGGATCAAATCCGCATCGGCTTGCCGTTCGACCACAAAGTCTTCTGGCTGGAAAACCCCAAAGGAAAAAGCGGCGCGTGGGCGGAACACATTGTCTTTCGCAACGCCTGCAACGAAAGCCCGACAATGGCTCGACTGTCTGGCGCGGGCAAAGACCCGGTCATGATTTTTTCCTTCGACGATGCGCAGATGGCCTGGTACGAGCCCGGCAAAGACTCGAATGCCGAATTCATCGCTCACACCATCAGCGACAAGTTCCCGAAAGATAAATCCAAAGACGCCGGAGTTTTTCGTTACTCGCACGGGCTTGGCGTCGGTGACATCAACGGCGATGGTCGCCCGGATGTGTTGATTCGCGGTGGGTATTGGGCTGCTCCGGTTGATCCGCGCCAACCCAACTGGAAATTCGTACCAAAAGATTTCGGTGACGAAGCGGCGCAAATGTATGTTTATGACGTGGATGGCGACGGATTGAATGACGTGCTTTCAAGCTCCGCGCACAAGGTTGGCATCTGGTGGCATCAGCAACAAAAAGACGGCAGCTTCAAAACACAGACGATTGACAGCAGCTTTTCTCAGTCGCATTCGCTGGAACTGGTGGACATCAACGGCGACGGTTTGAAAGACCTGGTGACCGGAAAACGATTCTGGGCGCACGGGCCAACCGGCGACATCAACCCCGGCGATCCGGCGGTTGTCGTCTGGTTCGAGCTTCAGCGAAAGGGCAGGGAAGTGAAGTGGATCAAGCACGAAATTGACAACGACAGCGGCGTCGGGACTCAGTTTCAGGTTGCAGACCTCAATGGCGACAAACGACCCGACGTCATCACCTCGAACAAAAAAGGCGTTCACGTTTTCATTCAGCAATAAAACAGTTTGTTTTTCCCACGAAGCCACACGAAGAAAACACGAAGAAGGTTAAAGCAAAGTTGGCTGGGTTGATTGTTGTATTCTGACAGTTCAACCCATCCTGAAAAATCTTGTTAATCCTGTCGAAAACCTTCGTGCTTTCTTCGTATGCCTTCGTGGGAGAGTTTCTTTTATGCAAATCCAGAAAAAGAAAATCTACGATGTATGCGTGATCGGTTCAGGCGCGGCGGGTGGCTTTATGGTCAAGGAATTGACCGCTGCTGGAGCCGACACCGTTCTGCTGGAAGCGGGCGGCAGGGGAAACCTGGAAGACCTGCACATTCACGATTGGGCGTACGACTTGCCCAAACACGGATATGGGTTTTTCAAGCAGGCTTCGCTGTATCCCGATGACGTTCGCTCTGGCATCGAATATCGCGGCGACCGGGTCAGCGTGGATCGCATTCGCACGCTGGGAGGCCGCACGTTTCACTGGAACGCCGTCACCCTGCGATTTTCAGAAGACGATTTCCGCGAACGTTCCCTGCACGGCATCGAAGACGATTGGCCTATCAGTTACAAGGAAATCGCCCCGTTTTACGATTACGTCGAACGCGAAATGCACGTCTTTGGCACTCGCGAAAATCTGCCGCAACTGCCGGATGGAAACTTTGTAGCCGAATCACCTCGGCTGCGCTGTTCGGAATATCTGGCGCAAAAGAAAATCGCGCCCCTTGGCATCAAGCTGATTCCGGTTCGCAAAGCCGTCTTGCTGAAAAGCCGCAAAGGGCGCGGGGCTTGTCATTTTTGCGGTCACTGCATGGACGTGTGCGATGTGCGGGCTGTCTGGTCTTCGGACGTGACCGTCATTCCCGAAGCGATGGCGACCGGCAAGCTGACGCTGAAAACCAACGCACTGGCGAGGGAAATTCTGGTTGGCAAAGACGGTCTGGCTTCCGGCGTGTCGTTCATAAATCGTCTGACCGGCAAAGAAGAAACGATTTCCGCTCGCGTCATCGTGCTGGGTTGCGGAGCCGCCGAAACGCCGCGCCTGCTGCTGAATTCCAAAAGCGAAAAGTATCCGAACGGTTTGGCCAACTCGAACGATCTGGTCGGGCGATATTTCAGCGGCCACATCAACACCGGAGCTACGGCTTACCTGAAAGACCTGGTCGGCAAAGACACCTGGGTGGGCGACGGCATGACCGATCACGCCTACATTCCTCGTTACAACTATCAGGGAAAGAAAGATTACGTCGGTGGCTGGGGAATGCAGATGAATTACGCCAGTTACGCGCAGGCGAATCAGGCCAAATCGGTCGGCGGATTCGGCGCGGGCTACAAACGCCGCGTCCGCGATTTGCAACCGGCAGTGTTTCAAATCGGAGCCTGGGGCAAAGGCGAACACCGTTTCGACAACCGCATCACCGTTGACCCCAACAAAAAAGACAAACACGGCATCCCGATTCCCATCGTGAATTTCAACTGGGGAGAAAACGATCTGAAGTTGTTCAAGGAAATGCGGGACGGATTGTATGAAGTGATTGATGCTTGTAACCCGGAATTGGTCATCCGAGGCAGCGACACGCCCGGCGGCTTTGCCAGCCACGAAGTCGGCAGTTGCCGGATGGGAGCTGATCCGAAACGGTCGGTGCTGAACGCTTACAACCAGTCGCACGAAGTCAAAAACCTGTTCGTCGTTGACGGCAGCAGCTTCACGACTTTTTCAGAAAAGAATCCGACGCTGACGATTGCTGCGCTTTCAGTTCGCGCGGCGCGTTACATCGCGGAACAGCGCAAGCAAGGAAATTTGTAATTTCATTTGAATGGGAAACTGGGTACGCAGCCGCCCCCGGCTGCTGTAAAAGACGCGCGAAGCTTCCTTGTCAGCGCCAGCTATTTGCTCACCTCGTCGTCAAGTCCGGTCATTTCCCAACGAGCCAGTGAAATCGGAATGCTGTCTATCGCGTTGAGGCGGTCGAAGAAGTATTTCAGTTTGAATTCCTCGCCGCGCTTTTCGTATTCCCTCGCGAAGTCAGCCAGCGCCCGTTCCAGCAGGTATTTTCCGGTGATGTAGCTGGTTCCATAACCGGGCTGCCGCATATAAAGATGCTGTTCAAAAAGTAGCAATTCCTTCTCGGTCTTCATCCATCCGCGCGGCGTCATTTCTGAATGCACACCGCCCGCCGCTTCCATCGTCATCGTATTGGCTTGCGCGTAAAGCGAACCGAGTCCGCGCGCCGCCCGTTGCGCGATCATGATCCAGACGATTTCACGCGAGCGCGGGCTGTCATCATAAAGTCCGGCATGCATAAACATCTCTTCGACGGCGGTGGCAGTGCCTTCGTTGCGGGTGTCGAAGATGTTGTAAAGCAAAGCTCCGCGACGCACCGGGCTGGAGTGCGGTTCGCGATCCATGCGCGCCAATTCGAACCAGTGATAAAAATGGGAGAAGAGCGGCACCGGATCGAGATGCGAACCGATAGCAAAGAAGTTGCGCCGCTCAACCGGAACGAAGCGACCAAGATGCTCGCGCAGCGCCGGTTCCATGTAATCTTTGACGGTAAGGATTTCCTGCTCTCGCAAAAAAGTCATCAGCCGAGTCGCCGCTTTATCGGCCTTTGCGTCGTACTCCGCCGGCGTCGCCGCAGCGAATGCACGTTTTGCTGATACCACGTGTAATTTTCCTTTCCGATGCCGGAAGGGCCGTTCTTTTTCGGAGCTTCAGATTCCAGCCACGCGATCAATTCATCGGTTGCCGTCCGGCTTTCGGCGATGACGGCTTGCAGCTTTGCGTTCGTACCGACCTTGGCGGCCAGCGCGTCAAGGTCTGCCCGCTGCGTTTGCATATTTCTGATTCCGGCAATCCACAGCTCCCGCGCGTTGCCGGTCAGGTTGCGACGCGCCTGACGCATCAGCGGCGGAATGACGCTCAGATCGGCCAACAGCCGAGCTTCTTCAGGTTGTGTCAGCGGAAACTTGTAAGTCCAGAGTTCGGTCACAGCGTGGTGCGTAGGGCCTTCGTGCGCCGGAACATCGCTGCGTTCCGTTTTGATTGACTGATAAAAAGCCGGATCGCGCTCCCACGGTTTGAGCACTCGATGATTGAAATCAAAGCCGTTCATCTCGGCGCGAACCAGTCGCCAGTCAACTTGTTCGGGGATCGGCCAGCCGCTGTGATCCATCGCATCAAGCCGCTGCCGCAATTGCTGATAATACTTGTGACGTTTGGCGAATGTCTCGGCGGTGTAATCCGGCGCTCCGTCAAGCTGCGGCGGACGCTCGAAAGCCCGCCACTCGCTGAACAATTTCAGCAGGTCGCTGTGTTGGCTCAGGGTTGTTTTGACATTCGGCTGGCAAGCGGTGGAAACGAGCGCCAGCAACACGACAAAGAATGTAATCCGGTGTTTCATAGTTGTTTATGTTCGTTCGCCTATTTCAGAGTTATGGGAGAAATGCGAGCTATGGGAGTTGTGGGATTTGTCGTAATCATCACTCGTCTGGCTTCCATGACTCCCATTGA
>JBGAPB010000340.1:0-5933 GCA_044221525.1 Blastocatellia bacterium | reverse complement strand
GAGATTTTGTCATTAACGCTGTCATTGGCGACGATTTCGCGGCCTTCGGAAATGGGCAACCGAGCTACGCCTACGTTGTCCTTTGCGTTGAGTACGAGAATTGGTTTGTCAGTATTTGTGTTCATTTCATTATTCATCCAGTAAGGAAAGTGGTTACACCACTTTCTATCACGGCATAGTCAGACCAGCAAGCCTGTCAGCTTAATTTGACTTAGCCGTGACGCATCTGCAAAATCGCGCCGTTTTTGATAGATCAAATTGTTTAGCTCAATTGTCACGTTCGCCCTTCTGACCGTTGTTAATTCTCATTTCGAGCAACCATTCCGCTGCGTTCTCCTCCCAAACAAACGTCAATTAACCTGGCAATCAGGAGTCTCAAAATGAAATTTAGTTTTCCATATATGTTTTCGCTCCGTTGGTTGAAAGCTTCGCTGTTGGTTGGATTCGTGCTTGTGTTGGTGATTGAAGTCAACTGGCGCAGCTACGACCTGAAATCCATTCAACAGCCAGTTCAGGCGATGGACGCTTTGCCGACGATTATGTTTGTCACTCAGCCGCCGTTCGGCGCCGATTTCGCTTCGGCCAATGCGGTCTTTGGCAATCGCAATCCTTATGTCGGCAGCACTCCGCGCGGAGGCGATTTGTACATTCGTTATTCTGACGGAGCTTTGCGAAACCTGACTGCCGAAGCTGGCTTTGGCGTAAAAGTGGGCGAAGAGATTGCGACTCGCGAACCCAGCGTGCATTGGTCGGGGACAAAAGCCTTGTTTTCGATGGTCATAGGCGGGACGACCAAAAATCGATTACTCGCCGGTTTATTGGCAGATTTACGAAGTCAGCGGAATTGGTAAAGGCGAATCGGTCAGCATACGTCGTTTGCCTCAACCTGCTGACAACAACAACGTTTCTCCGCTGTACGGCACAGACGACCGAATCATTTTCACGTCGGATCGTCCGCACAACGCCGATCGGTTCAATTACCCGCAGCTTGACGAATATGAATCGCAGGCGACCAACACAGGAATTTGGTCAATGAGCGCAACCGGTTCTGATTTGCGATTGCTGGATCACGCCGTGTCGGGAGATTTCACGCCAATCATCGCTTCGGACGGGCGGGTGATATTCACTCGATGGGATCATTTGCAACGCGACCAGCAGAACAACGATCAGGGAGCTTATGGCGCGT
Source organism: Blastocatellia bacterium (assembly GCA_044221525.1). GTDB lineage: Bacteria > Acidobacteriota > Blastocatellia > RBC074 > RBC074 > RBC074. The sequence continues at coordinate 4,747 of JBGAPB010000340.1, read as the reverse complement.
TCAATTGTCAGCGAATGGAGCGCGACGAAGCTGAACAGCTTTGCCGAAATCTTCCTGAACCTCGCACCACGCCGAACCGCGCTCAGTTTCACGGCCACACAATTAATCAATTTTTCCCCTGGCAGGTGAACGAAGACGGCAGCGGGTTGGAGACGCTGAATCACATTGGACGGCATGAATTGATCAGTTATTTCGATTCTTCGCACGACGGGTTACCGGAATTCATCGCGCCGGAAACCCGGCGAACCGCCGAACGCTTTTTGCAGATCAAGGAAGACCCTCTGCGCGCCGGATATTTTGTCGGCACGAACGCGCCGGAATTTTACACTCACGGCGCAGGCCAATTGATCGGGCTGTTTTCGCCGGAATCCGCCAACCCGGATCAGATGCAGGTTGATTACGTCACCAGCCCGGCAACGCGAAGCTATTATTCCGACGGGCAAACGCCGCCGCAAAATCATCCGGGTTTGTTTCGCAATCCAACGCCTCTGTCGAATGGGGCTTTGATCGCGGTGCGAACGACTTATCCGGTTTCAGACCGCACGACGAACGGAGTGCTTAGTTCACGTTACGATTTTCATCTTTCGCGTTTGCAGCGCCAGGCTGACGGTTACTGGGCGCCCATCGAGCGCGTGCTGGCCAGTCCAATCACCAAAACAATCAGCTACTGGGACAATCAGACTTACGCGCAACTGAATTTCAGCGGGGCGATGTGGGAACTCGACCCGGTTGAAGTTCGAGCGCGAACTCGTCCACAACGTCACGCGACTCCGTTGCCTGACATTGAAAAACAAATCCTGAGCGAAGAACTCGGCGGGCAAAGCGGCATCGCTCAACTGCAAACTTTTTTGGAAGCGCGCAATCTGGCTTTGATCGTCAGCCGCGACGTGACCAGACGAGCCGACCGGCAACAGGATGTAAATTTGAGAATCGCTGGCGGCACGGCTCAAACTTCGGAGCCGGGGCAAACGCCTGTGGATTTGTTGTACATGCAATTCTTTCAGGGAGATTTGGTTAGAGGTTACAACGGTTCTGGCCGGGCAGGCAGACGAGTTATCGCCCAGGCAATGCACGATGGTTTGTTGCCTTCTTTGACCGGAGCGCCCGCGGCCAGTGTGAAATTAGCCGGAGACGGCAGCATGGCGGCATTGGTTCCGGCTCGCAGAGCGCTTTCGTGGCAGATGACCAAACCGACTGGCGAAGCCGTCGTGCGCGAAAGATATTGGGTGACATTTGCTCCGGGCGAAATTCGCAGTTGCACGAACTGCCATGGTTTGAACACCACGGATGTTGTGGTTCACCAGCCTGCGCCGACCAATCCGCCGCAAGCCTTACGCGATTTGCTTCGCTGGTATAAGACGAATTACCCGTCGGCAGTCAACCGCGTCGCCAATGTTTCAGCGGCCAGTTATGACGGATCGTTACTGGCAGGCGAATCAATTGCTGTCGCTTTTGGGTCGAATTTGGCGACGACGATTGCAGCGGCGAACGGGTCATTGCCGACAACGCTTGGCGGGACAACGGTCAAGGTCAAAGACAGTGCTGGCGTCGAACGTTTGTCGCCGCTGTTTTTTGTTTCACCGACTCAGGTCAATTATCAAATTCCTGTCGGAACCGCTCCCGGACCGGCTTTGGCAACCATCGCCAATTCAACCGGCCAGCAATCTCAGTCATTTGTGCAAATCGCCAACGTGGCTCCGGGATTGTTTACGGCCAATGCCAACGGCAAAGGTGTCGCCGCCGCCACGATTTTGCGTATCAAAGCAGGTGGCGCGCAAACTTATGAATCAGTTGGAATTTTCGACCAGGCGCAGGGTCAGTTCATTGCTCGACCGATTGACCTTGGCCCGGTCAGCGATCAGGTATTTCTGATCCTGTTCGGCGGAGGAATTCGTTTCCGCAGCGACGCGGCCAATGTCAAAGTTAAAATTGGCGGAGTGGATGCGCCGGTAAGTTTTGCCGGTTTGCAGGGCGGGTTTGTAGGTTTGGATCAAGTCAACGCGCAAGTGCCGCGCAGCTTGATCGGTCGTGGCGAAGTTGAAGTGGTGTTGACCGTGGACGGCAAGGTCGCCAACGCCGTCAAAATGGCGATCAAATGAAAAACTCCGAGCTTGCCATCAAAGAGCGACTCTTTGATGGCAAGCCACTAAAAAATGAATCAGCGATTTTCTGAATAAGTGCTTGATTGAACTTCAATCCAGGCGGCGTACATTCCGACGTTGTTGCTGCCCCAGGCTACCCACGCATATCCGTCTTCACCCCATTGCGTTCCCCAGGAATTTAACAACAGCCAGGCTTTTTTGCTGTCGTCCCAGCCCAGCATCAAGACCGCGTGATTAACCGTTCCAGGATTGCGTTCGTTGAAGACTCCGCCTTTGTATGCTTTGAGAGGTTCGTCTATGCGAATTAGTACAGCCAGCGGGCCGTGTTCCAGCAGAGCCTCTTTCAACTGCTTCACACTGGGGAGCTGGTCTACCGGATAATTGACGTAATCCCAGGTAACAGCTTTGGTTCCCATCTTTTGCTTACAGGGATTTACCGTGGCGGTGTATTCCTGTTCGCTGAGAATTGCGCCGAATTCGACAAAATGATTGAAGGCGCTGCCGTGCCAGCCGCCGCCGCAATCGCCTTTGCTTTTGGCGATGCAATTGAGCAACGGCTGAGCCGACATCATGGGTGGCGGCATTGGCGCATCGGCAATATCAGATTCCAGCTTGCCGTCCGCGCCGACCTTGCTCACTTCAGGATTGCCCTTTCTGTAATTCAGGATCGAATTGCTCCAAAAAGCCGCCGTGGTGGCGAATGCCCAACAACTGCCACAATCGCCTTGGTCCAAGACGTTCAAATATACGCCGTGATCGCGCCAATCGAATTTGGACAACATCGGAGCCAGGGCGCCCAATTTTTCAGGCAAGGCGACGCCTGGATGTTCCTTGCGAACCTGATTTCTGATTTCCTGTTCCGGGCCGACCCATCGGTTAAAGCGAAATCCGGCTTTCTCTTGTTGTTTCAGCCCGGCCAGATACTCGTTCCATTTGCGCTGACTTTCCGCTCGTTTGAGCATTGCGCGCCGAGGCTCGTCTTTGGGAATCTCGATGCCTGATAGTTGCGCCTCTTTGCGATCCATCGCGGGGCTGTAACCGACCTTGTAGGTTTTCTTTTGCGCTGCCAGCTTTCGCAGCTTGGCGCGCGCTTCGGGCGAAGCTTGACTATCTTCGGCGGATTGCTGTGCGCGAGGCCGGCGATTTTGGCGTTGAGCAGCAGACAACGGAGCCGGCACGATCAACGTCATCATCAGAATAAACGTCAGAGTCAGATGGGTCTTCATTTCTTACTCCAGGGATAATCCATTGCTGCATCTACCCACGCAGCATATTTGCCGATGCTGTTGCTGTCCCAGGTGATCCACATAAAACCGCCTGTCACGGTTTCACTCAAACCGAATTTAATTTTCTCGCCCCATTCTTCTCCCCAGGAATTTTGAATCAGCCAGGCGCGTTTTGCATCGTCCCAGCCGATCAGCACTACTGCATGATTGATCTCTCCCGGCGCATGCTCGTTGAACACGCCTCCTTGATACGCCTGAAAAGCTTCTGTAATACGAACCAACACCACCAGCGGCCCGTGTTCCAACAAGGCAGTTTTCAATTGCATTACGGTCGGAATTTTGTCCGGAGGGTAATTGACATAATCCCAGGTCAGAGCTTGGAACCCTTGGTTCACCTTCAACCCTTTGCAGGTTCCATCTTTGCCCATGTATTCAAGCTGATTGGAATCGCTTGGGCTGTCCCAAGGAAAAGGAGCGCCATATTCGACCAGATGATTGAACGCGCTGCCGTGCCAGCCGCCGCCGCAACTATTGTCCCTGCCGACGCAGTTAATCATCTTTTGTTCTGAAAAATTCAAATTATACTTTGGTGTTACGAGTGCTGTTTTTACGCGTTCACCCGAAGGAAGCGTCTCGCCGTACTCCCCATACAAGACGGCGAGCCTTTTCCTTTGAATATGAAAGCTCCATTCAAAAGCAGATAATGTCGCAAAGGCCCAACAGCTATTGCAACTGCCCTGATTTTTCACTATCGGTCTTTGCACATTTTGGTCAAACCAGTTAAAGGTGGGAAGAAATCGAACCATCCCTTGCGGCTCGCTGGGTATTTGCTGGCCGGGATATGCCTTTTGCAGATTGTTTTTGATCTCCTGATAAACATCTCTCGATTCGAAGAACTCATTCGGATGTTCCTTGTAATATTGCTCGCGATTTTTAATGGATTTGGCCAAAGCGGCTTTCGCTTTCTGTCTGACCTGTAAAGCTTGCTTAACCGTGCCGCGCGGGATTTCGATTCCGCTCAACTGTGTCAGCTTGCGATCCATTGCCGGGCTATAGCCAACCTGAAAGGTTTTTTGCTTTGCGGCCAACTGTCTCAGCTTCTCCAGGGCTTCTGGCGACGGCTGATTTGGCTCTGACGATTTTCGCGGATTCGATTTCTGAGACCGCTGGCCGCTAACAATCGGCGAAAGGGCAACAAGCGCCAGCGTCAAAATCAAAAGCAAAATGATCGTGTAACGGGAATGGCTTTTCATGTCACGACTCCTGTGAATCAAGTTACAGCAAACGAGCGAATGCAATCGTTCGTTTGCTGCAGGTGACTGTTTACTGTCGAATCGGATTGTCCTGTTAGTCCATTATGTTGCAGCCGGATTTTGCGCTGATGCAAATGTCGCCGCAGAGTTTCTGGCCAGAGGTGCA
>JBGAPB010000339.1:0-6293 GCA_044221525.1 Blastocatellia bacterium | reverse complement strand
GGGTTGCGATCAACCAGCGGAAACCAACTGCTCTGAACCTGAACCATGACGCGATGGCCTTTGCGGAATGTGTGGTAAACGTCCGGCATTGCAAAGTTTATGGCCGCAGGTTTGCCGGGCGTAAAAGCTTCCGGCTTTTCAAAGCTGTTGCGGAACTTGCCTCGGAACGGTTCGCCGTGAACCAGTTGCTGATAGCCGCCCATCTTCACGGCGTTCGACGGAGGCCGTTGGCCTGCGGGCGGCTCTGGTTGCGGGTAATCGCCCGGATAAACGTCAATCACTTTGACTACGAAATCGGAATCGGTGCCGGTGGTCGAAACGTTCAAGCTGACTTTGATCGGCCCGGCGATGGTCAGGTCTTCGGCCAGCGGTTCGGTTTCATAAACCAGCACGTCCGGTCGCTGAGCAGCAAAGCGCTGGTCTTCGGTCATGTAATCGCCGGTGAAGCCTTCGTTGATGTATCCCAGGTGCGGAACTGGCCGATTCGGATCGCTGACATATTCATCAAAGCCATTGCCCTCGGTTGGCGCTTCGGTTCCCAACTTCCCGCTCGCCTGAAAATAAAGCGTCGCGGGTTTGGCTTCTGTCGGCGGCCAGGCTGGCAAGCGCCGCCATTCATTCAATCCGGTCAGGAACATGAAAGCTTCGGGCAACTCGGTTTTCTTGTCTTTCAGGTGGCGCATGAAAAACTCGAACTGAATCTGTTCGCGGAAATAAGCGCCGGTCTTGGACGCGAAATTCACATTTCCAAGCTTGTCGCCGTCACCTCTTCCCCAACCTCCGTGAGACCACGGCCCCATAACCAGCAGATTTTCAGTCTTGGGATTTTCTTTTTCGACCGCACGATAAATGTGGAAAGGCCCCATCGGGTCTTCGGCGTCAAACCATCCGCCAACGTTCAACACGGCGCAATTGACGTTCTTCATAAACTTCCACAGCGAACGTTTCTGCCAGAACTCGTCGTAATTCGGATGGTCAATAATTTCCTGCCAGTAAGTCGCTTCGCCGTCGAACATCTTCTGATTCCATTCGGACATCGGCGGCGGCAGTTTCAGGTAATAGTCGTAACCGTCCGGCGTGCCCATATCGAATCGAACGCGTTGTTGAGCAGGAACTTCCGAAGCGCCTTTGCGCGGGCGAAAGCTGGCGTAAAAGCCAAAGTTCGCCGACAGCATAAAAGCGCCGTTATGGTAAACATCGTCATTGATGTAATAGTCAGCCGTCGGAGCCTGAGGCGAAGCGGCTTTCAGCGCCGGATGCGAATCAATCATGCTGGCCGCAACATGAAACCCTGGCTGAGAAACTCCAACCATCCCGACTTTGCCGTTGTTGTTCGGAACGTTTTTCAGCAGCCATTCGATGGTGTCATAAGCGTCAGAGCTTTCGTCAATGTCTTTGTTGGAACGTTTGACCGGAACGTGCGGGCGGACTTGTTGAAACTCGCCTTCGGACATGTAGCGGCCTCGCGCGTCCTGATAAACAAAGATGAAACCCTCTTTTTCAAAATGCTCCGACGGGCCAAGCGATGCTCGATACTGGTCAACGCCATACGGAGCTACGCTGTAAGGCGTGCGCGTCAGCAAAAACGGATACGGCTTCGAAGTGTCTTTCGGCACATAAACCGAAGTGAACAGTCTGACGCCGTCTCGCATCGGAACCTGAAACTCGTACTTCGTGTATCGCTCGCGAACCCTGTCAGCGCCCGACTGCGATGGAGCCTGTGCTGACACATTCATCAGCAGAGAAGTGAGCAAGAAAATCAGTCCAGCAATTGCTTTCACACGTTTTATTGAATTAGCCATGTTCGTTTCTCCAAAATTCAGTCTTTAAGTTGCTGCGCCAGCGAGTTCAAAAAAGTGCCGACATCGGTCACCACGCCAACCGTTTGAGCCGAGCCTCGATCTGAAAGTTTTGTGACGACTGCAGGGTTGATGTCCACGCAAACCATGCGCACCCACGACGGAGTCATGTTCCCTGCTCCAATCGAATGCAGCATCGAAGACAAACAGATCACCATCTTCGCGCCATCCAGCAGGCGCGTGTACTCTTCCTGAGCTTTGATCAAATCCATTTCGGTGTCAGGCAGCGGGCCGTCGTCGCGTATGGAACCTGCCAGCACAAACGGCACATTGTTTTTGACGCATTCGTACATCACGCCTTGTTTCAAGACTCCGGCTTCGACCGCACCGCGAATCGAACCGTAACGGTTGACGGTGTTGATGGCCCGCATGTGGTTTTTGTGACCTTCTTCGATTGGGTTGCCGTGTTCCAGGTCTACGCCGAGCGAAGTGCCAAACAGTTGATGCTCAATGTCGTGAACGGCGATGGCGTTTCCGGCCAGCAAGGCGTCGGCAAATCCACGGCGTATGATTTCGCAAAACGCTCCTGTGCCTCCGGTATGAACAACCACCGGGCCAGCGACAAAAACAATGCGCCCGCCATCGGCTTTGACCTGACGCATCATCGCTGCGATTTTTTTGACTGCGGTTTCCGTGCGGCGTTCGGAGGAAATGTCGTTGGCCATGAAGGCAAACCCAAGCCGGTCTCGCTCCTTGAACTCCGGCTGAATGCGAATGCCGTGAGCGCCGCAGACAATCTGATCGCCTTGCTTCACATCACGCAGCTTGCGGCATTCGACTTTCACCACCGGCCCGGTCGCTACCGCTTCCGGTACTGACTCAGTGATGACGATAACGGCGTCCATTCGCTGTTTGCCGACTTCCAGCCACGAACCCGCAATCCTGGCAAACGTCCTGTGATTCGTCGTCGAGTAAAAATCATCCGGCACAACTCTATCCATAGGCGCGGGTTTGAGTGTGACGTCGTGAACCTGTTTTTGATAACAGCCAAGCTCGATCAATTCTTCAAGAGTTTTGTTCAGAATGTCTTCGCTGGGCGCAATGACACGCAATTGCAGGTGAGAAAACTGCTCGTTGGTGCGACCAAGATCGAAATCCATGACTTCATAAACCGCGCCGCATTCGATGACGCGATCCATGACTTTGGACAAAATCTGTGAATCAACCAGATGGCCTTCGGCCTCGACTATTTCAGAGTATTTCATAATTTGCTTTTGAGATTTGATGATTTAGAAACCACTGGAGCGCCAATCTACCCAGTCATACCGGATATGTCCAGCAATGACCCCTTGATCTTAACAGCGTTGCAGGACGCGGGTTTTCCATCGTTGCCATCAGGAAAATTGATTGGCGACAAGCTCTGCACATTGTTACAATCGCCGCGTTCAAAAAGTCTTCAAACTTGCCTTTCGTTCGGAGGAAATTATGCACTCTGGTTCATCCGTCATGCCGCTTGGGATTTCGCGGCTCGTAATTTTGCTATTTTTGCTTTTAACGGCAACCGTCACAGGTGTTGGCCAGACTTCAGCATCTTTTTCGTTGATCGGCATAGTCCGAGCGCCCAATGGCCAATCGGTCAGCGGCGTTAGAGTTTCAGTCGTTGATGAAAACTTTCAGCCAATTTATACCGCGTTCGTTGATACAGGAGGACGTTTCACTCTGAAAGGAATCAAGCAGGGCAGGTTTACAGTTCGCATTGAAACCACCGGCACGCCTTATCAAGAACATTCCCAGCAATTGGAATTGCAGGCCTTAAGGCGCTTAGGCGGGAATGAAGACGTTATTCTGGACATCACCCTGAAGTACAAAAAGAGTGAGTCGCCATCAGGCAAAGCCGGAACCGTTTTTGCGCAGGATGTCCCCAAAGCCGCACAAAAGGAGATGGATCGCGGAATCAAAAACCTAAAAGAAAGCAAAACAGACCAGGCCATCAACTCCCTGAAAAAAGCTATTGAGATTTTCCCCGATTACTTTGACGCACTGGAAAAGGTGGGCTTGGAGTACATCAAAGCCGGCCAGTACAACGAAGCAATAACCGTTTTGACCCACGCCACTGAGATCAACAAACGCGCTCCGCGCAGTCTTTATGCATTGGGCGTTGCCAACCTGAAGCTCAGCCAATTGCCGCAGGCCATCGAATGGCTGGACAAATCCGAACAGATTGAACCCAACAACCCGAACACTCAGATGATGCTTGGACTGGCTTACGGAAACAGCGGGTCCCTGGACAAATCAGAAGCCGCATTCAAAAAGGCACTGCAACTTGGCGGAGAAGCTGCGTCAGAAGCTCATTACTATTTGACCGGTCTGTACAACAAAGAAGAACGTTACCGCGAAGCCTGGCAGGAATTGGAGCTTTTCCTGAAAGATGCCAAGAACGTTAAAGACACAACGCAGATCAAGGCGATGATCGCCAATTTGAAAGAAAAAGAAAAAATTCAATCTGCGCCACCTGTCATTTCATCCGGCCCTGCTGCTGCGACGGAAAACTCCGCACCTTCGACTGTTGTGGCTGTACAGCCCGAAGCCGATTCGACTGGCCACAAAAACATTGATGATGAAGCCAAACCAGCCGCCACATTGGCGCCGCTGCCTCCGCTGCCTTCCGAATACGTTGACCTGTTACAGAAGGCTGACGCCAATGGCGCGGCACTGCACAAAAACCTGCTTGATTACACTTACCAGTTGAAAAAGATTCACCGAGTTCTAAACGCCAGCGGCAACTCCATTTACACCGAAGAACAGGTCTTTGAGGCTTATCCGATTCGCGGCGAACACGTGCTGATCACGCTCAGCCGTAACGGCATCAAATCGCGCACCATTTCGGACGAACGCAAACACGCCGCAAAACAATTGGAAGAAGCAGAAAAGCTGCGCTCTAAGGAAAAGCCCGCAACCGGCGAAAATTCCGACGATCAAACCGGCAGCTATGTTTCAGCAGGAGTAACCGGCGTATATGCGGGCAAGGTTGGTTACGTTTCAATCAACATTCCCACTTTTCTACGTTCGTGTGACTTCTTCTCCCCACGAATGGAAAAAATCGGCAACCGTGAAATGGTGATTCTTAATTACCGCTACCGCCCCGGAGTCAAACTTGTTCCTAATCAGCGTTACATTGCCAATCTGGTTGGCACGGTGTGGATAGACCAAACAGACAAAGTGCTGACCAGGTTGGAAGGCTGGCCAGCTTCAGCGGCGGCCTTCGATCTGGTTCAGTCAACCGCTCCACGCGATGAAGCGGCGTTGATTTACCAGCAGGTGCGCCAGCCGGACGGAGCCTGGGTTCCCAGTCTGATACGAATGAACGCGGGCGGGAGAGCTGATCTGTTCGATGGTTTGAATTGGGATGTGCTCTTTGAATTCGGCAGCTATCAGCAATTCAACACCAGGGCCGATGAAGCCAAAATCAAAAACCCAACCAAGACACCTTGACCGATTGGACTTTTGAGGTATCCGTCATGTTTTTACCAATCCTTTTGCTTAGCTTGTTATTCAATCCGTTGCCATTCCAGAAATTCGTCGTCATCGGCAGAGTGAGTGATACTTCAGGCCGTAGCGTGCCGAACGTACGGGTGCTGGCTATTGATGAGAACTTCCAGCCTATTCGCACTATTTTTGTGGATGGAAGCGGCCAATTTTTCGTCCGAGGCTTGAGCCCGGGACGTTATCAGTTTCGCGTCGAAACCACAGGCACGCCATATCAGGAATTCGAAACTGGTTGGATCGAATTGCAGTCAGTGCGAGTTCGACCGGGTGGCACTGAAAGCTATCCGTTAGACATAGTTCTGAAATTCAAGCCGAACAAATCGTCCGAACCACGATCCGATACAGTCTTTGTTCAAAATGTACCTGAAGATGCGCGCGCGCTTTATGAAAGTGGCACAAGGAATTTTCGCGATGGACATACTGAAGATGGTGTGGCCGCACTGAAACAGTCGCTGGATTTATTTCCTGACTATTTCCTGGCTCTGGAGTTGCTAGGCAAAGAGCTGATTAAGGCAGGACGCTTTGAAGAAGGCTTGCCTGTGTTGCTGCACGCCGTAAAGGTGAATCCGCGTGCGGCAGCCAGCCATTACGCGCTTGGGGTCGCCTACTTAAAGTTGAGCCAGTTGCCCTCGGCCATTGAATCCCTGAGCAAATCGGCCAGCTTCAATCCAACAAATGCGAATGCCCAAATGATGCTGGGGTTGGCTTTCCGTCAGAATAAGCAACTGCCTGAATCCGAAGCAGCCTTCAAAAAAGCCCTGCAATTAGGCGGAGCCGCTGCCGCAGAAGCCCATTTTTATCTGGCTGGAATTTATGAAAAACAAGGGCGCTTTGCCGCCGCCGCCGCTGAGTTGGAGCTTTACCTGAAAGAAGAAAAAGAGGTCAAAGACCCGGACAGTATCCGGGAGATGATCCGCCGTCTGAGGGAAAAGGAAAAGGCCGCAGCAA
>JBGAPB010000338.1:0-6892 GCA_044221525.1 Blastocatellia bacterium | reverse complement strand
CGAGGTGTGCTGACCGTTTCGCAAGTTAGCGCCGGGCGCAAAAATCGCCTGAGCTTTGAAATTGACGGCTCGTGTTCGTCGCTCAACTGGGACAGCGAACGTCCGAACGAATTGCTGATCGGTCATCGTGACCGTCCGAACGAATTGCTGTTGAAAGACCCTGCGCTGCTGGCGGCAGAGGCACGGCAGTTCACTTCGTATCCAGGCGGCCACAACGAAGGTTTTCCGGACACCTTCAAACAGCTTTACCACGCAGTTTATCGTTACTTGCAGGCAGGCGATTTCACCGCCAAACCTGACTTTCCCACTTTTGAAGACGGTCATTACGAACTGGCTCTGGGCGAAGCGATTTTCGTTAGCGCCAAAACCGGCCAATGGGTCAACGTCGGTTTGTTGGAAAATTGAACTACGGGTTAGGCTTTGGATAGTTTTAGCTCTTCGTCAATCCGCTCCTGCAAAAATGATTTGATGAGTGATTGATAAGGCACATCGCGTTTATTGGCAACGAGGCGGATTTTAGCCAGCATCGAGGCGGAAATTCTGAGCGAAATGGTTCGCGTGGTCGGCTTTAGTTTTGGCAAAACGACTGATTCAGCCGATTGCCAGTCAACGAAATCGGTCGAGTCGTTGGCTGCCCAAAATTCACGCTCGGCTGTTTCGTCATTCAGCGCTGGTATCTCTTTTAATTTTTTCGGCATAAATTCTCTCTTCACTTTTTGTCATATCGCGGGCTGAAATTACCCGAATCAACTGTTCCAAAACAACCTGTCGGCCAACAGTATTCTGGCCGCGTTACTTAGATTAGAAAGGACTGCCAGCTTATGCTTCGCAAGACAATTCAGTTTCTGCTGCTGTTGGTGTTGATTGCTTCGGCTGCCTTTGCGGCACAGGCGCAAACTACACCGCAAACCATTTACCTGTGGCCAAGCGGTCATCCGACGTTGCAAGGCGCGAATGAAAAAGAAGTCACCACGCCGCCCAATCCGCAACCGGGGCAGCGCATTGCTTCCATCGTCAACGTCCACAACCCTTCAATCGAAGTTCACCTTGCGCCAGCGAACAAGGCGACTGGCGCGGCTCTGGTTGTGGCTCCCGGCGGAGGCCACCGCCAATTGGTCTGGGGTTCGGAAGGCACGGACTTGCTGGAATGGCTGAACGGAATGGGCGTTCACGTCTTCATTCTGAAATATCGTTTGGCTTTTACTCCGAATTACAAATACACCGTCGAAGGCGAAGCTTTGCAGGATACGCAACGCGCCATTCGCATAGTGCGCCAGCGTGCGCGCGAATGGGGAGTTAATCCCAGCCGCGTCGGTGTCTTGGGCTTTTCAGCCGGAGGCGCATTGGCTGCGCTGGCCGACATTCGTTTTGATCGCGGCAAACCTGACGCTGCCGATCCAGTGGAACGCCAAAGCTGCCGCCCTGATTTCGTCGGTCTGGTTTATCCTGGCTGGGCGCCGATGGACATTACGGCCAAGCCTGATTCCGCGCCTGCGTTTTTGACCAGCGCCGGATTGGACGACGCTTTTCACGCCAAACAGACCGTCGAATTTCACGATTCATTATTCAAAGCGGGAGTGCAAACCGATTTGCACATTTACGCGCACGGTGGCCACGGCGGAGGCATCAAGCCGCGGGACGGCATTCCGTTTGGCACTTGGCCAAAACGCTTTGAAGAATGGCTGGCCGATTTGGGAATGCTGAAACCGGCGACTGGTTTGGGCGCAAGCTTCAAAGGGCCGCTGGGTTTGCAGCTTTACAGTCTGCGCGATCAGTTTGCCAAAGACGTGACAGGAACGCTCGACCGCGTGCGGGATTTGGGAATTCAGTACGTCGAACTGGCAGGCACATACAAACTCAAACCGGAAGATTTCAAAAAGCAGCTTGACGGCAAAGGATTGAAACCGATCAGCGCGCATTTCGGCTTCGACCAGTTTGCCAAAGACCCCGAAGCTGTCGCCCGCGAAGCCAAGGCCCTGGGCGTGCAATACGCCGGTTGCGCCTGGATTCCGCATCAAGGGCAATTCGACGAAAAGACTGCGCGTGAAGCCGTCGCTGTGTTTAACAAAGCCGGTGAAGCTTTGGCCAAACACGGATTGAAATTTTTCTACCACATTCACGGTTACGAATTTGTGCCGCAGGGTGCTGGAACATTGTTCGATTTGCTGATGGCCGAAACCAAACCCGAATTCGTCAAAATTGAAATGGATGTGTTCTGGGTCGTTCATCCCAAGCAAGACCCCGTCAAGCTGCTGGAAAAATACGGCAGCCGGTTTGAGTTGATGCACGTCAAGGATATGCGGCCCGGCACTCCGACAGGATTGTTGACCGGCCAATCGGACGTGAAGAACGACGTAGCCATCGGTTCCGGGATCATGAAATGGCCGGAGATTTTGAAGACCGCGCAAAAAGCTGGCGTGAAGTGGTATTTCATCGAAGATGAATCACCGACTTCCATCGAGCAGATTCTNCCGCGAAGCCAAGGCCTTGGGCGTGCAATACGCCGGTTGCGCCTGGATTCCGCATCAGGGTCAATTCGACGAAAAGACTGCGCGCGAAGCCGCCGCTGTGTTTAACAAAGCTGGTGAAGTTCTGGCTAAACATGGATTGAAATTTTTCTATCACATTCACGGTTACGAATTTCAGCCGCACGGCTCAGGCACTCTGTTCGATTTGCTGATGACCGAAACCAAGCCTGAGAACGTCAAAGTTGAAATGGATGTGTTCTGGGTTGTGCATCCCAAGCAAGACCCAGTGAAGCTGCTGGAAAAATACGGCAGCCGGTTTGAGTTGATGCACGTCAAGGATATGCGACCCGGCACTCCGACAGGATTGTTGACCGGCCAATCGGATGTGAAGAACGACGTAGCCATCGGTTCCGGGATCATGAAATGGCCGGAGATTTTGAAGGCCGCGCAAAAAGCTGGTGTGAAGTGGTATTTCATAGAAGATGAATCACCGACTTCCATCGAACAGATTCCCGTCAGCATGCGATTTTTGGAACTGCTGAAATTTTAACGGCCAAATGCAAGTGTCAGTAGCCCGCGTGTAAGCAAGGGCTTTTTCCGCAAAAACAAAGCCCTTTCTCACAGTCGGGTTACTGACACAGAGTCACTGGCGCTGGCGACCAAGAGGCAAACATGAAACTTTTCATCTCAACGATTCTCATTCTGGCTGGCCTACTCTTTCCACAAACGCCAACTCAACAACCGGCGATTGGCTTGTTTGAAAAAAGTTCAGACGTAGGCACGGTCAAAATGCCCGGCTCTGTTGAATACGACGCGGCCAAAAAGACTTACACCGTGGCTGGCGGCGGCGAAAACATGTGGGCGACAACGGATGGATTTCATTACGTTTGGAAGCGGGTTTCGGGCGATCTTTCGATTGCGGCAGACATCAGCATTCTGGGAACGGGCGGCAACGCTCATCGCAAAGCCGCGCTGGTCATTCGCCAAACGCTGGACGCCGATTCGCCTTATGCGGACGCGGCGTTGCATGGCGACGGACTGACTTCGTTGCAATATCGCGAAACCAAAGGAGGGCCGACACGCGAGATTCAATCCAACGTCAAAGCTCCGCGCCGACTGCAAATTGAAAAACGCGGTGATTACGTCTGGATGTCTATTGCCAAAGATGACGAGCAACTCCAATCGGCAGGCGGTTCGTTCCGCATCAATCTGACCGGAACGTTTTACGTCGGGCTGGCGGTCTGCGCTCACGACAACAACGCCATTGAAAAAGCCGTTTTCTCAAACGTAGAAATCAAACAGCGCCCGGCTCCGATTGTTGAAAGCACTCTGGAAACCATCGCCATCAGCTCAAAAGATCGCAAAGTCGTTTACACCAAACGCGCTCATTTTGAAGCTCCCAACTGGTCGCGCGATGGCAAATACTTTTTGTTCAACCAGGGTGGGCGAATGATGAAGCTTCCTGTAACTGGTGGAGAGCCGGAAACTTTGGACACGGGTTTTGCCATTCGCTGCAACAACGACCATGGAATTTCGCCGGACGGAAACTGGCTGGCGATCAGCGATCAATCTCAGGAACAAAGACGCTCGCTTATTTATGTTTTGCCGATTGGTGGAGGAACTCCGCGCCGCATCACGCAGCTTGCGCCGTCGTACTGGCACGGCTGGTCGCCCGACGGCAAGACGCTGGCCTACTGCGCTGACCGCAATGGTAACTTTGACGTTTACACGATTCCGATTGAAGGCGGCGAAGAAAAACGGCTGACGACTGCCGACGGTTTAGATGACGGGCCGGATTATTCGCCCGATGGTCAGTACATTTACTTCAACTCGGTTCGCACCGGTTTGATGCAAATCTGGAGAATGAAGCCCGACGGCAGCGAACAAACTCAGATTACCAAAGATGGTTACAACAACTGGTTTGCGCATCCTTCGCCGGATGGAAAGTGGCTGGCGTTTATCACCTTCGAGCCGAACGTCGAAGGCCACCCGGCAAACAAAGATGTGATGTTGCGCTTGATCCCCGTCGGCGGAGGAGAAATCCAGGTACTGGCCAAACTCTTCGGCGGGCAGGGAACCATCAACGTTCCTTCGTGGTCGCCGGACAGCAAGCAATTGGCGTTCGTCAGTTACAGACTGATTGAGCAATAAGTCCGGGTTTCCCAACGAGCAAATTGCTTGGAATCTCGCGCCAAACCGCTAAGACGCAAAGTCATAAAGAGAGGGGAAGTGCTTGTGGTGAATTGCAGCACATTCCTTCTCTTTGCGGCTTGGCTTGGCGTGAAACTGTTGATTCAATTCAAGTTTATTTTGCACAGGCTGCAAATACCTCATCCCAATTCTTACCATCAATGCTGTTTCAGCCAATCTTCTCGTCAGCCGAATCCGAAACAGAAGCCTTTCGTAGGTGAATGCGCAAAGACACTTGTTTCGACCAATTAAGAAAAAAAGTTGCAAACCATAAAACCGATTTGCCCTCTCGTTACGAATAGTGTGTGACGGTGATTACTAACATTGGCTTTTGCATATAAAACATTAGTACACAAAAAGTCTTGAAACAGCTTTGCCCAAAGAAAGAGACTCAATTGTAGACAGACAGGGACTTGGGTAGCGTTTATATGGACTGGCCAAGTAAGTTGCGTCTGCTTTAGGCAAGAGGTTTGTTTCGTCGGTGCGCTTTTTTCACACTCTACTTAGATTGAAGCTTCTTGTGTTAGCTGAATTTCTACACAAAAGGCAGGTCAAAAATCGGATCCAAGGTCACGAACACTAAATAAATCGGGAGAATGAGGGAGGCAATCAAAAGTCAGAGTTTACCTGCCTACGAATATCCAACATCTCAATCAACGACCGGAGCTTAGTAGCTCTGACAGAGGAGGTCTGCCCAATGACGAAGATGAAACGCCACAACCCACTATTCAAATCTACAATCGTAATGATTCTGGCTGGATTACTGGCTTTGCCGATGTTCTCGCTCGGCGGTTATTTTATCCAGACAACAGAAGCCAACGGTCTTTCTCCGATTACTGAGATGGAGGGAACGGTTTATGCCGTTACTGCCGGAAATAATCTCATTAACTTTAACAGCATTACTCCCGGTGCGATCATTCGCACAGTGGCAATAACCGGTCTCCCCCAGGAGAAACGATCACCGGCATTGATTTTCGCCCGCGCACCGGGCAGTTGTATGCCATCAGCAACGCCAGCCGAATTTACACTATCAACACTTCAACTGGCGCTGTGACTGCCATTGGCGGCGCGCCTTTCTCGCCTGCCTTAACCGGAAGCTCATTCGGAATTGATTTCAATCCAACGGTTGACCGCATTCGTCTGGTCAGCGATGCCGATCAAAATTTACGGCTGCACCCCGACACAGGCGCAGTAGGAACCGACGGCAATCTGGTTTACGCCGCAGGCGACGCCAACGCCAACGCCAACCCAAATGTCGTGGGTTCCGCCTACACGGCCAATTTCAATGCTTCGACTACCACAACTCTTTACGGCATTGATTCCAATCTGGATATTTTGGTGTGGCAAGGTTCTGTTGCCGCTTCGCCGGTTTCCCCAAACACAGGCCAGTTGTTCACCGTCGGCGCGTTGGGAGTAAACACTACAGATCAAGTCGGTTTCGACATTTCCGCGCCCGGTGACGTGGCATTGGCTTCGTTGACTCCACAGGGAGCGACGACTTCGTCTCTGTATTCGATCAACCTGACGACAGGCGCATCAACGATGATCGGCGCGATCGGCGGAACCGATACGGTCTGCGGCATTGCCATCGTCACGCGGGTTGAAACAATTTACGCCGTCAACACAAACAATCAACTTTTGCTTCAACAGCGGCACGCCCGGCACAGTCGCTTCTCGCACAATCACAGGGTTGCAAGGCGGAGAATCGGTTTTTGGAATAGATTTTCGACCGGCGACAGGACAACTGTTTGCTATGACCAACGCCAGCCGGATTTACACGATCAACACCACTTCAGCCCAGGCCACACCTGTCGGGAACGCTCCGTTTAGTCCGGTGCTTGTCGGCAATTCATTCGGTTTTTGACTTCAATCCGGTTCCAGACCGCATTCGATCCGTCAGCGACAGCGAACAGAATTTAAGGCTGAATCCAAACAACGGCGGGCTGGCCGCAGTTGATACCAATCTGGCTTACGCAGCAGGCGATGCAAACGCAGCGGCGAATCCAAACATTGTGGCGGCGGCTTACACCAACAGTTTTGCCGGCACGGCTTCGACGACTTTATATGTGATTGATTCGAACCTCGACACCCTGGCTTTGCAGGGTTCGATTGGCGGGACTCCGAATTCTCCGAACGGCGGCCAGATGACCACGGTTGGCGCTTTGGGCGTCAACACCACTGACCAGGTCGGTTTCGATATTGCGCCGCAAACCGGCGCAGCCTTTGCGTCTTTG